>OZ243107.1:1633333-1960000 GCA_965212245.1 Owenweeksia sp. | reverse complement strand
TTTTAAGAACCGTTCCATTCGGTTTTTCTGAATGGGGCGGCAAATGTAAGTCTACTTTTGATACCTGCAAGCGTTATCATGTTTATTTCCCTTACCGACCACCTAAATGACTGGTAATGTGGCGGAAAAATTTCGATCAGGGATTGGTTCGGCTTACTAAAGTTGTTTTTCCCCGAATCACAGAAGGTGCAGAAAGCGCAAAGTTGACAATGTATTTTGCCATACTGGCCGGAGTAACCGGAGCCTGATAGCCCGGAAAGGCTACAGCTAACATTTCAGTCTGTACCGCTCCAAGAGCTAATGAATTAAAAGTTATTCCTGTTTCTGCGTATTCAGCCTGTAAAACCTCTGCCAAACATGACATGGCTGCCTTACTACTACTGTACGCTGAGAGCCCCGGAAACTTCTGGGTTCCTGTAACGCCACCCACACTCCCTATCATTAATATATGCGCATCCGGGTTTAAATGAGGTAAAACCTGTTGGGTAAACATAAAGGGCACCATTGCATTGAGCCGGTAACTTGTCTCCAGTTCCTTCTCGGTAATATCCTTAAAGGGTTTATTTACTAAATATCCTGCATTGTGAATGACAATATCTACCTTCGAAAAATGCTCTTCTATATATAAGGTATCATTTTGCCTGGTCAGGTCTGCTTCAACCCCCTTTATTATCCCCCCACTCTTCTCTTCCAGCTCAACCAATTTACTTTTTGTTCTGGCAATGGCAAGCACCTGATGCCCCTGTCCGGCAAACTCAAGTGCCGTTGCATATCCAATTCCTTTGCTGGCTCCGGTGATAATAATGTTTTTCATAAGGTCAAAAATAAAAAGAGCTCCCGAAAAGGGAGCTCTTTTAGTATTATAATATCGTGTCCGGTCAGATCAGCATGCTTGCCGGATTTTCCAATAAACTTTTAACCGTTTGAAGAAAGGCCGCTCCGGTAGCACCATCAACCGTACGGTGATCACAACTAAGCGTTACTTTCATTCGGTTACCAACTACAATCTGACCGTCTTTCACTACAGGTTCCTGGCGAATTGCTCCTACCGCAAGGATACAGCTATTGGGTGGGTTAATAATAGCAGTGAATTCTTCTATTCCAAACATTCCAAGGTTGGATACCGCAAAAGTACCTCCTTCCATATCGGCCGGGGGCAGTTTTTTATTCCGAGCCTTCTCCGCCATATCTTTCACCTCAGCATTAATTGCACTGAGCCCTTTGAGATCTGCATGACGTATTACCGGCACCACTAAACCTTCGGAGACAGCTACTGCCACCCCTACATGAACATGATGGTTCTGGCGGATTTTATCGCCCATCCAGAAGGAATTTACAGATGGATGCTTTCTTAAAGCCACAGCACAGGCTTTAATAACAATATCATTAAAACTCACCTTAGTTTCTGCAATCTCATTGATTCCCGTGCGGGCCTGCATAGCATTAGCCATATCCACATCTATAGTGAGGTAAAAATGCGGGGCACTAAATTTACTTTCGCCCAAACGCTTGGCAATAGTTTTACGCATTTGTGAAACACTGACATCTTCATAGCTTTCCTCTCCCAGGACTGCAGCTTTAGAAGAGCTCTCTGCGGATGAAGACTTAGGCTTGAAATTATCTATGTCGCGCTTTACAATTCGGCCACCTTCACCACTTCCTTCTACATCATTAATATCAATACCCTTTTCTTCCGCCAATTTCTTAGCGAGCGGGGATGCTTTCAGACGTTTACCATCTTCAGAAGAGGAAGCGTTATCTTCATTATGTTGTTCGGAAGCTTCCTTACCGGAAGATTTTTCTTCTTTATCTTCTTCTGAATCCGAATCATCGGCTTCCTCTACATCCTCTTTCTCCTTTTCCTTTTCTTCTTTTTTCTCTGAACTTCCATCGTCCAACAGTTCACTTATATCCTCATCCTTCTCTCCTAAAATAGCGAGAATAGAATCTACAGCTGCTGTGTCTCCTTCCTCAACGCCTATATGCAAAAGCACACCTTCCTGGAAAGCTTCAAAATCCATAGTGGCTTTGTCGGTTTCTATTTCGGCCAGCAAATCTCCTTCACTTACCTTATCACCTACTTTTTTATGCCATTTTGCAACGGTACCTTCTTCCATGGTATCGCTCAAACGCGGCATATTTACTACTTCAGCCATTTTTTAGTCCTGTTTTGGATTAATGATTTTTAATAAACGGATAATCTTCCTGCTTATACACATGGGCATACAGATTACTGGCCTCCGGAAAATCTGATTCTTCTGCAAACTCTACACATTCACTCACCATTTCCTTTACCCGTCCGTCAATTTCTTCAATTTCTTTTTTCGTAGCGTATTTCTTGTCCTTAATTACATCAAGCACAATAGTGATCGGATCTTTTTTCTGATATTCTGCTACTTCATCTTTGGTACGGTAGTGCTGGGCGTCACTCATGGAATGACCTTTATACCGATACGTACGCACTTCCAATAAAGTCGGTCCGTCTCCCTTTCGGGCACGCTCCACGGCTTCATGCATAGCCTCGTAAACCTTTACAGGGTCCATACCGTCTACCGGGCCGCAAGGCATTTCGTACCCTAATCCCAATTTCCATATATCGGAATGGTTTGCGGTACGGGCAACACTGGTACCCATAGCGTATCCATTATTCTCAATTATAAATACCACCGGAAGATTCCAAAGCATAGCCAGGTTCATCGTTTCATGAAAAGCACCCTGACGCACAGCTCCGTCTCCCATATAACATAAAGTTACATTTTTACGGTCCGCATATTTATCAGCAAAAGCCAAACCTGCTCCTAAGGGGATTTGTCCACCTACAATGCCGTGCCCTCCATAAAAATGGTGTTCTTTGGAAAACATATGCATGGAGCCACCATTACCTTCAGAGGTTCCGGTGACTTTGCCCATTAATTCAGCCATAATTTTTTTAGCTTCCACACCCAGACCAATGGGTTGAACGTGGTTCCGATAGGCCGTTATCATTTTATCTCCCTCTTCCATCGCCAGAAGCGAACCGGCCAAAACCGCTTCCTGACCATTATACAGATGGAGGAACCCGCGTATTTTTTGCTGGATATATAAGGCAGCGGCCTTGTCTTCAAATTTTCTCCAGAAAAGCATATCCTCATACCATTTGAGGTATACCGATTTAGTAATTTTCTTTTTTGGCATTGTGTTTACGAATTTATGGCTGGCCGCAAATTTATAATAAAAAGACCGGTATGACTTAGCCTGGAAGGTGCTCTTTTTTAAAAGCAAAAGGCAGGAGGTTTCCCACTCCTTTACTTATAAGAACCTTTCCGCTTTTCCGATGATACAACAGTATATCATAAGCGGATGTTTGAAGCTGAGCATATTCACTCATCACCTGGAGGCAACTACCACAAGGAAAGGGAAATTCATCGGTTTCTCTAGCTATGGAAATAGCTATGGTATCAATAGAAGAAGCGTAGTTATTGGACCCATAATGGAAAAGGGCTACACGCTCTGCACACAAACCGGATGGATAAGCTGCGTTTTCCTGGTTGGCACCTTTAATTACAGAACCATCTTCTAATAAAAGAGCGGCACCTACCGGAAATTTACTGTAAGGGGAATAGCTTCCTGAGAGAGCCTCTTCGGCTTTTTGCAGAATTTGAGTTTGTTTGGGGCTAAGCTCTTCTTCAGAGATTTCCCAAAGTTCGATGGTTTTCCGGATTTTCTTCAAGCGAATTATTTACTCTGCAGCAACTTTCTCAAAATCGAAAAGAAGCGTAAAACGAAGTGTGTTTTCCAAAGGACTTTTTACAAGAGCAGATGATGGTATCAGGTAGGCAAAGTCCATTCCGAATACGTTGTAGCGTAAACCTAAACCGATAGTAAAGTACTTACGCCCGCCTTTTTCAGTATCCTCATACTGATACCCTCCGCGAAAAGCGAAACGATCATCGTACCAAAATTCTACACCCGTATTGATAATGAGTTCTTCCAACTCTTCGCTAAAACCACCCGGGGCATCATTAAAGGATTGAAAAATTCCCTGAAAAGAGTTGACATTATCATCCTTACCGGCCAGAATCTCATCCGTATCGTCATCATTATCGCGATCTTCTACATCGCGCAAGGGTGGTGTGGGCACTAAAAGCTTATTCACATCTACCATAAAAGACATACGGTTATACTTATCGAATTTCAGATTGTAGGCTCCTCCAATCCTTAAATTGGTAGGAATAAAGTCTGCCGAGGCATTATTGGAGTAGGATATTTTCCCTCCTACATTAGAGATATTCAAACCGGCTGCAAAAGACTGACGCATTCCGCCCTCCATATTATACTCACGGCTGGTAAAAAAATACCCGATATCGGTAGCCAGGGTTTGACCTGGCTTCGTATCATTTCCCGGACTTTGGTTCCCTGCGGTTAGATTGCTGTAGATGTAACGCAAGCCTACTGCCAAAGACATGGTTTTACTTAATTTAAGGGCATAAGCTCCGTTTAAGGTCATTTCATAAGGGTAAGCAGATCCCAGATCATCATTGTTTTCACTTCTGAAATTAATCTCGCCAAGGGAGAAGTAACGCATGGCTAAACCAGCTGCCTGATTATCTCCAATTTTTATAGCACCTGAAACGTGAGCCAGGTTTATATCATTTACCAATTTATTTAACCACGGGGTATAGGATATGGATAAGGCCCGGGTTCCGTCCGGAAGAAAAGCAAGTTTAGCCGGGTTCCAGTAAATAGAATTGATATCTGCCTCTGAGGCCACACCAACATCTCCCATACCTCCGGCCCGGGCATCAGGTGAAATAGCAATTATGGGCACGGCAGTTGTAATGCCACGCAAAGAACTGTAATACTCTGCATCAACTGCTTCAAGGCCTCCGCCTTGAGCTCTTACAACAATATGTACACTAAAAAAGAGTAAAGTAAGGTAAAATGACTTCTTCATTATTTCTTTATAAAAGGGCTACAAAAGTAATTTTATTATTCAAAACTGGAGATCAACGCAAAATAACCAGTTTTTCGTATTTCTCAGCCAGGGCATTATCGTTTTGAGTTCTTACTTTAACCCGGTATACATACACGCCCTTTCCAATTTTATCACCATAATCATCCAGTCCATTCCAGGCAATTCCGGTAATCCGATTGCCGGTAGGCATCCTGGATGCATTGATCGTTTTAACCAGTTTTCCGGAAACGGTAAAGATCTGCACCTGTATATCAAGCGGTTGATTAGCCCGATTGTGCTCAAACTGAAACTCGGTGTAGGTAGTAAAAGGGTTGGGGTAATTAAGAACGTGCTCTAAAGCCAGGTCTTCATCTTCAGCTACCACAAAATCCGTTTCCGCCTCAGCAAAATTATTGTATACATCAAATACTTTTAATTTAAGTGTATGCGTACCGTCTTCAAGATCATAAAACGGATAGCGCACCGAACCGGACTGATAACTATTGAGGTCAGCTTCATAATATTCATTCACCACGTAAGACTGATCTGTTTTATTATCCAGTACAGCCACCAGGTCATGACCTACTCCATTGCCTACGGTATTAACTCCTGAGGAATCTGATATTACCGCATACAGCTCCGGATTAGCGTCCGTTATTCCTCCTCTTACAAAGGATTCATCATTGATAAACAAGCGTACTTCCGGCCCCACATTATCTTCCGGAGCATTATTATTGAACCCGCCTATTATTATGGTATCAAAAACACCCGCGGCATCCAGATCGCTGTTGGTTGCGTAATAACTGATTTTCCCGAACCCGAACTGATAAGCAATATCCAAAGGCACCAGAAATTCTATATTAAAGTCTCCGTTTTTCACATCTACCTTACCCCGGTAGATCAGGCTACTCTGTAATTTGAAGTTTATTGGCGAACCCACCCCATCATTGGCAAGAGTCTCTCTTTCATTTGGCTTATCAAAAACGGATACATTGAGGACCCCGGTAAAATCACTTAATTTTTGATTATTCAGATCATTTACCTGGCCTTTAATAGTTACTCTGCTCAAGGCTTGCAATGTATCCAGACTTCCGGAAGCCACGGCTTTACCATTCACTTCGTTGGTTTGCACTCTGAAGAAGGGAATAGCCAGTCGCATAGACGGATCTCCAAAAAGAGAGAATTTTAAGCGATTAAAGGTATTTCTGAGGTCGTTACCATTTTTTGCATCCTTAATAATATCACCCAACCGTTTGGGAAAGTTATCGGGCCTGGTCAATAAACTATCAAAGATGTTTCCGTTCAGTGCACTGGCCGATTCAACATCTACCACACGGGTAGTTGAAACCAGGGAAATTGCTCCTCCGTTAGGATTCAGAAGTAATTGCTCTCCGGCCGATACTCTTTTGGGATCATCCAGTCGGGTAAATTCGCAGGTAATAGTGAGGAAAAGTGGCATGGCATCATAATTAGTCCATCCATTTACATCTGAAAGCTGCAAGAGTTTTTCAGAGGCAAGACCAATCTCCCCACCGTGGCCAATGTAATTGGTCACTAAATTACCTTGCTGAATTTTCCGGAACATATCACTACTCGCCTCCGGGTAGGATTCACTTCCTGAAGTAGACACTTGTTTATACGAATCTGCATAGATCTTCTCCACATTAAACGCATTGGACGAGCCTTTGGCTATGTTTTCCAGAGACTCTGAAAAAGTAACAAACTTACTTTCCCATATTTGATCCCTGTCATCAGCCATCAACAGAATCTTATTTCTCCAGTCTCCAAAGCGATTGGACCCGGTGGTATAATGAATTACTTTATCTACAAACACCTGCGCCTGCCCCAGAGAACCGCAAGGTATCCGGCCAATGCCTATATCCAGAATACCGGAAGATATACTACCCCCTTCGCTGGGATCTAAATACCCATAATAATCATCACTTACCGCAGAGGCCTGAAGACTGAATGAGTTGGGGTGTTGCCAAATGGGTACGTAATTACTGTTATTACTTAAGCGGTCACGATAATCATAACTTGCATCGCCCATAAGGCATAGGAACCGGAGATCTGAGGCCGAACCGTTGTTACGTGTATAAAGCATCCGCATAAAATCTCTGATAGCTGTGATGTCCTGCCCTCCTGAACTAAACTCATTATATATCTGATCCACCGTAACCACCTCTACTTTCATATTATCCTGCTCCAGGTGGAACGTGGCAAGCCTTTCAGCTGCTTCCAAAAAGTTAGGGTGTACTACAATTACCATTTCTGCAGGGCTAAGGGCATGCAAATCCTGATTTTCCACTTTACCTTTAAATTCAGGAGCGGGAAAACTATTACCCCGGAAGGTTACGAATTCACGTAAAGAATCGGTACCTACTTTTACCGAAAGGTTAGTTCCATTGAGTTGCCCCTGTATGGCAAAAGCTTTATTGATGTCCGAAACATCCCAAACCTCCAATTGGGCATTTGCATTGGATATTACAAATTCGGTTACATTTCCGGCACCAACGGTAGAGACTTCCCTGAACACCAAAGCATTGTTGCGGTAAATAAGATTTCTGCGTACCTGTACTTCAATAAAATCCAACCAGGCCACCCCGGTAGGGTTTGCAGAATTGTTATAGCGAAGATTGAGAGAAAAGTTGTCTGCCCGGCTCCTGAAGCTGGTTGTATTATCTGCAACCTGAACAAAATTGGCCCCATCCGTTTTTATGTAGGCCGGAAAATTCAATAACATTCTGCTGGTGTCGTTATACAGAACGTTCATAAACGTATTATCGGTTCCCGCTCTGCCAACGGCTCTTACCCTAATCTTAATGGGCTGTGAGCGTACAAGATCAGGGAAGTTAAAACCATAATTATTATTCAGGTCAAAGTCAAAAACATCACCCATCCATTCTCTTCCGGCTCCAACCAGGTTTTCCAGTTCATCTTCTTTAAACTGGTAATCATCATAAGTGGTAATGGTGGTGCCAGCTACTCCGGGCTTGCCTGGTTGCTCTGCTATCCGCTTTCCAACTCCACTGTTTACAGAAACAAAATAAAAATTGGCGTCCCGGTAAAAGTTTAAAGTATGATTAAACGAGCCTGAATTTTGGTTATAAGCCCATGTATGTGGCCCTTTTGCATAAAAAAGAGCATAGTCAGAACCATCAAAAATTCCATTACTATTATTATCTACCACTTTAAGTGGTATTTCCTGCAGATCATCTTTTCGGGGGGCATCATTGGCGGCAGGCAAAATCCCCTGTCCGTTCCCCATTACCCGTATGCTGCTTAACGGGGTATTATCCAGTTTAATCCCTGCATCCGTAAGATCAGCCGGAGTAAGCTTAAACATACCGTCAGAGGTTATTGAAAACTTGAACCAATCACCCGTACTTAAAACAGAGTTGTTTTTGAAAGCCTGCACCGAACTCCTTTTCCCTTTAGCAGGAGCAGCAGACGCTACAACGCGGGCATCAAAGCCACTTACTTTTTTCACAATACCATTCTGCCTTACATAGGGAGCAAAGCAGTAAGACACTTCAAAATTACCTTTATGCTCACCAAAACCAACCTCCACTTTGGGCTGGGCATCCAGGTTTTCAGACTTAAGCAAGCGCTGCTCAGTGTTTGATACAGCTTCGTAGCGGATATTAGTTAAAACCACATCATATACTCCACGAGAATTTACCTTACGCGTGTCGCAGTATTTTAAAACATTAGGTCTTTCGTAATCGTAGACCGCATTTTTGAAAGATGGGATTGCCCCGGCCTGAGAAGATCGCTGTTCTGCCCATTTGATAGAATGATGATCTTCCTGCTGGGCATTTATACAATATCCAGATAATGTCAGAAACAGAATAAAGACATGTAAATGAAAGGGTTTACTCATTGATTCAATTTTGTACAATGGATAACGGTTCACCTGGCAATGTATTATGAAAAAATCAAAGGGCTCATGAAATTTTTCACTGCAAACTTAGTTTTCCTTTAAGCAGGTTTTAAAAAAATGGTTTTATTTGTAACCTTCTCCCGGGAGGAGAGCAATTTAATTTAATCAAACACCAAATTATTTGTATAATTGTAGTTTGAAACCCTTTATTGGAATGGGCAAGAAATTACTGACTCTTTTAGTTACACTGGTATTACTGGCTCCTGGCTTAACCAAAGCCCAGGACGCTCACTTTACACAGTATTATGCTAACCCCCTGTACTTAAACCCTGCGTTTGCAGGAGTGGCCAAATGCCCCAGGCTTAACCTTAACTATCGGAATCAATATCCGGTTCTTGACGTATATCAGACCTATTCTGCCTCATATGATCAATATGTAGATGGTCTCAACGGTGGTTTAGGTTTATTAGCTATTCGTGACGAGGCTGGTAACGGGGCTCTTTCTACCACTGAAGTGAGCGGTATATATTCGTATCACCTTAAAGTTTCAAGAAAGTTTTCCTTTCTCACCGGTTTTCAGGCCACTTTCCGTCAAAGAGCTATAAACTGGGACGGTTTTACTTTCCCGGACCAGATTGATCCTTTCTACGGTTTTGTTAAGGAATCCAGCGAGATCCCTCCGGGTAACAATGTAAACTCTCATCTGGATGTGAGTGTAGGTTTTCTCGGTTTTACAGAGCGTTTCTACATTGGTGCTACTATAAATCACCTTACTCAACCAGACGAAAGCTTTTTCAAAACCTCCAACTTACCAATGAAAATAACCGGACATGCCGGTGTAACCATTCCCTTAGGGCGTAAACGTCTTAGCAATAGTCTGCAAAATTATCTTATTCCGAACATAGTGTATCAGGTTCAGGGTCCGTATAACCAAATGACTATCAGTACGGCCTTTAGCCGGGCTTCTATTTCAGGAGGTTTAGGTTTCCGGACCAGTACCTCAAACCCTGATGCTATAGTTGTTCTCCTGGGTTACGCCCCTGATGAGCTGGCATGGAAAATAGGTTATAGTTATGATATAACTATCTCGCAATTCGCCAATGATCTTGGTGGGGCTCATGAAATTTCGCTCTCTTATCAATTCCCTTGCCGGGTAAGAAGAAAGCAGATCAAAGCAATAAAATGTCCTAAATTTTAGTTTTAGAACACAACACAACATTGAAGGATGAAGACTATGAACTTTAGAAACGTGTTTAGTTCCCTCTCCATACTGGGGTTGGCTTTACTTACCGCCTGTGGTGGATCTTCGAGTAATACTACCGGGTGGGAATACAACGAAAAGGATAACGGAGGTTTTTCTATCAATGATAAATTTGATGGAATGGTGGCCGGACCGGGTCTTGTTTTTGTAGAGGGTGGTACTTTTACTATGGGCCGCGTTGAAGAAGACTTTTATAAGGACTGGAATAATATTCCACGTCAGGTAACTGTACAGTCTTTCTACATTGACGAAAATGAGGTTACCAACGTAGATTACCGTGAGTACCTGTATTGGTTAAAGCGTGTTTTTGACTACGATTATTACCCGGAGATTTATAACAGTGCTCTGCCCGATACTTTAGTTTGGCGCGATAAGCTTTCTTACAATGAGGCGATGGTGGAAAATTACTTCCGCTTTCCAGCCTATAACTTTTACCCGGTGGTTGGTGTCAGCTGGATCCAGGCTATGAAGTATTGCTCCTGGCGTACAGATCGTGTAAATGAGCAAATTTTAATTGATGAAGGGGTTTTCAATGAATTCCCCGATCAACAGGATGCAGATCATTTTAATACCGAAGTTTACCTATATAAACCAGGTGAGTACACACAACAAAACCGCAAAGGTTTAAAAGATAACAGTCCTAATAGCTCTTACGGTAAAGAAGGTCGTCCGGTACGCATGGAAGACGGTATGCTGCTTCCAAAATACCGCCTCCCAACTGAAGCTGAATGGGAGTATGCCGCTTATGGTAACATTGGTGCACGTAAATACAACCGTGTAGCAGAAGGTAATAAGTATACCTGGGCCGGTGGTTCTATGCGTAACCCTGAAAAGAATGAGCGTGGAAATATGTTAGCCAACTTTAAAAGAGGCCGAGGTGATTATATGGGTCTTGGTGGCTGGCTTAACGATCAGGCACAATATACTATGCAGGTAAAGTTTTATCCTCCTAATGATTTTGGTCTTTATGATATGGCAGGTAATGTAGCAGAGTGGGTGCTTGATGTATACCGTCCGCTTAGCCTTGAAGATGTAACGGATCTAAACCCTTTCCGCGGAAATCAATTCTCCACTTTTGATAAAGATTATCAGGGAATAGGAGCTTTGGAAGTGCTACAGGAGCCACAGTATGATGATGACAGTACTATTGCCCGCTTACCAGGTGAATTACCTGTTCGTCCGGTTACAGAAGAAGAAAACCTAAACCGTAGAAATTATCAATACTCGGACTATCGTGATTACCTGGATGGTGATAAAGAATCAAGTATTTACTATGATCAGGAAGTGAATGAAGGTGAGGCTCTGATGTATGACTACGCACAGACCACCCTTATTGGAAACACCACCCGCGTATATAAAGGAGGAAGCTGGAAAGATCGTGCCTATTGGTTAAGTCCCGGTACCAGAAGATATCTGGAAGAAGATCAGGCTACCGACTACATCGGGTTCCGTTGTGCCATGGATAAACTCGGTTTCCAAAATGCAGATGAAGGTCGTGAAGAAGATCCGGAGAAACCCAAAAGGGATAAATTTGAACGATACAGATATAACTAAGCATTCAATCCCCCGCCTAAAGCCGGGGGATTTTTTTTATGACTATAACTGATTTACATCATGCCTTCATTGCTTCAAAAGGCATATCTACTGACACCAGGTCCATCACCAAGGGAAGTATTTTCTTTGCCCTTAAGGGAGCTAATTTCAATGGTAACAAGTTTGCCGGGCAGGCACTTGAATCAGGTGCGGTATTAGCGGTAATTGATGAACCGGAATATGAAGCTCCGGACTGTGTACTGGTTGAGGATTGCCTGGATACCCTTCAGGAACTGGCTTCTTTTCACCGGCAAAAACTTAACATTCCTATTATTGGTTTAACCGGTAGTAATGGAAAAACCACCACAAAGGAATTAATGTATGCCGTGCTTAGTACAAAGTATAATGTGCTGGCTACAAAAGGCAACCTCAACAATCACATTGGTGTGCCTCTTAGCTTACTCAGCATAACCGATGATCATGAAATGGCCATCATTGAAATGGGAGCCAATCATCAAGGGGAAATAGCTTATCTGTGTTCTATTTGTAAACCGGATATCGGGTATATTACCAATTTCGGACTGGCACACCTGGAAGGCTTTGGCGGCAAAGAGGGTGTTATTAAGGGTAAATCTGAACTGTACTCCTTCTTAAGAGCCAATAAAAGACCGGCTCTCGTTAACGCAGATGATCCCGTTCAATTGGAAAAAACCGAAGACCTGGAGCGCATTACCTTTGCTACGAGTGAGAACTGGGACTACACATTCCAGCTTTTGGGCACCTCCACTCCTTATCTCGCCCTTCAATCAAATGATCTGTCCATACAGTCTCATTTAACCGGGGCTTATAATTTTTCCAATATAGCAGCGGCCATCGCCTTAGGCGCACATTACGGTGTGTCTTCCGTTGAAGCAAAAGAGGCTATTGAGAATTACCATCCTACCAACAATCGTTCACAGGTTCAAAAAACCAAGCGTAATACTTTGGTGGTAGATGCTTATAATGCCAATCCCAGCAGTATGGAAGCGGCTTTAAAAAATATCGCTTCCCTGCCGGACGGGCCAAAATGGGTGATTCTGGGAGATATGTTTGAAATGGGCGAGTATGAAGCCCAGGAACATAACCGGATTGTGGAATTATTGAAACAAATACAGCCTGAAAAAGCACTTTTGGTAGGCAAGGCATTTTATCAAACCGATGCAAGCGCATTTCAGAAATTTGAAACCACGGAAGAGGCATTAGAGTACCTCAAGCAAAATAAACCCCGGGGAAAAACCATCCTGATTAAAGGAAGCAGAGGGATGCGTTTGGAACGCACCCTCGAATTTTTATAAGATCTTAGTCGCGCAGTAAAGAACGTGAAATCACAATCTTCTGGATCTCCGATGTTCCTTCGTAAATCTGTGTGATCTTGGCATCACGCATCAAACGCTCTACATGGTATTCTTTTACGTAACCATAACCGCCGTGTACCTGTACGGCTTCCACAGTAGTTTTCATAGCTACACCAGAGGCAAAAAGCTTAGCTTGTGCACTGGCCTTATCAAAGTTTTTACCCTGATCTTTAAGCCATGCGGCCTGAAAGCATAACAAACGGGCTGCTTCAATTTCGGTAGCCATATCGGCTAACTTGAACCCAATACCCTGATGATGACCAATCTCTTTACCAAAAGTTTTACGCTCTTTGGCATATTTCAAGGCCAGTTCATAAGCTCCTGAAGCAATACCTAAAGCCTGGGCAGCAATACCAATACGGCCCCCGCTTAACACCTTCATGGCGAAGGTAAAGCCGAATCCTTCTTCACCTAAGCGGTTTTCCTTAGGAACCTTAACGTCCTGAAACATCAGAGAGTGCGTATCAGAACCACGTATACCAAGCTTATCTTCTTTTTTACCTACCGTAAAGCCTTCCATATCACGCTCTACAATCAGGCAATTGATTCCTTTGTGTCCTTTTTCAATATCCGTTTGGGCCATTACCAGATATACCGAAGCGCTTCCTCCGTTGGTAATCCAGTTTTTGGTACCATTTAAAAGGTAATGGTCTCCTTTATCTATGGCTGTGGTCTTTTGAGAAGTAGCATCTGATCCGGCTTCAGGCTCGGAAAGACAGAAAGCTCCGATCTTTTCACCTTTAGCCAGAGGCACCAGGTATTTTTGCTTTTGTTCTTCAGTACCGAATTTTTCCAGCCCCCAGCACACCAGGCTATTGTTTACCGACATAATTACGGAGCAGGAAGCATCTACTTTAGAAATTTCCTCCATAGCCAATACGTATGATACTGTATCCAGGCCACTGCCGCCATACTCAGGACTCACCATCATTCCTAAAAACCCCAACTCACCCATTTGCTTTACCTGCTCTTTGGGAAATTGTTGCTTATCATCACGTTCAATTACACCTGGCAATAGCTCATTTTGTGCAAAATCACGAGCCGCCTGCTGTATCATCAAATGTTCCTCGGTAAGTTGAAATTTCATATGAATTGGGTATTTAATTCAGAATCCTAATTTTGAGAGGTGCAAAGGTAAGGTATACGTTGCAAAAAAGTTAAGGCAGGCCGCTATGGAATATCAAGTTTTGGGATTAATGTCGGGCACCTCTCTGGATGGTGTGGATCTTGTGCATTGCCAATTTCAAACCTCAGCTAAAGGATGGACGTATACCATTCTCAATGCCAAAACCTACTCCTACCCCTCTGAATGGCTCAGTAAACTGGCGTTTCGCAGCGGGCTACCCGCTACAGAGCTGCTGCAACTCAATCATCAGTATGGCCTTTTTCTGGCCCGAGTATGTACTGCATTTATAGATGATTTTGCCATAAACCGGAAAAACATACACCTCCTGGCCTCCCACGGACATACACTCTTTCACCAACCGGATAAAGGCTATACACTTCAAATTGGCAACGGCCCTGAACTTTTTTCCGAACTGCAAATACCGGTAGTTTGTGATTTCAGGCCACAGGATGTTGCCCTGGGCGGACAGGGTGCTCCGCTGGTACCCATAGGAGATCAATTGCTTTTTCACCCATATGACGCCTGCCTGAACCTGGGTGGATTTGCCAATATTTCCTTCGAAGAAAAAGGAGTGCGCAGGGCCTTTGATATTTGTCCGGTGAATTTCATTCTGAACCCTCAGGCCCAAAAGCTGGGCAAGCCCTATGATGATGAAGGTGAAATGGCCAGACAGGGTAAAGTTGATCAGCCCTTACTGGATAAACTGGAGCAATTACCCTTTTATCAGCAAGCTCCCCCCAAGTCATTAGGAGCAGAATGGGTAAACCATGAATTCATGCCTTTGGTAAAGCCTTTTAATCTGAAACCACCGGCCCTCCTTTCCACTTTTACCCAACATATAGCCCAACGCATTGGAGAGGTTTTAAAAAATCATACGTTTGAATGCACTTTAGTAAGCGGTGGTGGTGCCTATAACCGTTTTTTACTGGAGCGGGTACAACAAATAAGCGGTTGTAAATTGATTGTACCTGAACCTGAGGTGATTGATTTTAAAGAAGCCCTGGTTTTTGCGCTTATGGGCTTATTGAAACATCTGGGCAAAAATAACATACTGGCCTCCGTAACCGGTGCCCGGCACAACCACAGTTCAGGAGTGATATACCAATAAGGGCTTAACATTTACATAATGTCGGTTTCTCCCCGGCTGATTCCCCCTATTTATTACTTTTGCCGCGATCAATAAATTGGGAATGAAAGATCTTCTTCAGATATATGAGAATAAGCCGGCTGAAATTGTATTTCACTGGCATGACAGTGAAACCATCGCGGAAGGCTGGGTAGTTATAAATTCTTTACGGGGCGGAGCTGCCGGAGGTGGCACACGTATGCGTGAAGGACTCAACGAACATGAGGTACTCTCTTTGGCCAAAACCATGGAAATTAAGTTTACCGTAGCCGGCCCGGCCATTGGCGGAGCCAAGTCCGGAATTAATTTCAATCCCAATGATCCACGCAAAAACGGAGTGCTTGAACGCTGGTATAAAGCGGTAAAGCCGCTCTTGAAAAATTATTACGGTACCGGTGGCGACCTGAATGTGGATGAGATACACGAAGTAATACCCATCACCAAAGAATTGGGTGTTGAACACCCGCAGGAAGGGGTTTTGGTAGGCCATTACAATCCATCCGATGAAACTAAAAACAGGAGGATCAAGCAACTGCAGGAAGGTGTGCTTTTCCCGGTAAGCCGGGAAGAATTAACCCCAACCGGTAGCCGGGAATATACTGTAGCTGATATGATTACCGGCTATGGCACTGCTGAATCGGTTCGGCATTTTTATAACATTTACGGGGGCCAGCTAAAAGGTAAGCGCGTGATTATTCAGGGATGGGGAAATGTAGCCGCAGCGGCAGCGTATTACCTGGCCCAGGAAGGTGCTCTAATAGTAGGTATTATTGACCGTGTAGGAGGACTGATCAATGAAAAAGGGTTTTCATTTGAAGAAATTCGCGACCTCTTTAATGCCAAAACCGGCAATTACCTGGTGCATGATAAACTAGTCAAATTTGACGAAATCAATCAACGCATCTGGGAGGTTGGAGCTGAAATATTCATTCCTGCTGCCGCTTCACGCCTGGTAAGTAAAGAAAACCTGGATAAGATGTCAGAACACGGCCTGGAGGTAATATCATCTGGTGCCAACGTTCCCTTTGCCGATAATGAGATCTTTTACGGACCTATTTCAGAATACGCAGATCAGCGCGTAAGCTGTATACCCGACTTTATCAGTAATTGCGGCATGGCACGGGTTTTCGGATACCTGATGGAAGATGATGTGGAAATCTCAGATCGCGCTATTTTCATGGATGTGTCCAGCCGTATTAAGCACGCGCTCCTGAAATGTCATAGCCGTAATCCAGACAAAAAGCTGCTGACCAAAACGGCCTATGAAATTGCTTTAAAACAACTTATCTAATTTTTCCATCATGTATATCTTAATGGTTGTCATTTTTGTGCTGGGCTATGCTGCCATAGCCCTGGAGCATAATATTGGCATTGATAAAGCAGCCTCCGCCCTTATTACAGGAGTACTTTGCTGGACGGTGTATGTACTGGGTGCCCAGGGCATTGTGAATTTTGAGGCCATTCCTCACTTTGTTACGGATATGTTTTTTGAGGAAGCACATATTGAGGATCAAACAGAAATGATTACCCACTATGTTACGGAGTTCCAGATACTGGAGCACCTGGGAGAAATTGCCTCCATCCTGTTCTTCCTGCTTGGGGCTATGACCATAGTGGAATTAATTGATGCACACGAAGGTTTTGCCGTAATTACCGACCGTATTAAAACCACCAGCCGGTCCAAACTATTGTGGATTGTCTGTATCCTTACCTTTTTCTTCTCTGCAGCACTGGATAACCTTACCACCTCCATCGTAATGGTGTCTTTGCTGCGCAAGCTTATTGATGATAAAAATGACCGCTGGATATTTGCCGGGATGGTCATTCTGGCCGCTAATGCCGGAGGTGCCTGGTCTCCCATTGGAGATGTAACCACCACCATGCTATGGATCGGGTCCCAAATATCAGCGGGTGCTATCATTGTTAAATTAATCATCCCCAGTTTGGTATGCCTGCTGGTGCCGCTTATCATTATGTCTATACGTATGAAGGGTAATGTGAAACGGCCTATCAAGTCTGAAGGCCTGGAGCACTATGTAAACCCTACCACAGATCGTGAACGCAATATTGTATTCATTGCCGGTGTGCTGGGCCTCCTTTTTGTGCCCTTCTTCAAAACGTATACACACCTCCCTCCTTTTATGGGTATGATGCTCAGCCTGGGTGTATTATGGGCCCTGACCGAAGTTTTACACCGTGCTAAAAACCTGGAAGCCAAGTATAAGCTCAGCGTAATCGGGGTGCTTCAAAAAGTAGACACAGCCAGTGTCCTTTTCTTCCTCGGTATCCTTTTAGCAGTGGCCAGTTTACAATCGGCAGGTCAGCTGCGTACGATGGCGGGGTTTCTGGACAGCTCCTTTGGCACTACTGAAGAAAGCGGGATTTACGCCATCAGTATCATTATTGGACTCCTCTCTTCCATTGTGGATAACGTTCCCTTGGTAGCCGCTGCCATGGGTATGTATGATGTGAGTGTGGTAGAAGGCTCCTTTTTTGCACAGGACGGTCTTTTCTGGGAATTCCTGGCCTATTGTGCCGGTACCGGAGGTAGCGCACTTATCATTGGCTCCGCGGCCGGTGTGGCGGTTATGGGTCTGGAGAATATGTCTTTTGGATGGTACCTTAAGAAAATATCTTTACTGGCCATTATCGGCTATGCGGCTGGTGCCATAACTTATATTATCCAGGAAAGTATATTCCACATTTAAACCATAGCCTGTTAATTTTTATTTGTTGCACTATAATTAGGGCGCAGCAACACCGTTATCTTTGAAGAAAAATAGGTTCAATGCATATACCCTTTCTTCAAATTGATCTGGCCGACCCTGCAACTGACGTTCAGGAACCCGTGGAACACACACTCAGCATCTGGGAGTTGGTTTCCGGTGGAGGTATTGGTGGGATCATCATCATGAGCGTTTTGTTCATACTCTCCATAGTGGCGGTCTACATCTTTATAGAACGCTACAACGCCCTGAAGCGCGCCAACAAACTGGATGACAATTTCATCAATCATATTAAGGATCACGTAGCCAACGGACGACTGGATGCTGCCCGTGCCCTGTGCCAAAGCCAGGAAACGCCCATTGCCCGTATGATCGAAAAAGGGATCTCCCGCATTGGTAAACCACTGAAAGACATTAACGCAGCTATTGAGAATACCGGAAAACTACAGGTAACCAAACTGGAGAAAAACATTCCCACCATGGCCACTGTAGCCGGAGCAGCTCCCATGATCGGTTTCCTGGGTACAGTGATCGGAATGATCCTGGCTTTCCATGAAATGGCCGTGGCCGGAGGGCAGATCAACATTGAATTACTGGCTGAAGGTATTTATACGGCCATGACTACCACTGTGGCCGGTCTGGCCGTAGGCATTATCGCCTACATCGGCTACAACTACCTGGTAAGCCGTGTGGATAAGGTGGTGTACAAGATGGAAGCTAATGCCATGGAATTTATGGACCTTCTGAACGAACCTGCTTAATATGGATCTTAAACGTAGAAGCAAGGTAAGCGCAGAGTTCAGTATGTCCAGTATGACGGACATTGTGTTCCTCCTGCTTATTTTCTTTATGCTGGCCTCCACCCTGGTTACCACCAGTGCGCTTGACCTGGTATTGCCCAGCAGTAAGGCGCAGACCGTAAAGCGCAAGGACGTTACGGTAAACATATCACCAGACCTCCGTTTTTCGGTGGGTAACCAGGTGGTAAGTGAAGCGGAGCTGGAACGCGAGGTATTAAAACAGGTACAAGGCAAGGAAGATGCGGTACTGATCTTACGGGCGGATAAATCAGTGCCTTATGAAAAAGTAGTATCCGTTATGGATATTGCCTACCGCAACCGCTTAAAGATGATAGCGGCCACTGACCCTAAATAACAGCATGAGCGAAGAAACCCAAAATAAAAAAGACAAACGCAGAGGACTGATCGGCACCGGGGTATTTCACCTGGCCCTGTTCATTATGTTCCTGTTTTTGGGTTTAACCTATTACGAACCCAAGCCGGAAGAAGGTATTGTTATTAATTTTGGTAACTCAGAAACCGGGCTTGGTAATGAAGCCGATGGTGCACAAAGCATAAGTGCTGCGGTACCGCAGCAGCAACAGCAGCAAACCCAGGAAGAACAAGTGGAGGAAACGGACAATGCCGAAAATCCGGTAATGACCCAAAACACCACCGATGCCCCCTCTCTGGATACCAAATCCAATAAAACCGAGAAACCCAAAGAACCGGTAAAAACCGAACCTACTCCGGAAGAACTGGAGCAACAGCGCATAGAGCGTGAACGATTGGAAAAGCAACGCAAACTGGATGAGCAGTTTGGTAAAGTGTCCAGCTCCAAATCTGGTGGCGAAGGCGTTACCGAAAGCGGTGGCGACCAGGGCGACCCCAATGGCGACCCCAACAGCCCCAACCGTACCGGAGGCAATAGTGGCGGAGGCGGTGGAAGCGGTAGTTATATGTTGGGTAACCGTCAGGCCCTGACTAAACCCGCGCCTGATCCCTGTCCCAACAACAGTGATGAAGGGCGTGTAGTGGTGAAGATCTATGTAGATCAAACCGGAACCGTAACGCGGGCTATTCCGGGAGAAAAAGTACCCGGAGGTGCAGCCACCACCACTACCAGCAGCTGTTTGTTTGACAAAGCCAAAAGCGCAGCCATGCGTACCAAATGGCAGGCCGACTCTGAAGCGCCCAGTTTACAGATTGGCTACATCATTTATACTTTTGTTAAGAATTAATGAACTACCAGGAAACCCTGGACTGGCTCTTTGCACAACTCCCCATGTACCAACGGGTGGGACAAGTAGCCTATAAAGCTGATCTGAAGAATACAGAGCAACTGATGGAGTTGCTGAATCATCCCGAGAAAAAATTCAAGAGCGTGCATGTGGCCGGCACCAATGGCAAAGGCTCGGTATCGCATATGCTGGCTGCCATCTTTCAAAAGGCCGGGTATAAAACCGGGCTGTACACCTCTCCCCATCTCAAGGATTTCCGCGAACGCATTCGCATCAATGGGCAGATGATACCGGAACAAAGGGTTGTAGATTTTGTAGAGCGCTATAAATCTGATTTTACTGCCATTGGTCTTTCATTTTTTGAAATGACGGTGGGCATGGCCTTCCACTACTTTGCAGAAGAAAAGACAGACATAGCTATTATAGAGGTAGGCATGGGCGGCCGGCTGGACAGCACCAATGTGATCAGCCCGGAGCTGAGCATTATTACCAACATCAGCCTGGACCATACCCAGTTCCTGGGGAATAACCTGGCCAGTATAGCCCGTGAAAAGGCCGGCATTATCAAAACCGGGGTTCCGGTGGTTATTGGTGAGGCCAATGCTGAGACGCAAGCTGTTTTTGAGGAGACTGCCCATGAGCGTAAAGCTCCCCTTCATTATGCTGATGATCCTAATCCGGAATGGTCCAGTGATCTCAACGGCCCCTACCAACCTAAAAATCTGGCTACTCTCCAAAAAGGTATATCCGTTCTGGAAGCCTGCGGTTATTCTTTATCACCTTTTGTTTTACCCGCCCTTAAAGCCGTAAAGCAACTCACCGGGCTACGCGGCCGCTGGGAAATCCTGGGCGAAAAGCCCCGGGTAATTGCAGATACCGGGCATAATGAAGCCGGGGTAAAACTGGTTATGCAGCAGTTACTCAACGAAACGTTTAGCCAGCTCCATATCATTTGGGGTATGGTGGGTGATAAGGACAGTTCTTCCATCTTAAAGCTCCTCCCCCAAAATGCCGTCTATTATTTCTGCAAGCCCGATATTCCACGGGGCAAAGAAGCTGCGGACCTGCAACGGGAGGCGGCTGCAAAGGGCCTTAATGGTAAAGCCTATAACTCTGTTATGGAGGCCTATTCAGCGGCTTTAAAAGTGGCCCATCCTGATGATCTGATCTTTGCCGGAGGCAGCACTTTTGTAGTGGCAGAAGTACTTTAAGCCACCGGATCTGCCTGTCCGGACGGTTTACGGTGAAATTCCTGATAAAACTCCCTGATGCGTTAAGCAAAACTTCCTGATGTTTTCAGAAAAACTCCCTGATCCGTTGCGCAAAACTCCCGGAAGTTTTACCTAAAACTCTGTGGAGTTTCAGATCCAATCCTACCTTGTTGTTTTTCATAAAATGGGAGGCTGGCGGGCTTCGGGTTTTTCCAATGTTTTTTTGCATATCCACGTTTTTACTCCGTAACGCTTTATACAGATATTCTTCTTTCCGGACTCTGCCCGGAACAGTCCGTATGGTAAACCTAATTTAAAGTGGTAAAAGCCCTGAAAGCCCGGTTAAGAAATTTAAGCTCCCACCAAGCCTCTCCTTCATAAAGGAGGGACAAAGGGAGGTCAAATTGTGAGCTTAAATTTGGCTGCGAAAACTCCTTTTAATAGTACCCAACACCATTTTAAGCTGTTCAAAAACAAGCTTATTCTCAAAGCGCAGCACTTTAATTCCTATCTCAGCCAAGTAGGCATCTCTTGCCTTATCAGCTTCCTCTCCTGCTATGGTATAATGTACAGCACCATCCAATTCAACAGCTAGCCGTTCTGCGGGACAATAGAAATCAAGAATATAATTTCCTACGCTGTGTTGCCTTCGGAATTTGCGTCCTTCCAGTTGCTTGCGTTGTAGATATCTCCAAAGGGTTGCTTCTGCAGGAGTGAGATTATGCCGAAGCTTTCTGCGGGTTTCTTTGAGGTATTTTCGGTTGTGAAGGGTCATGAACCCTTCAAGATATATAAAATCAGATAACTAGTCCACACCTCCCCTTCCCCTCCTCTGCAGAAGAGGGGAGCGGTAGTAGGCGGGCCTGAATTTTCCGTGTTTCCGAAAGGCCGCAATCATTTTATAAATACCCACATCTACCGCAATACGACCAGTAAATCGAATAGAACAACCCAGAAAGTATAATTTTCGGTTAGTAATCCAATTATTCTTCAGCAAGCTTTACGGATCTTCAAGATGAGTTCAGTTATTTCAGCATAACCGGTTCTTTACTCTATGGATTTTAAATGCCCCATGGCAGAGGGTTCTTGTTTAGGGTTGCACCATTAATTTTTGGCTGTGTATTACCTGTTCTTTTTGCAGCACCTGCACCAAATACAAGCCTTTTGGGAGGTTGCTTAAGGGGATGGCTTGGTGATGGTGTATCTCTGGCTGGTACAATACCTCATGCCCGTTCACATCATATACTTTTACAGTGGCTGTAGCACCGGATACACCTTGTACTTTAAAATAGGTTTGAGCTGGATTGGGATAGACCGTTATTCCTGCAAGCTCGATGGGTTCCTTCGTTGAAATGTACTGACACCCCTGCACCACGCAGCCCATACTATCGGTGCGTACAATCCAAACGTGGCTACCTGGCTGACCGGTGAGTGGGCTGGTCTGACTTTGAAAATAGCCACCCGCTATAATGCCCTCATCGGTAGCTTTAATATCAAGGATTCGGTTATAGTCCCACGCCAGTGAGGCGTGAGCATAATCCCGGTACCAGAGACTATCTCCATTGTTCCCAATCTTGAAAACATAGGAACGGTACCAGCCGTCAGTGGCTATACCTATTCCATCCCAATTCCGGTAATGACCGCCTATGATATAACCGCCATTAGTTTTCACCACACCTACTACATAATTAAGTGCTTCGGAAGGCCCGTACACCTTATCCCAAAGTACGGTTCCATCTTTCTGAATTTTAATGGCTCTGATCTTTGACTTAGAGGATATATAACTACCAAAATCAGCGTTACTGACACCAAGGACGGTAGCGATCAGGTAGTTGGAATCGGGGGTTTCAATAAGGGTAGCTATCGCTTCATCATAAAGCGTATCACCGTAGGTCTGTTCAAAGAATTTACTTCCTGAACTGTCTAACGCCATGACTAAAACATCGCCATCATTTGACCCTGATGTATATTGCCGATACCCCCCCATCCAGATATTGCCTTGGTAGTCTTCCATAATATTATGGGCCTGTTGTTCCACGGTTTTTCCATTAACCGAAGGGGCATGAAAGCGTTTGATCCATTTCAGGTTCAACTGTGCATCAAAACGGGCGGCTAAAAAGCCTTTTCTGCGTTCTTGTCTGATGGTATCCAACCAATATACGGTACCTGTTACTAATAGGTCGCTGTTTGCAGCTTCCGTAAGACTCAGCGCAGAAGTCCATTCACCGGAAAACTGAAAAAATATAGTATCCAGAACCTTGAGATTCGTATCTAATTTCAATAACATCGCTTCGGGTGTTCTACGACCTGCCACTACATAACCACTGTTGGTTTTGATCATACAGTTTTGAAAACCGCTGTATACATTCAAGCTATCATCAAAAAAAGTATCGGTATCCAAGATGGCTCCTGTATTGCTCATCTTCATAAAAAGAAGACCCCGATCTCCGTTCGTATTGGCTATTT
This sequence comes from Owenweeksia sp., assembly GCA_965212245.1. Taxonomy (GTDB): domain Bacteria; phylum Bacteroidota; class Bacteroidia; order Flavobacteriales; family Schleiferiaceae; genus CAKZNE01. The sequence continues at coordinate 1,936,321 of OZ243107.1, read as the reverse complement.
GAGCAGCGGTAAGAATATACGGGTGATCGTACAGAATGGAGTTCGTACCTAAACCTTCTAAATACAATTTGGAAAATCCGCCCTGCGCAGAGCTACTCAATGAAGTACCTAAAGCTCCTATCAGGATAAACAGGAGCTTTAAGTGCATCTTAATATATCTGATTATATCAGTCAAAGAGTACGAGTTTATCTTCAAAGAAACCTGCCGTAGGCAGGGGTTTCTTGTTTAGGGTTGCACCATTAATTTTTGGCTGTGTATTACCTGCTCTTTTTGCAGCACCTGCACCATATACAAGCCTTTTGGGAGGTTGCTTAAGGGGATGGCTTGGTGATGGTGTATCTCTGGCTGGTACAATACCTCATGCCCGTTCGCATCATATACTTTTACAGTGGCTGTAGCACCGGATACACCTTGTATCTTAAAATAGGTACGGGCCGGGTTGGGATAAATCAGAGAATTTCTGAAGGAGGCTGAATATCTTGAAACACTTATAGAGTCAAATACCGGATTATTAACCAGAATTGTAAAAGAAGGATTCTGTAACCAACCTGGGCCTTGTGATATCGGAACCCATTGACTGGTAGACTTGGTGTATACCAAACATGCTGCGTCCGGTTGTATCACAGTGGTATCATTATATAACTCAATGGTATCAAATCCGCCATTGGAATAGAAAGTCAGAACACACCAATATTTCTTTTTAGAACAGGCACTAATGGGTAGTATGGTAGGAGTTTGCCAATACATATATGTTTTTTGGGGGCCTGTGTTGAAGCCGGAAGGTATACTGAAAAATTCTGTGAAAACCGGAGACCCGTTGAAAGTACCGTTGGAGTCGTCAAATGCAGCAGAATCATAGAGTTGCAGTTGCAGGTCACCTCTTGGTAGGGTATTACTGCCAAAAGGCAAACCTAAACCCACAATATCCTGCCGGCCTTCAAAAGGTAGCAGAAATGCGTAACCATAACCATCAAACCCCAAACTATCCGTAGTAAAAGTGTTATTGTAGTTTTCAAAATCCGTAGATATGGGGGCACGGTAAAAAGAGTCTACCAATACACTTAGGTATACTGTATCTAGTATTCCACTATTAAAGTTTAATGATTGAATGCTGAGCATAAAAAAATCATCTGCATGAATCTGTGTACTTAAGATGGAATCTGTCAAGGTTTGAGAGTATAAGGTGGTGTCTCCGGGAACAAGGGAGTCAATTACAGGTGAAATCAGGCTTCTTGCAAACTGTCCCTTACTAAAATGATCGGCCTTGAATTGAACCTGCCTCATAACCTGAGAGCCTGAATTGGTGATATGGGCGCTGAAAGCTATGGAAACACCCCATTTCTGTGGATTGCAACGTTCTGCAACGTGAGTAAGGGCGGATAGCTTTACATTGTCTTCATCATTATCGAATAAAATATCTACAGATGGCTGTCCTTTATACTGTACCAACTCTAAATTTTGAGCGGACAAGAAACCACTTAAAAATAAGAGGTAAGCAAAGAGTAGTTTTGAGATCATAAGTAGATGTTTAAAAAATTAAGAATCACCTATGACAATAGTAGAGGGTATTGTCTTATAGAATATTACGTCAAAGCAGTATCCTAAAGGGCCAGATATAACGTTTATTCAATCAATAAGCGTTCTTCTCCCAAAGTTTGTCCCTCGCGGCTGAATTGTACCAGATATAAGCCTTTGGTCAGATCATTGATCAAAACCTGATCATTGGCATGGGTATTCATACACTGCTTCACTATTTGGCCTTGCGTATTGTAAATGCTGAGGTCCACAGGTTCAGAAGTGGGCAACAAGGAAAGGGTAATATGAGACTGGGCGGGATTGGGATAGACCGTTATTCCTTCAACCTCGATGGGTTCCTCCGTTGAAATGTACTGACACCCTTGCACCACACAGCCCATACTATCGGTGCGTACAATCCACACGTGGCTACCTCCCTGGCCGGTTAATGGACTATTGTCAAGACTGAGAAAATGTCCTCCGGCTACCAGACCACCGTCAGGGGTAGCAGCTATGTCATACAGGATATTCCAGTCCGATTGGAAAGTTCCGGCTACATACTCTCTATACCAAATACTATCACCTTTAAAATCTGTTTTAAAAACAAACGAACGGAATAAAGCGTCTCTGGTCTGCCAATCGGTGTCCCAATCAATATAAGAGCCCACAGTAACCAACCCATCCTGAACCTTGAATAGATCAGTTGTTACTGAGGAAGGTTTCAAGTGATTGTATTGTTTGTCTTGCAGAATCGAACCAGCCGTATCTAGCAGTAAAAACCGGTTTACCTTTCTAGAGCTTATTTCAGATGGGCTTATAGTAAACAAATTGACACCTTTGCTGGTACTGATAAAATACACAGAGTCTGGAGTAAACTCAATATTTATGATATCATCATCATAAGTGGGACTTCCGATAAGCTTTTCCCAAATTAAGTTTCCCGATGAACTTAATTTCAAAATCAATCCGTCTAATAAGTTGTCTTCTCCAATGGCTTGTCTGTAGCCTGAAATCAGAATATCTCCAAACCAATCCTCTTTCACATGATACGCCTGCTGCTCCACGGTTTTCCCGTTTACCGAAGGGGTGTGAAAACGCTTGCTCCATTTCAAATTGAGCTGTGCATCAAAACGGGCGGCCAAAAAGCCTTTTCTGCGTTCTTGTCTGATGGTATCCAGCCAATATACCGTACCTGTTACCAGTAAATCGGTATTAGCCGCTTGCGTTACACTAATAGCCGAGGTACGTTCTCCGCTGAATTGGAAAAAGGTGGTATCGAGAATGTTAAAATTGGTATCCAGCCGCATGATATAGGCCTTGGGAGACTGCCGGCCTACCAGGATATATTCGTTAACCCCCGTTTTGATCAGGCTATTCTGTAAACCGGGGTGCGTGTTCCGGCTATTGTTAAAGAAGGTACGGGTCAAAAGTGTGTCCCCATTGGTGCTTAATTTCATAAACAGAATACCCCGGGTAAAATTGGTGTCTGAAGTTTGGGATGCGGTTATAATATGGGGATGGTCATACAGGATATTTGCGGTGCCTGAGCCTTCGATATAAAGCTTGGAGAACCCACCCTGAGCAGAAACAGAGACACAAAAACCCAAAGCTCCTGCGGTAAGCAGCAAAAGCTTTAGGCAATGTATATTATACCATATCTTGTTAATCAAAGAGTACGAGTTTATCTTCAAAGAAACCTGCCGCAGATTAGGGTTTCTTGTTTAGGGTTGCACCATTAATTTTTGGCTGTGTACTACCTGTTCCTTTTGTAACACCTGCACCAAATACAAGCCTTTTGGGAGGTTGCTTAAGGGGATGGCTTGCTGATGGTGTATCTCTGGCTGGTACAATACCTCATGCCCGTTCACATCATATACTTTTACAGTGGCTGTAGCACCGGATACACCTTGTACTTTAAAATAGGTTTGAGCTGGATTGGGATAGACCGTTATTCCTGCAAGCTCGATGGGTTCCTTCGTTGAAATGTATTGACACCCCTGCACCACACAGCCCATACTATCAGTACGCACAATCCAAACATGGCTGCCTGGCTGACCGGTGAGGGGACTACTGGTATTACTCAAAAAATGGCCTCCGGCCAGTAAACCACCGTCAGGGGTAGCGGCTATGTCAAACAGGCGGTTCCAGTCATTGTGAAGGGTTCCTGCTATATATTCTCTATACCAAATACTATCGCCTTTAAAATCAGTTTTCAAAATATAGGAACGGAATAAAGCATCTCTGGTCTGCCAATCCGTATCCCAATCAATGTAAGACCCTACGGTAACCATGCCACTTTTAACTTTAAAAAGATCAGAAACGAAGTTCCCAGGCTTTTGATACCGATGGGTTTTAGTTAATACAATAGTACCTGCTGTATCTAACTGTAAGAATTGATTTACACGTCTTGAACCTATTTCAGTTGGGCTGATAATAAGTAAATCAACGCCCTTACTAGTACTAATAAAGTACATAGTATCAGGAGTCAGTTCGATGTTTATTATATCATCGTCATAAGTGGAGGCTCCGATAAGCTTTTCCCAAATTAAGTTTCCCGATGAACTTAATTTCAAAATCAGTCCGTCTAATGAGTTGTCTTCACCAATGGCTTGTCTGTAGCCTGAAAGCAGAATATCTCCATACCAATCCTCCTTTACATGATACGCCTGCTGCTCCACGGTTTTACCGTTTACCGAAGGGGTGTGAAAACGCTTGCTCCATTTCAAATTGAGCTGTGCATCAAAACGGGCGGCCAAAAAGCCTTTTCTGCGTTCTTGTCTGATGGTATCCAGCCAATATACCGTACCTGTTACCAGTAAATCGGTATTAGCCGCTTGCGTTACACTAATAGCCGAGGTACGTTCTCCGCTGAATTGGAAAAAGGTGGTATCGAGAATGTTAAAATTGGTATCCAGCCGCATGATATAGGCCTGGGGAGACTGCCGGCCTACCAGGATATATTCGTTGACCCCCGTTTTGATCAGGCTATTCTGTAAACCGGGGTGCGTGTTCCGGCTATTGTTAAAGAAGGTACGGGTCAAAAGTGTGTCCCCATTGGTGCTTAATTTCATAAACAGAATACCCCGGGTAAAATTGGTGTCTGAAGTTTGGGATGCGGTTATAATATGGGGATGGTCATACAGAATGTTCGCGGTACCTGAGCCTTCCAGGTACAGCCTCGCAAATCCGCCCTGGCCATAGCTGGTATATGAAGCACCTGAAGCTCCGATCAGGATAAACAGGAGCTTCAGGTGTTTATAAATATAGCGGATCAGCCTAGTCAATGTGTACGAGTTTATCTTCAAAGATACGTTTTGTATCGGCATCTACCGCAACGATATACACCCCGGCTGGCAGGTCATTTAGGTGGATCAGGGTATTCTGGCCTTTAATAGTGAGGCTTTTGACCGCTTTACCGTTCAGGTCGTAGAGGGTAAGTACCAGCTTTTCGGCCAGGGGTAATTCACCCAGTTCAAGCTTAAAGGTGCTTTGGGCAGGGTTGGGGTAAATCCTGGTTACGGGGCGTTCCACTTGTGGGTATTGATGCTCGCTGCTGCGTTTGCCCTGATCGCTGCCGGGCAGGTATAAAGGCTCACGGTAACTCACACTTTGTTCCCGCAGGGTCAATGCGGCTCTGGCCCAGGCTCCGGCTGCATGGTTTACGCCACTCATGCCTTGCAGGCCGGTCAGTACCGTTTCATCCACATCGCACCATTGCAGTCCGTTTTCGGCCATGTCCATCTGTATATCAAAATAATCCACTAGCTGATTGTGCCGGGCGGTTTCATCATCGTTCATGCTTACCACATTGGGGATGTTGTCCAGCACGGTTTGCGCGATACCGATATTTCCCAAGTCCAGTTCCATCTGCACGCGCATATACTGAAAACCGGCAAAGGGCATGGCATCAAAAATGCCGCGCACTTTGGTCAATGCCTCTTCGCTGTAAGCCGGGTCGCCAGTATAAATATCCAACAAACGGTGAGCTGCGCTGAACTGCTTCTGGCGGTAGGCACTTAATGTACCTTCCATTACTTCTTTGGTGCCAAACTGGTCCTGCCCGGCCATAATATCATCCACCATATACTGGGGCATAGCGGGATGATCGGTGGCCAGCTGATCCATCAGGGCGGCATCTTTGGCCGATTGGGGGTGGGCTACCAGCACGTTGCGCAGCATCATGTCATCAAAACCGTCCAGGGCTATCAGGTCCGAGAGTACACTCCGGCTGAGGTAGGGGGCTTCGTTCATCATATCCAGATACAACTCATAGTACTCATGCTGGGGCGTAAAATAGATCTCGGCCTGCAACTGCCAGGTATTGCCGCCATCAATCAGGTTCCCCAATAAGCCCTGTAACGAATCACTCTTGCTGCTGTAGTCTGCAAAATCAATTTCGGCTGCGTTAAAGGGATAGTCGATCTCGGCCAGGGTATCCCCCTCGGGGCGTATGAGCAATTGGCTGAGGCAGGTGTTACTGCCGTAATTTACATCAATGTATTGAAAAGCAAGTACTCCCTGCCGTGGGTCAGGCTCTACCCGTGTATTAGCAATTGTATCGTGGTGGTGATAATTGATGTTGGGGGTAAACTCATTGTAAAAATCCCAGAGATGATCTCTATGTTCTGAAAAGAGGTTGCCGGCCATATCTTCTTGCCCAGCCTGACTTATTGGTATGTTGCCTTGATTCTCTCGTACTCCATCCAAACTATTATTTAGGGTTCCCCGCACGTAAATATCAGTTTTGGGATAGCTAAATTCATTGCATTTGCATTGCAAGCCCACGTACCCGGAGCCATCGCGGTTTTGGCCCAGGGCTTCAATGCCCAAAAAGGAATTAAAACTGTTTTTGAAAAGAATGTCGCTGAAATCGCCATTGTCATTTACTGCCAGGGCAATGTGCGTGGCGGCAGCAGCGGTGGAAAAGTTGCGACTGGCTGAGCCCAGAAGGCCAAAATAGTTTTCTTCTGCTTTAAAGGTGCCGGCCTGATTCAAATACAGACCGTAAGGTACATCTATGCCATTGGCGGTAGTGCCGGGTATATCTCTGGGCACATAAAAGGTGTTTTTATACACTTTATTGAGGCGCGAGCCGGAAAGGTAAGTACCATAACGATTGGTAGAGAACAGGGTATTGGTAATATCCGTTCCCTTTAAAGTAGGTTTGGTGGCCAGTGAACGAATGCCGTATTCAAAATATTGGATCGAGCAATGGTCAATGTGGGCACTGGCGTCCAGCATAAAAATGCCATCTTTAGGGCTAAAGGGGTGTTGTAGGTTAGTGAGCGTTTGCTGACTAAACTGGCAATGGTCAAAAGTTACACCGTATACTCCCCACAGGGAAACTGAAGCGCCCCGGTATTGTGAGCCACTCATCGTTATTTTTTCATCTTTGAGAAACTCGGAGTTCCTGAAACTCGCTTTGTAATCCACCCAATCCGCCAGCCAATGGCCGGTGCCCGTTCCCCTGTCGTATTTCACCAGGGCCACATCCCTGAGGTTGTTGAAAAAGATAGAGCTGTCTACCTGAATAATACCCCCGGAGGGGTTTACGGCACAACTGTAAATGCCCCCGTTCATTATGGCATCGGTAGCTTTGGTAATCAGGGAGTTGTTCATGGTCAGTTTACCCTGGTACTGTATGGTTTGGGGTTGGGTGTTATCTCCTAAAAGGCGAATACCGCCCCAAAAACCCTGACTGCAAAAGAGATAAGCGCAATTGAGGATCAGCTCGGCACCGGCTTCCACTTCTATCACTGCATCCGGATTAAAACCTACTGAAGCACTTATGGTGAGGCTGGCTCCGGATTTTACCCGTACATGGGTATATAGTAAGGTGTCGGTATCCCAGGTTTCAGCGGTAGTAATATCCTGCCAGCCTGTGGCTGGTGTTCCTGACCCAGAAATGACATCGTAGACGAGCAGGTTCTTCCGGTTCAATAAATTCCTTCGCATGGTGGCTATTTGCAGGGGCGACCAATAGTTCCTGTCGTTATAGCCCATATAATTATCCGGGCATATATTGCCGGGGTATGGGGTTGCGGGAGGGCAACCGCAATCACTTGAATCGGGAAAACAAGCGGATGCCGATGTAAAATATCCATCCGGAGGGGTGTCCAAGATAAAATGTGGCGATTGCTGGTCAGGATCTGTAAAGCCTTCTTTTCTACCGCCACTGAATGTATGCCGTAAGCCCAAACAATGACCCAGCTCATGGGCAATGAGCCCTACCGTCCAGGGGGTAGCATGATCCCACATTAATACGGTGTTGCCCAATCCTTGTCCAGAAGGGGGTTGGGGAGGCTTTTCAGATATTTCACGGGTGGTATACACCAGGAACATATTACTGTCCTGCACAGTGGCAGGAAGGTTGGCCACTATGGCCAGTCCGCCAGATACATTATTGTGGGTTTTGCTCTTTTTTACATACACCACATCCCGGAGTTTAAACCGTATTTTGGTATCATTCAATACCACGGTAGGATAGGGATTGGCTACGGCAGGAAGGGGTATATTGGAAAAAGCATTGGCGTTTAAATAGCCGATCATATTCGAAAAATCAGTAGAGTCCTGGCTGTGGTTATCGCTAAATGGTGAATTGCCGGATGTGTCCTGCACAATAACCACCAACAGATTTACTAAAGCTGTAGTGTCTTGCGGCCCGGGGATATAGTCCATTATTTCAATAACCCCGCTATTGATACAGCTTGGTGTAGACTCAGGCAGGTATGGCGATGATTCCGTTTCGGTACTGTCATTCCAGTCACAGTCAATCTGCGCTCCGGAGAAAAAGGGCGCTAGTAAACTGATTAAAATCAAGAAAAGTTGCTTATTCATGAGAGAAATATTTAGCCCTTGAAAGTACAACTCCCATAAGCTTAACTAGTATACCTGCATAGCGAACAGAGGGTTTATTTAGTGAAACGCCCTGGATTTTTAGTAAAACGTCTTTCTTTTTAAGTGTATAATTCCGGGCTTCACCTCACCATACTTACATACTGGTGACGGGTTTTTTTTCCGGGTATACTGTTTTACTCTTTCCTGCTATAGCAAATACTATACTTCTCTGGTGCCCTGCCATTACACTATCCTATACTGATTATCATGTTTAAAACTAATCTGCAAAAATTTCAGGACAGCAAAGTTGGAAACTCAGCGAAACGTTTAGCCCGCTGCATATTATTAGCCTGACTAATTTATGTGAAACCACCTCCCGTCAGGACCAGGGTGTAACCGGGAATTAATTTCCAAACCCCCGGAACGTAAGATTGATACGGTCTTCCTTAACCGCCTCGTCCGGAAGCAAGGCATGCGCATAACGTTCCTGGCAGTTTTGCCCCATTACCACTAAAGCCCCGTGTTTCAATTCAAACTGATATGGCTGTGCCGGGTTTTTAATGTTACGCAGGCTGAAAATACGTTTTGCACCCAGGCTAAGAGAAGGAATACAGGATGTATCGCCAAAAGCGCGTAAATCGGAATGGTAATCCACACCCTTACTGCCATCGCTATAGTAAATAGCTACACATACCTGGAATTTCCGGCCGGTGATTTCCTCAAGGCGTTGTTTTACAGCATACAGATCCGGAAACCACGGTAAACGATCACCAAAGGCTTCCCTTAATTCATCGGAATCCAAAAGATCCGTATCGCAAAACATGGTTTTAGGGGTATCCAGGCTATACACTCCTCCACCGGGTAATGCCATCTCCTGTGCCTGCAGGCAGATCTTTTCTCTCAGCAGGCTGTACAGCTGGTCTGCCTCCTCAACACTTAAAAAGTCAGCCCTAAAATCAAGCTCACAGTCTTTTGGGAATTCCGGGAAACTCATGCCTCAAAATTAGCACAAACCTGTTTACAAGCACCCTGAAATGCCGGTACTACTTCTAAGCTTATGTTTAGGCTATCCGCTTAAACCGTTTTTAACTTTGATTTTCTATTTTTACTCTCAAAACTTTTAACCTCATGCGTAAACTTCTACTCCTGTGTGCCGGCATTTTATTTTTCTCCCATACAGGGCAGGCCACACACTTAATGGGGGGTGAGCTAAGCTATAAAACTGATAGTTCCGGGAATATTCACTTTAGCTGTATTCTTTACCGCAATATCTATCAGCAAACCTTCTCTCTGCCACCCAACCTTATTTTAGCAGATAAGGACAGTACCTACAGCACCTCTTTGGTGCGGGTTAAAATTGATACCATAGCTCAGCTCGGAGCTTTTCAGTCTACACCTCCCCCTGCTATGATTGACCGTCATTTTTACGAGGGTACCATATCTGCACAAACCCTTTCACAAATATGTACAGACTGTGAATTTTGGGTATACTACTGCTGCCGCAGTACAGGAATTCAAAATGTAACTAATGTGGGGTCTTCAAAACTACCGCTCTCGGTAAGTTTCAATACTAACGTAGCATCCTCTAATCATGGCCCGGTCTTCCTGGGTGCGCCTATTGCAGAGTTTCCGGTAAATGATCAGGTATACTATAATCCTATGCCTTATGATGCGGATGGGGATTCACTCTATTGGTATATGGCTGACACGGCTTATATTCAGAATTACAGTCCTCCGGCCTCGGCAGCAGGCGGACCATTGGCTATTAAGCCACTTAACAGTGAAATAAGCTGGACGCCCTCTGCCAACCAGTATTACCTGATGGGTGTGATAGCGGAAGAATACCGCAATGGTGTGAAAATAGGCCATACGTACCGCGAAACGATGATGTATACCCGTACAGATAATCTCCGTATAGATTATGATCACCCCACCAATGCGATTCTTCAAAATGGTTTACCCGTAGTTTTCCTTAAGGGTGATTCGCTGAACGAAATACGTTTTTCCTTTTGGTCGGGAAACACGGCCAACACATTAAAAATGAGCGCCTTTGGCGAACCCTTTGCATTTGATGGTTCGGATGCTACGTTTACCACCTTTTCCAACAGCACTCAGGATACCCTTACCGGTGTTTTTAACTGGACGCCTTCCGGGTCACTCAAAAACCAGGGTCCCTTTCGCCTGACCTTCCGTATGAATGACAGTGTATATTCAACTGATTATACAGTTCTGGTTCATATAAACTCCGTGGTAAACACAGCCGAATACCGGTTTTCAGGCAAATGTTTTGAAATATACCCCAACCCCGGATCAGGAGAAGTGAAGTTGCTGGTGCATGAGTTGTTTGGTGAAGGAAATGCGAACCTTAAAGTTCTGGACCTACACGGCAAGCTGGTTTTCAGTAAAGACTTTAAGGGTATTCAGCCCGGAGAGACCCTGCCTTTGCAGCTTAGGCTGGGCAAAGGCATTTATATATTCCAACTGAATGGTAAGGATAAAGCGGAGAATCACCGGGTGGTGATCCAATAGCTTGTTCCCGGGAAGTTCTGCTGCAAAAAAAAACGCCCGGGTGCAAAAAGTGTCCCCCGGTCCCTTTCTCATTTTCCGGCAATCAGCCCTTTTTGCACCGCAAAAGGAGTTTTCCCATATTTCCACAGTTTCCTCGTATACCTGTGAATCAAAGGATAATAGCTCTCCGGGGGAGCCATTTTGGGTTTACCCTGGGTTTGTTCCCGGGTTTGTCCGGCTGGTTTTTTAGGTGCATCACAGGATATTGCACCACATAAAAAAGGTTGGGGTTTTCATAGTATTGGTTTTATCAGGCCTTAAAATTCTGAAATAGCGAAATGTTAAGGTAGCGGGTTTTCCCGCTTCGGTAAAAAGGGTATAAATGCTCTGGTATTCAAGCGTATGGTGTGTCAACTTTGATCTCGTCAAAAATCCAATAACTAATCTTAAAAACAGAAATCATGGCTAATGACAACAAACAGGGAATCAACAATCCGGTTCCAGCACCCTGGAAGTCCGGGTAACTAATGGTTCTTCACCTGCTACTACTCCGGTTGATACCGGTTGGCAAACCGTTACCTATAATGGAGAACCCTTTGTCTTTGATCGCAACGACCTGGCTCCGGGACATTACACAATAAGTATTAAGTGAGAAGAAGGCTATCACAATGTAGCCCATGCCGTGGACGGAAATACAATCACTGTAAATGGCTACAATATTATTTTCCAGGTATTGGGAACAGCTGACGATAGTACTCCCTTTATCCAGGGTGTGTTTGATACTTACATCAGGGGTTAAGACTTTCCCTCTGATCCATAATTACTTTATCCTCTGCCATGCGGGGGATTTTTTGTTTCCACACTTCTGCACTAAATAAAGCAACCGAATTCAAAATCAGGTAGAACTACTTGTTTTATTTCAAGCTGTATAACTCTAAATTAGCCTTTCTCAAACCAACGTAAAACAAAATGAATTCAAATTCCACCACCACAATTAGTAAGAGTGAAGCCCTGCAACAAACCATAAACTGGGACTATTTTCGCGGTGACCTCATCCTGGTCCGGCAAATATTTTTCCAGGCCGGTTTCAATTGTTTCCAAATAGGGCCTGATTTTGATCCGGACCAATTTGGTGGTAAGGCCCACGCTTACTTTGGAGTGCGGGTGGACTACGTGGAAGGTGAAGTAAATATGCAACTGAACCTTCTGATCATTCCCGGTGAACAGGATACCGATACCCATGAGAGCCCCTATATTTATTGTGCTCCTTTTTTAGCAGGAAACCTGGAAGCCATGCATAATACCACACCTTCTGAAAACCAACAACAACTCATAGCCATGGAAGAGCGCTGGGCCAATGAGGGTGAAGACTGGTTGGAAACGGTGGTGGGCACAGATGATGGCATGACCCAGGTATCAGATGTCCCACTTCAGGACATTAGCACCGAGTTTGATTTTGAGAACAACCTTTACGTATATTTTGGCTTGCACAATCATGAGATTCCCCATAAGGAGCTGGCCCTGCTTTTTTACGATGGCAACTCCGGCCATTTCCTGGACCTGGAGGGAGCAGATTTTACTACCCCCAAGCCTCCCTTCGGAACGGATAAGGCCGATTATAGCCTGGTGTATGATATTCCATAAACCTTGAAAGTTTCACAAATTATTGAAGGGATAGCCCTGGCCGACATGATCTTATTATGGGGCGGTCTGCTATGTCTCATCCCTTTTTGGAAAAAGTTTATCCAACCCCTTAAATGGTTACTGGGCTATTTGCTGATGGTAGGCTGTATTGAAATTGCAGCTAAACTATATGTATATGAATGGCTGGAAGGCAACAATTTGTACCTCCTTCATATTTACACGCCTCTGGAATTTGCCTTGCTGGCTATGATGTATTTCCGAATCTTCAGTTGGCACCGCCATAGTAAGATCAGCCTACTGTTGCAGATCATCTTTATTCTGGTAGTGGCGTATTCCATAGCCCACCTGATGGGTAGCCTGAATGGTGAACAAACTTTTGCACTCTACAGTAAAATACTCGTAAACGGAACTATGATCGGGTTATCCTGTGCCTTTTTCATCCAGTGCCTCAGGTTTCCGGGACGCTTTCTCCACCATTTCAATGCCATGGGAATTTCCAATTCGGGCGTATTGCTCTACTTTGCCGGTAGTTTTATCATTTACCTTATCCTGAACCAAATGATAAACAGTATGGTTTCGCAAGTCATTTATCTGTGGGTTATTAATGCAATCCTTACTTTTATCTTCCACCTAACCTGCATTATTGCCCTATGGCAGAAGGACAGCCGGCAAACGAAAATTTCACGCTATGGATGACCGTGGCTGTACTGGCCATGACCGCATTGGCTATACTGGTTATTGTAATTTTCCGCCTGGCCATCCGCAGGGTACTGCAGGAACGGGAACGTATGCGGCAGGCCGAAATTGAGCATCATCAAAAGTTATTGTACAACAGTATAAATACCCAGGAACGGGAACGGAAACGTATTGCTGCTGATCTGCACGATGAACTTTCCTCGCGCTTGTCTATCCTTAAGCTCAACCTTCATAAGCTTGCACAGGATGGTGATACGATACCTGAAGAGGTTAGTACTCTTGTTGATGATACCCTGAAACTCTCCAGAAATATTGCCCATGATCTTTACCCTCCGCTTCTTGCAGAACTGGGCCTGGCCGAAACACTCAGAGACTACCTTATTCCGGTTCAGAAACAAATAGACACGGAACTGCACATTCAGCAGCACAACCTTACGGGTGCCACTCTTGCCCTGCAGCTACTCAGAATAAGCCAGGAGATTATCCAGAATGTACTCAAACACGCCAGAGCCACCCGGCTTTCGCTTTACCTCAGGACTTCTGACAGGTGTACGGCCTTATTGATCCGCGATGACGGAATAGGCTTTACCCCTTCTGAAACCATAACAGGTTTAGGCCTGGGGAATATTGAATCACGCGTACAACTATTAAAAGGACATTACCGTATAAAAAGTTTCCCCGGAAGGGGAACTTCAACCTTGATTGTAATACCGCATGGAAAAAATTAAGATAGCCCTGGCCGATGATGAGGAACTCTTTCTGAATGGCCTGAAAACCATACTGGACAATGATCCGAAAACAGAGGTTCTCCTTACAGCTGACGATGGAGATGAATTATTGGAAAAGCTGGAACAAACTTCAAATCTGCCGGATATTGTACTACTGGATCTTCGTATGAAAAAAATGGATGGTGTAGCTACTACAGAACAGCTAAAGACCCTTTACCCGCAGATAAAGATCATCATCCTTTCCAGCCATTACCGCGAGTCCTTTTTGGGATATATGTTCAAACTGGGCGTTAACGCCTTTCTGCCTAAAGATATTAATCCTGCACTTTTAAAAGAGGTTATTGGACAGGTACATAATAAGGGACTTCACTTTACCGATGACCAGATGAAGGGTCTGCAGGATCAACTAAGCCACGGCAAAGGATTGAAAACCCTCAGGATATCCCAACCTCATGAATTGACCGCCCGGGAAACCGAAGTATTACAATTGATTTGTGAACAACATACCAATGCGGAGATTGCTGAAAAACTCTTCATCAGCATCCGCACTGTAGAGGGACACCGTAACAACCTGTTGCTTAAGACCGAAGCTAAAAATACGGTGGGTCTGGTTCTTTTTGCCCTGGCTCATAAGCTTGTTGACTGGAATGAAAAGCTGCTGGAATTCGGTATCCGGTAGAACTTCATTTCATCCCCGTATAACTACCTGTTTTTCGCAAAAGGGTAGTTCTGCGCTGATCCCGCTGTCTCCTCTTCCCCACTTTTGGTAAAGCCTTTATTGCTAAGGCAGGCCGATACCGAAAAGCCTTTCCACGGGATAAACCGAGTAGGTACAAACCAACAATATTTATTGAATTATGTACTCTAAACCGCAAATCATTCACAGTCTTTCACTGGCCAGTAATTCCGCTCTTGGGCTTAAGTTCTCAAACTTTACCGAACTGCAGAATTATGTGACTAAGGTAAACACTGATTTCCTGGCGGACACCACCGTTCAAAGCTACATTGGTAACGACTGGAAACCCGTGTGGGGGCCCTTTGTCTATTCTCAGGATCAGACTTCGTCTTTTGCTCATGCGGACAATGTGATGAGCCTGTTGCACAGCCCTTCTCAAAACCTGCTGGTGATTGCCATTGCCGGCACCAACAGCGTGTCCATGTTCGGTTGGATGGACGAGGATTTTGACGTAAGCAAGACGGTAGACTGGAAACAGGTTTCCGGACCAGCGAATTCCGGTGCTATTTCCATTGGCACGTACACCGGCCTTGATGTGCTGCTGAATAAAATGCCGGAGCCCCAAACAAAAGGATCTTCTATTGTTGATGCCCTCAGTGATTTTTTCGCTTCCAAAGAAGCTGATGGTATCGAAAATGCAGAACTCTCCGTTGCCGGCCATAGTCTGGGAGGCGCCCTCTCACCTGTTCTGGCACTATACCTGCAAAACAACCAGGATAAGTGGAACAGCAGCGGAAAAGTAAGTACCATTTCCACTTACCCAACGGCCGGTGCCACCCCCGGAACTAAGGATTTTGCTGACTACTATCACGACCTTATTGAATCAGGAAAGGTAGATTACCACAGCGAGTATAATACCTTTGATGTGGTGCCCCACGGATATCAGCCGGATACTATTGATAAGATACCCACCCTTTATTCTCCGGAAAATGGTGGAAAAATAGGATCTCCGTCAAATGCCAATCCCAAAAACCCGGTCATAGGCATGATCGCAACCGGTTTATCCCTGGAAGCCTATAAAGCAGGTTTGAAGTGGGGCCATATTCCGGGAAATCCCTACCGCCAGGTTACCCCATGGACAGCATTGGAAAATTGTTCTTTTAATGAGGATACCGATAATGAGGTCCTGACTAAGTTAGCCTTAGTGGGCCCCGCTATTCTGCCACCCGGTCTTGGAGATTACAGCGAAACCTTCAAGCAAACCGTGCGCTATCTCTACCAGGCTCTCACACAGCATACCACCGAGTATAACCGTTTACTTGATGTGGAAGCGGTTATGGATCAGTTCAATCAGATCAAGGACCGGGATAAGCCCTCTTCGGCTCAGGAAGTGGATTTGGCCGCTGAAATGGTAAAGCGTGTAACCGGAGTGGATATTTCCAATTTTCCCCAATCAGAAAAATAGAAGGTGCTCTTAAATTTGCTTTTCTTCTTGGTATCCAAACCCCTCTTCACAGGGGTTTGTTTCTTTACAGCCACACTTCCGCGCTAAAATGCAATACCATGCATTTCACGGCATACGATTTGTCGTTTGCCTGCTTAATTTTTTCCATCTCAGGCACCCTCTCTTAATTTGCTACTCAAACCATGCCCTTACAGGCTCAATCAAAAGCACGTATGCGCCAAAAAATGAGAATTTACCACCGCTACCTGGGTTTCTTTCTGGCTGGAATCATGGCTATGTACGCCCTCAGCGGTATAGTGCTGATTTTCAGAGATTCTGATCTTTTTTCAAGAGTTAGCATTATCCGAAAGGAATTACCGGCCGAAACCAAAGCGGAACAGCTGGGGGAAATACTTAAGATCAGAAGGTTTACTATTGAGAAAACCGAAAATGGTATTGCATACTTCCGGAATGGCACTTATGATACCCGCACCCATACCGTGGTTTATACAAAAAAGGAATTACCTTATGTTCTGGACAAAATGACACACCTGCACAAAGCTACCAGCAGCCGGCCATTAGCCTTTTTAAATATTTTCTTTGGACTTTCTCTTCTCTTTTTTGTGATATCTTCCTTCTGGATGTTTATGCCGGGTACCAGCATTTTCAAAAGGGGAATCTATTTTGCAGTGGCAGGTTTAATACTAACCGTTTTATTGATCTTTTGGTAAAAGGTCAAAAGATTACTTTCTTTTTGAAAATCCAGTTAACTGTTTCTATATCTGCTTTTCCGGGAAAGATGAATCGAAATATAATCACTTGAATACCATAAAGTGATTTTGGGTTAGTAATCGTTGGCGGGTTTCTCCTTGCCCTCCATCAGGCCGAATGCTCCAAGCTATACAGGCCCTGAAGCGGTAATTGGATCTCTATAAGTGTACCTTTACCCGGTTGGCTCTTCAGGGTAAACTTCCCATTGTTCTCAGCTATCCTCTCCTCCATATTTTTCAGGCCATAGTTGCCGCTCCTGCTTAGGGTTGGGTCAAAGCCCTTTCCATCATCTTCAATTCGCAGCTGCAGGGTACTTTCTGCAACCATCAATTGAATTACAAAATGATCACACCCGGCATGCTTCACCGCATTCTGAAAGGCCTCCTGGCACACCCGGAAAATGGCTAACGCTTTTTCCGGCCCCACCTGTTGCCTGCCATTCCCTGCAACCTCCACTTGGCAGCTACCGGCATAAACCGTTTCATACTTAGCCATAAATTCCTTCAGCTTACCGGAAATATCGTTCACCGAAATAACCTCTTCGCTCATGGCCCAGATGGTTTCCCGAAGATCTGCCATCACCACACGGGCCTGCTCACTAAGCTTATCCAATTCCTCGTCCCTTTGCAGCTCTTCATGCTTCAAGCCCAGGTAGTCCAGGCTGTTTACAATGGTATATATCTTACCACCCACGTTATCGTGCAACTCCCGCCCAATGCGTTTCCGCTCCTTATCCAGGCTTTTTTGCGCTTCTTCACGGGCTTGGGCTTCGCGCAGATCAGCTTCGGCTGTTAACTGTTTTTCCTTCAGCTTTTGCTGACGCCTGAAGAAAAATACGGCTATCAATACCAATAAAAGCAAGGCTGCTAAACCAATGATCCAGTTTTGCCGCGACTTTAAACGGGCCTCTTTCCGGGCTACCTCAGCCGCTGTTTCCGCCAATTGTGCGCGAGACTGAAGTAGCTCCTCCTCCCGCTGGGCGGTTTCAAAGCGACTTCTGGCCATCGCCAGTTCTTCCGAAAAATTCTCCCGTTGAACTTTATTGTTCCAGTAGTAAGCCAAGGGCCAGTGTTGAAGTAAAGCCGGTTCATCCTGGTTCAGGGAATCAATGGTGATTTGAACATTGTAATTCTTAGCTAACTCCTGTTCAGCTTCAATATTGGTGGCGAAAGTTATAGCCGAATCGATATATCGCTGAGCTTTTTCCAGCCTTCCAAGCCGTATATTTAGTTTGGCCAATCCGCGATAGTTCCCAATGGATAAGCTTTTATCATCAATCTTTCTAAGGTATGCCAGGGCCTCCACGTAGTTGGCTTCTGATTCCTCCAAATTACATGATAGAGCCATTGACCCCAGGTTATTATAAATAATGGCTAAGCCCCTGTAATCAGGGAGGGACTCTTTCCATTTGATGGCTTTGCGGTAATAATAAAGGCTACTATCCTGACTTTCAACGGTAAGATTGTACAGATCAGCAATATTCACGTACGAAGCACTTATGCCATACGCATCATCAGTATTTTCTCTGATCTCCAGCACTTGCCGCTGGATCTTCAGAGCTTCGTCATAATCTTCCTGGTCCTGGTATATTAAGGCGATATTACCCAAAGCATTGGCAGTGTATACGGCAATTCCACTCTCTTCAAACTGTTCTTTAGCCAGCAAATAATTTTGCAAAGCCTTCTTAAAATCTCCTATCTGATGGTAAATAAGCCCCAGGTTATTGTAAGGACTTCCCAAAACTCCTTTTTGCCTGCCTTTGTACTTTTTAAGGTTTTCTATAGCCTTTGTATAGGCCATCATAGCACTGTCAAGCTTACCCGTAATGTCATAATAAATACCCCAACCGTTATAGGCACTCCCCATTAGATAGTAGCTGTTTAAATTTTGGGCCAACTCCAGGGCTTCCTCTGCTCTATCTCTGCCCCTCTCTGGTTCACTATAGGCCACATGTGGTACCTGGGTGGCCAGTTGATACGCCAACATGCTGTCCAACCCCTGCTCACGGGCGTAGATGATCAGGCTATCCTGGGCGGTTAAAGCAGGTATGGAAAAAATAAAAGTGAGGGTTAAGGAAAATAAGGCATTATTAAGATTTCTCATATCAGGTTAAATCCAGTTTTTCAATCAGCGATAAGCCAGCCGTTTTCAATAGCTATACGCGAAGCTTCCACCCGGGAATGCACGTTTAACTTCCGGTAAATATTTTCGGTGTGATTCCGAACGGTTTTCGGGGCAATAAAAAGTTCCTGGGCAATCTGCTGATGATTTTTACCGGCACTCAACTCGCGCAGCACATCCATCTCGCGGGGGGTAAGCCCGTAGCTTTCCGGCTCTTTCTTTTCTTTCTGGCCCTCTCTTAGCATCTGCATGGCTTCCCCTGCCATTTGTGGCGACATGGCCATGCGTCCTTCCAGGGTATCACGGATCAGCTGGACCATCTTCAGTGGCTTCTCTCCCTTTACCAGGTAACCGTCCGCCCCATTGGCCAGCGCCTTTTCCAGATTGCTGCGACCCTCGGTTACACTGAGAATTAACACCTTAGTTTCAGGTGTATACGCCTTGATGATACGGGTGGCTTCCAGCCCGTCCAGATGGTGCATTTCCACGTCCATTAAAAAAAGATCCGGGCAATCCTTGCCGTTTTTCACGTGATCCACGGCTTCCTGGCCGTCTCTTCCTTCATAGATCACTTCCAGGTCATCAAATAAACTCAGGATCTGTTTTAGCCCTTGGCGTATTTCAATATTGTCATCCACTATACCAATAGTGCTCATGGTCAATCGGTTTGAGACGTTAAAATAATACTATCTCCGAATTTCTTAGGGCATCTGCCTTAGAATACCTCTCTTTTCACATCCGCAACCATTAAAATCGGGGTATACGCCTCATTTCAAAAAGTTATGACTCTCAGCAACTTGCGTTCAAATTAACTTCACATGAAAAATAAGGTTTATTTAAGTCTCTGTTTACTGTTCATGCTAGGGTTTACCCATTTGCCTGCCCAGGAACTGGACGTCAGCGAAATTGAAATTGAACTGAGTAAAGACGCTAGAAAAGCGCAGAAAAAACGTAAAAGCACTTTTACGGACCTGGGCGTGTATTGGAACCAGGATCGCACCGAGCTCTACAAGGTTTTTGTCTACCAGATCAAGGACGATCCTAAGATGTACGAGCTCTTCATTTTTGATGAGACCGGACACTTGAAAAACAGTGAAACGGGGGAATTCACCGCTAATGCCCTGAAGAAATACAACCTGCAACCAGCGGGTGAGTTATTAAGCAACGAAGGACCTGATATCAGTGAACAACAGTACGGCTATTTCCGCAGAAGCACCCTGGCGGGGAGGCCCACCCTCAACATCGGCCATTTTGAGCACCGGTACTACAAGGGTGTATGGTACGGATACCGCTTTAAGGAAGATGAAGATTATAAACTGGAGGAGCGCTTTTGGCCTGACTTCTCTTTTGCCGTTCAGGGTTCCTCCGTTCAAAACACCTCCAATCATCTCTTAAAAAAACGCACCGGCCTGGGACGTGTACTACAAGGTGAACGCAACTACATTCCCATGGATGGCAAAGTAGTACTGGGTGGCCTGATGGCCACTACAGAACAGAAAACCTACCTCACCGGCATCTACGATCTTCAGAAAGGTGCCTGGGAGGTAAAGCATGAAAACCCGCTGGAAAGCAAGGTAAACTTTACCGGAGCCTACCTCGAAAAAGACAATAACCAGGGTGCTTACACCCTGCTGGTGTGTGAAAGAGGTTACCTGCTCCTGGACATCGGGTCCGAGGGAAAGATACGTCACCAAACCTGGTTACCCCTGGAGAACACGCAGAAAAAGGGCACACCCCAGTTCTGGGAAATGCAGCTCACCGCTAACGAGGGCTTATTTATCTTTCATCCCATACCCGGGGGGTACACTAGCAAAAAAATGGACCTGGCTTTGTTTGAAGTGCAGGACGGTAAAGTGCTAAACCAGTCTCTCCTTTCGTATAACGAGCAAAAGGAAAAACTGGTGGAAGCTCCCAGGACCAAGTCCAGCTACTCCAAGATCATCGGCTTTCACCTGGACGATCTTCAAAGATTGGATGATGGCGATCTATTGATCATGGCACACACCTCCTCCCCGGTCATCACCAACCTGGTCTTTCACGTGCAGCCTGATCTTTCTCTACGAAACATTTTTATGATGGATGCCGTGCCTCATATCCGGGAAAAAACCAGCGAAAGCCCTTTTGCCGGTTTTTTACCCGGCCAGCTTTACCCGGCCGGTGATGATACTTACTACTGGATTACGCGGGACATACCGGGGAAGTTATTACCGGGAATTCATACCAGCACCAGTTCTACAGGTGGCAGGGGTGGCCCGGGAAGCATTAAGACCATTACCACAACCACCCTCCGCATTGATGAGGTATATGCTTATTTCAAAGTAGCTAAAATTAACCTCGCCCAGGGTTCTGTCAGCAAAACCTTTTACCCCGAAAAACTACTGTCACTGGGAGCGGAACCCGCAGAAACCAGTAAAAACAATCACTTATTCATCAATGCACTGGGCAGCAAAAGCAGCCAGTATTACAACCTTATTCTTAAATAATAAATGTTAAAAATCTACACCATGAAAACTATAAGTCTATTTAAATTTAACGTATGGCTACTCGGATTGATCATTCTTTTCGGCCTCATCGCTACCACCTCCAAAGCCCAGTATACCTGGCAATACATTGAAAACTTTGATGGTGTAATGGGCGTGTATGATGCGCAGCATTTTGTGGTGGAAGACGGCAACCGCAATTATAAGTACACCACCGATGGCGGCACCACGCTCCTGAATTTAGGGCTCTCTATTTCCTCCCCCCGTAAGTTGAGTGCGGTGGAGTATCTGAGCCCTACCGAAATGATGGCCCTCGTTTTTACCGGCAGTAACTTTGAATTCCATACCAGTACGGATGGCGGGGTCACTTTTAGCCCGGCCGTTAATGTTCTTCCTCCAGGCATGGCCCCGCTTAACCAGCCGAAAATGGTGTTTTTTGACAATATGGAAGGTGTGGTCTATGATAAGGTTTTGTATCAAAGCAGCCTGTTTCCGGCCCTTTTTAAAACTACGGATGGTGGTGCCAGTTGGAACCTGGCTACCGCTGATACTTTTGCTTTTGAGGATGCCTACGATATGGCGATATACCGGGCCGGGCATATTGTAGTGGCCAGCAATTTACCCCAGGGTATTGAAGTCAGTACAGACCGGGGCGCCACCTTTACTACGCTTACCAGCCTTCCTCCTATTAACAGCGGCATCCGTATGGCTTACGATGGCCAGCAAAACATTTGGGCTACCAATATTGCCGGTTCTCAAAACGCGAACTGCTATGTTTCTGCGGATGGCGGTAATTCCTGGAACCCCTGGACAGCCGTACCAGATGGCGATGATGTGCAATTTACCCAACCCTCTAACCTGCTCATCTACGGTTCATCGGATACCACTGCACTGAGTACAGACGGTGGCTCCACTTTTTCTTCTGTTCACTTCCCGGCCACCAAACCGGTGGGTAGCTTATTGCGGATCCGAACGGGAGGTGACCAGCAAACCTTTTATGTGGTGGATGGTACAGCCAGGCTATGGATATTAACCAACAGTCCTGGTATAGGGGTTGAGGAGTTAACCAAAGCTAACACTATCCATCTTTATCCCAACCCGGCTCACAATCAGATGAATGTTCAAGGCTACCAGGGCCCGGCCCGTATTTATAATCTGAACGGACAGTTATCTCAAAAACTGATGGTTAATGACCAACCTATTGATATCTCCGGCCTCACACCCGGAATCTATTTTATGGAATTGGAATACACACGCATAAAATTCATCAAAAACTAATAAGCCCTTGAAAATAAAGCCGCGCCCGGGCGTGGTTCATGTGAAGGCGCGCCCCTCAAAAGGGCGCGTTTTCGCTTTGTCTTTTTTCTAAGTCAACTCAATAGCCGGTGACCGACAAAAATTTTTAACTTAGAGTCAAACTCTGAACTCCATGACTGCCGCCACAGCCGGGCCCTCCAACCACCATTTGAAGGCGCTTATAATTGACGATGAACTAAAAGCGCGTGAAAATCTCAAACAATTAATTACTCACTATTGCCCCGATGTAGAAATAGTAGGCGAAGCTTCTAATTTACAGGAAGCCCAGATTTGCACCGCTCAGTATCAACCAGATATTCTCTTCCAGGATATTTGTATGCCAGGTGTCCGGGGGCTTGAATTTGTGGAAAACTCGGTAGCAGATCATGAGGTGATTTTTGTGACTGCCTACGATCAGTATTCTCTAAGAGCCCTAAAGGCCGGAGCTACCGATTACTTATTAAAACCCATTACCATTAGTGATCTTAAGGAGGCTATACTTCGGGTACGAAGAAAAAAACAAAGAAAAACAACAGCCTCTTCTCTAACGCAAAAAGAATCCTGCACCAAAATTGCCCTGCCTATTGCCGGAGGCATAGAACTGCTTTCCATTCAAAATATTCTTTACATAGAAGCGGATAATTCCTATTGCACCGTGCACACCACCCAAGCCAGCGAAGTGGTGAGCCGGAGTATCGGTAAAATGGAAGCCTGCCTTGAAACTTCCGGCTTTACCCGCATTCACAATTCATTTTTGGTAAACATGAAATGGGTAACCCGTCTCACTCATATTGACGGAGGTACCCTAACTCTGGAAAACGGGCAGGTTTTACCCGTGGCCAAAAGGCGCCTCAAAACCGTAAAAGAACAATTAGCCAGGCAAGCCAGACAGGTATGATGATACGCTACTGTTTGACCATTGCAATACTCCTGAGTCAATGGCTGCCGCTTTTTTCACAACAACAAACTATTGGCTACCAGTTATTCAATCACGAAAACGGCTTACTGGGCACCGTTTACAATATGTGTCAGGATAGCAATGGTTTTATATGGCTGGGTACCAATAATGGCTTATACCAATTTGACGGCACCCATTTCACTCATTATTCTAAAAATGACGGGATTGACTCACGCACTATAGTGTATACCCATAAGTTAAATGACTCCACCCTTTTAGTTTATGGGAAGGCGCCCAACAGCCTGTATTGGATTGATACACGACCCGGCAAATTCAGAGTGTGGCAAAAAAAGACAGAAGAGGGAATACTACAGTTAACCCCGGAAGTTAACCGCGTTTTGGTAAGAGAGATCAATCGTTTGTACTGGATTGAATCCCGCACCAAAAACTCGGTGGTATGGAGTTTAGAGCAGGACCCGTTCAGGAAAAAATTGCCGGTAAGATACCTGTCTTATTCCTGGAATGATTCTGACACCCTGGTGTATAATTCAAAGGGCAAACCTTTGAGCCTTTCACGCCTTAAAGGGGTTAACCTTCATAATGTATTGGGTATAGCTGTTCAGGGAGATACGACCAGCTGGGTACATACCACCAAAGGTTTCTACAGCATTAACGGAGATTCTTCCCGTTTTTTTCCTCTGCCCTGGCAAGGGCCGCTCCCCCGGGTATTACATTACTGTATGGATAGTGAAGCAAGGATTTGGTTTACCGATGTGGGTGGCAACCTCTACCGCTATTCCACTACTAAAAATGAATTAGTGGAATTATCGGAAACCTTTAATCTGGGAAACCACCAGATTACCTGTATTTACCGGGATAATAGTGGTAATGTATGGCTGGGCACCGGTGGTAAGGGACTCTTCTTTTTACCCATGGGTATTGTACGGAATTATTCGGAGGCCGATGGCTTGATGGGTAACGAAGTAACCTCCCTTTACGAGCTTTCTGAAAGTGAAATTTTCGTTACCACCAATATCGGGTTAAACCTCCTTCAGGGCGACTCCGCCTTCATCCACCCCACCGCTGAATCGGTGCAAAGCCCCAAAAATACCCTCCTTAAAAAGTCTGTATACCGGCCTCATTTTGGTTTCCAGGTCTTCAAGCTCCGCGATCAATGGATTTACTCCGCAGACTTTGTGGTGGGTCAACCGGGTGAACTGAGCTGGCTGGGCAGAGATTTCCTGACGATTTCAGCATCCTTTCTGGACTCTTTAGCAGGCGATACCCTTGTTATTGGCCGTTGGGGAGTTTTAAGCACTGCAACTTTTGATGGGAATCGACTTGTTACCGGTAAAACCCTTAAAGGAAGTTTAGGCAAAACCTATAAACTCGTCACTTTTAAAGGGCATCATTGGCTGGCTGCAGCCCACGGACTTTATCGTATTCCATTTAGCTTCAACACCCTAAAAAAAGTGAAGATTGATAAGCAATTGCCATACTTGTCCAACACCCTTGATTTTAAGGATATACTGAACCAGGGAGATAGTATTCTTTGGGCAGCCACCAGCCAGGGCATTTTAAAATATACAAAGGGCCATTGGGAGCATTTGGTGAGTGCCGGTTTAAATAATATAGACTACCGCTCTTTAGCGCTTGATACTAAAAACCGGCTTTGGGCAGCCTCCAACCGTGGTCTACATTGCTTTGAAGGCAGTTCCAGCCGGGTTTATGGCCAGGAAATAGGCATGTTGTCTTCCGACCTCACCAAACTGCTCTATTCCCCAAGCCGCAACCTGCTTTTTGCCGGCACCACCGAAGGGCTTTTTAGCGTGGACCTGAATTTACTGGATCAACATCAAAATAAGAATAAAGAACTCTTTATTCGCAGCCTGCAGCTGAATGATTCTTTAATCATCAATCCTGCTCATACGGTTTTCCGGCATGATCAAAATAACCTGGTTTTAAATTATCAACCTCGCGCATACAATGGCCCGGGGCAGGTTTTATACAGCTACCGCCTCAAGGGGATTCACGATAGGTGGACCTTTTCCCCGGAAACACAAGCCCGCTTTTTAGCTTTGGAGCCAGCTGATTACCATTTCCAGCTAAGGGCCAAATTCCCCGGTGAAAACTGGGGGCCTCTCACTTCCTTTTTCTTCACCATAAAACCACCCCTCTGGAAAACCCCGGCTTTCGTTTTTTCAGCATTAGCCTTTTTTGTGCTTTTGGTGATTACCGCTGCATGGTTATGGACGGTACGCGTAAAAAACACCGAACGTCAAAAGCGGGAGCAACTGCAAACGGTAAACTTTTTGGAGCAACAAGCTATAAGCAGCACCATGAACCCTCATTTCATCTTCAATTCCTTAAATGCTATTCAATATTACGTTTCCGCCATGCCCAATCCACCCGAGGCCGCCATTGACTACATCGGTAATTTCTCCCGCCTGATACGCGATAATATGGAAGCGGCTTTGAGCAGGGAGGTTAGCCTGGCGCAGGAGATTGAACGCTTGAAAACCTACCTGAAACTGGAACAGGAACGGCTGGAAAACAAACTGGAATTCACCCTGGAAGTAAACCCTGAAATTGATCAGCAAAAAATTAAGATCCCTTCCATGTTGTTAATTCCTTTTGCTGAAAATGCCATCTGGCACGGCATTATGCCCTCTCACCGCAAAGGTGAAATAATCATAACTCTAAGCCTTGAAAATGGAATGCTGGAAATCAGCATTACAGATAATGGCGTGGGTTTGAATACCGAAAATCAAAGACCCGATCACATATCAAGAGGTATTGATTTAAGTCGTAAACGTCTCAAATTAAGGTCAGAGCGCAACCGCATTGAAGTACAGAAAAGAGAGAATAGTGAAGGCACTACCGTCCGGATCTTTCTTGATTTAGGATCCTGAACAGTCGCTGCTAAAGTTAAGGCTTTCACCTAAGGCACCGTACCGGTTATCCTTTTTTACTGACCAATTTCAAAGCCATCTCTCCCACCTTCAAAGGCCCTATAGATATCTCTGGTATTTCATAACAACTTGCTTCTAAATCAAATTATTAGTCTTATGAAAAAGATTCCATTTTACCTTCTGCTGGCCGGGATTGCTTTAGTATCCTGCCAAAAAGAAGAGCATAGCCCCACCACCACCAACTTCCCACCTGGTAAAAAACTAACTTTAAACACAAAGACAGAAGTGGATCGCCATATCTCATGGATCGCAAAGGGACTGCTATTCAACACGAAATTAGGCGGGTTTTCCAATATGGTACATATACAGGCTGCATCCACACCGGTTGAGAAAACACCTGTCCAGATTATCGATGACCAGGCTAATATCGATCTGAGTTATCCATTTGCTCTTGCTCACGAAGACAGCATTAACGCAAACTTTAATCCCAATGATTATGATGCAAATGGCCTCTTCGGCTTTACCTGCAATTTATGGTATAGTTCAGCCAAAAGTTTTACTACCTATGTTGAAATACCGGATGTGCATACCGTGGATGTGAATCTTCAGCATATAATTGTACCTCACCGGATTAAAGAAATACAAAAAGATTCCGCTACAGCATATTTTCTCGATAGTTCGGGAGATGTGGATAGCATGCTAATTGATTACGAGGACCCTCCTACACACCTTTATTACATATGGATAGTTAATTATGACCAGTACGCCACCGTTGACAAAGACCCGAAAGAACTTTGCAGTGAAACCGAGATCTGCAATGGAAACGGTATCTGTGAGCCTCAGTGTGGCGAAGATGAATTCAATTGCTCCGATTGCGACTCGGTTACCACTACTAACCCCACCGGACATGTTGTGACCAATTACAGGCTGTACATCAATGACATCACCATAGACGACACCAGTCCTTATATGGAGAAATGGATCTCTGGCAAATATGAAATGTTTTACCACTACCTAGTATTTGATCATAATACTAATGAGGTATGGGATGACTACCAGAGAATGGGAATCCATATTTCTGGTAATGAACTTATTACGCTTAAGCGAGATCAGGTAGGCCGTGTTAATAAATCCGGTACCCGGAAAAACTCAGTTACTACACACACCGTTAATCGTTTGGTTACTGAGAAATTCCACGAAGGATTATCCCTTTTCATTGCTATTTATGAATTGGATAGATCAATCGATATAGGGGCAGATGACGTTTCCGTTGAAATTACAGGTTTACAACCCACCCCATCAGATCCAACTCCATTTGAGTACTATTTTCAAACCCAGAGAAATAAAGTGGCTATCGTTAGCAAAGGTAGTATTACCCGGCCCGGCTATACCGGCACCAGCATGACTATATCCAGTAGTGACCCTGCCTACATCATTAATGCTTCGGAAATATTGAATGATCCAGGCAAACAAATGACCCTGAGCAACGGAGAAATTACTGTAACACTGGAGGCTAAACCTTTTTAATAGCTCCAGGCCTTTTCAATTAAAAGCTCATAGGTTTTTGTAAGACCTATGAGCTTTTTTTGATTTAAGGTTTCCTGTTCTCACCCACTTTTACAGGAAATCACCACGATATCAAAATCCGCACAACCAGATTCAAATTGGCTGTTCCCTCCCCTTACCCCTGCCCCTACATTAGTGTCAGCGTAAACCGAAAAGCTATACGAGTAGGAATCATTTAAACTTTTTACATCATGAAATTAAAACTCTATACTTCTATGTTGACCATTGTCCTGTGTTTGGGACTGGCGCTGGAGGCCAATGCCAATTGTGATACGTGCAGCGTTCCCTGGGGACCCTGGCAAACCCTGGAATTAACGGGGGAAACCATTCTCAACAAACCATCCGGATGCACATACACCTTTGTATATCAGTACCGCACCCGTGACTGTTACGGAGAAACGCAGGTGGACATCGGCAGCCTTTTCTACTGGCCTGAGTCATCCGGTTGCAATCTGAATAATTTTGGTGATTGTTACTACAGTACCAGGGCAGGGCGCAGGGCTCTTGCCAATCATCTCGGTCCCATTACCTTGTCCCGTGAGGGAGCCTGTTATGCAAATATCAAGATAGACCCACCCCAGGATTGGATGGATTGTGCTATTGACCCTCGCGAGATCCCTAACCCCGGTGATATTGAATGGACTGCCCGGATTAAGTGTGACTCGAACTCCTGCTGTAAGGTACAATTGACACCAGACGGTACAGGCCTTGTAATGCAGGATGTAATAAGTTCGACAGGGTGTGATGGTGAAGTACCGGAACTACCTGATTTTATAAAATGGTACTGCATGGACGACCTTTATCTTATACCGGTAGATCCCGATCAGCCCGAACCGGAATGTGAGCCTACCTGTGATAATGAAGGCCCTTCCATTTTAGCTAAAGTTGTGGGCAATATAGGTGGTACTGCACTCACCGGATCATTCAGCGGCCTGGAAATTTACCCCAACCCGGCCGAAAATGAAATAACGGTAGAGTTTGAAGAAACCAGCGGATTGAATACCTCCTTGTGTATTTACAACGTACAGGGTCAGTTGCTGCATAGGGTTTCCGTTGGAGAACACGAAAAAAGCGTAACGGTAAGCATCAAAGACCTCCCGCCCGGGCAGTACATCTGCGTGCAAATGAGCAGCGATGATGAAATTGGCCGTCAGATATTCCAGAAATTGAAATAAGTTGGACACTAACCCATTTCCATAACCAAACCCGGCCTGTTGGCTGGGTTTGTAGATAAATACCCATAGAGAGAATTCACTTGCAAAAACAAAATCTCAATTTCCCATAAAGTGTAAAAGCTCCTTCTTACTCTCCACGTTCTGCAGTAGCCAGAACGAATAGGGCAAGGGAAAGACCGGTACACCCGCCCGCCCCAATATCTTAAAGCGCTCTACCGAAAGCGCATCCTCGTACTTGCCCGGATAACCAATCAGGTCTATTCCCTTAATTCCGTCTTTAGTTTTTACCAGCAAGTCCAGGGGCACCCCGGCTATAGAAAAATAAGTCCAGTAATTCAAGTCGTTGGCCTTTAAAAAAGACTGTACCTCACGCATAAATTCATCATGACTGTGCTCGGTTTCCGTATTCGCATGCATCGCTCCTTTCCGCACGTCTTCCAGGTACATCCGTAAATAATAATCGGTGGAAAGGGTTGTGGTGTCTACCGAGTGCACCACATACTGCCGCCCTTTAGCGCGGGTAATGGACACGTTAAACACATCCGGTTTATTGATATGCACATAAGCCGAATGGTGACTTTGGGGGTCCACCGCAAAAGACAGGAACATCACATCCCTTTCTTCGCCCTGGAAAGCGTAGGCGGTACCCACCGAAATACGGTGAGCGTTGATCCAGTCGATACTGAACCGTGTACTTAATTCTTTGGATATATAATCCACCTGATCCCGCAGCGGTGAGAGTATGCCAATACTGCTTTTAAGATGTGGTTCCAGGTCTTTTTCATCATGGATGATCTCCTCCACCCTCCTTAAAATCTCACGCCCTTCCACCTCATTATAACCTTCCGCCTGACGGTTTCCCTTTATGTCTATTTCAAAATGCCCTAACCCTTCGGAAGGTATGGGCCTTTGGTTCATGATCCGTAGTGAGTTACTGTAGAACTCCTGATTGGAAAAACGGATGATCTCGGGTACAGAGCGGTAATGTTCCTCCAAAAAGGACACTTGCTCCTGACTTTCCAGTTCTCGGCTCACCAGATCCAGAAAACTCATCTCCCGGAAATTGAGATCGCCCAGCATATCTTCATTCAACCCGCATTTTTCCAGTTGCTGTATCATTTTGGGTTTGGAGAGAAACGACATATGCCGCAACTGGTTGGGATCACCACATACCACCACCCGTTTCGCCCTTTGCAGGGCCGCCATGCTGGTAGCCATATCGCACTGGCTGGCCTCATCAATAATCACCAGGTCAAAGAGTTCTTTGTCCTGTGGCAGAATGCGGTATAAATCAGACAGTTTGCAAAGCCAAATGGGAAAGGCCTTTAAGAACACCTGGTAGTCCAGGTCTTTGAAAATGGTATCCCGTTCGGAACTCACGTAAGAGCGCAAACCCTGGTAAAGCCTTTCCAGCATCCTGCGGTTCTTTCGCAGCAGCTTGTAAATACCATCGTTGTAATTGGCGAAAATGACTTCCCGGCTTTTGGCGGTCTGTTTTTCCAGAAGTTCTTCCAGTTCTGCCAGTAATTTCCAGTGCGGTTTGTACCAGGAATGAAACGTTTTAAGAATACCCGCCCTTAATCTGGAACTCAGCGTTTGCCCCAGCAGGTGCTCCGACCATTCCATTTCTTGCTCCAGACGCTTATGTAACTTTTCCTCCGTCTGGTAAACCCTCAAATTGTGATTATTAAAGCTGTCCCGAAGGCTGCTTTCCATAGTTCCGGTTCGCGGAGTTTTACTACTTAATAATTTCCGCACTTGCTTACGGATCTTAAACAGATTACTCTTCGCTCCACCCCTGATCAGCACTTCATCGCTCTGCAGCAATTGCGTGATCTTTTGCGCCACTACATCCACCGCTTCATCCTGTTTGGAGGTGATCAACACCGATTGACCCCGCATCAGGTGATCCAAGGCCATACAGGCTATGGTATAGGACTTTCCCGTTCCGGGCGGACCAACTACCAGCGAAAGGGTTTCGTTGCGGGCATTGATCACGGCCCGCTTCTGGCTTTCGTTGAGTACCGTGGGTAAAGCCGGGGGAATGGTATTGCGCGGCCTGCGCTCCGACTCTTCTCCGAATACGGCTTTCAGGGGAGCGGAAAAGCTGCGCTTTTTCTCCAGTTCCTCCAGCTCGGAAAGTATACCATAGGTATCAGAAGAACGGGCGATCATGCCCAGGCCTGAGGCCGGCACCAGTTTAAAAAATTCCAGGGCCGCTCTTTGTTTGGGTTGCAATTGCCGCTTGAGCTTCTTTTCATTCCACAACTCCGGATACATTAGCAAGGCCTCTGCATCCAGTTGTGGATAATGTTTCTTCAAAAGCCGGCTTAGCTTTCCCACCTGACCATAACCAAAGGGAAACTCCGGCATCTTCCGCATAATATCCATTTCGGCAGACACGCCCTCTTCTGCCTGGGCCAGCAAGCGTAGGGCACTGCTGTTCAAACGGACGTTCTCACGGTCTATATACACAAAATAATACTCCCCTCCCTTTCGGATCTCAGCCGGGAATAACAGTAAGGGGGCACACACCTTTTTAGGTTTACCCCAGGCCTTGTCGGTTCCCAACAGGAATAGCGATCCGTATAGCAGTTCCTTTTCCTTTTGGTAGAGGCGCGCCATTTTGGATACCTCTTCGGCATACTCCTCCGGCAGGGCTATTTTGGGTGAAAAATCGTTGATGAGTTCTTCTTTGCCCTCCACCAAGTAGGGATGCTCTACTTTGCGCTTATTCAGGAAATCGGTAAGGCTTAGCTCCCTATTATCGGCCACATAACAGGCGTGTAGGTAGGCCAGGCGTTTTTTAAGGTCAGAGGTTTTCACGGGGTAAAGATGAGGGATTATTAAGAATCCATTATACGCTCAAAACAATTTCAAATACTGCTATTTAAGAAATTCAAGTATATACTTAAATAAAGGTAGCCTTATTTAAGAAAAAGGGCCATTTCCTTAAATAAGTGGTGAAGTGCGTAGTTCATTCGCGGACCATCGCCATTTTGGATAGTCGTTTTGGCTTTACGTATAAAATCTGGCAAGAGCGAGTATATAGCGGTGTAGTTGCAAACTACACCGAGGGGGGGGCAGTGAACTTTGATCACATGCTTAACGGCCATTTGTCTGGCTGTAGGCTTCACCACTTTTTTGACAGTACATCCTTTAAAGCTTCCAACTCTATGCTTCGATCGGCATACATGCGTTTGAGTTTGGCATTCTCGGCCTCCAATTCCTTGATCCGCTTAATATCGGAGGCTTCCATACCGGAGTATTTACTCTTCCACTTATAAAAGGTGGCCTGGCTGATACCGTGTTCGCGGCAAAGCTCTGATACACGCTTTCCCTGTTCCTGGGCCTTTAAAATACCCGGAATCTGGCTTTCACTGAATCTTGATTTTCGCATACCTGTTAAAGTTAATTACTCTATTTTTAACTGGTAACACTAATGGGGGAGTTTACAGATCCACTTAATTACGATCAAGTGGCTGGCCTTCAATCAAGACTGAAATGGACATTTATAAAAATTTACTTGCAGAGATTCAAAAAAACCTAGAACCTACTTCTCGTATTATTTTAAAAGAATCCAACAAAGAGCTAAGTATTTCTGATACTAAATCAAAAACTGAAGGTTTTATATATCATGATAATAGGTATATAGGCCATAAGGAAGGTAGGGAGCGAGAGTGGTATTCAAAAAAAAGTCACAAAGAAATTGCCTATTCCAAAAAATTCAATGGGAAATATCAGAAGGCCCGAAAAGTCGCTCAAAGAAAAGTTGGATGTGCCGGTGGAAGCTCAATTATTCTATTAATAGCCATAATAATAGCATTGATAGGACTAAGTATTCCAATAAGATACTCTTTAAAAATAAATTTTTGGGAAAGTATAACGTTGACTCTGGGCATCATCATCACTTTAATACTAATTAACTACATAATTATACAAGCTTCAAAATTCATTATCTCCTTTAAAACCTTAAAACCCCAAGGAAGCAAAATTGATAAACTCAATCAGCCTTCAACTAATTCTAAAGATGAGATATATCTTATTATTGAAGATGTTTATCAGACCTTAAGCTACGTACGATTAGAACGAGAACGACAAGCGAAAGGCACATACAACTTGTCCATCGCACTCATAATTTCTGGGGCTGTCATTGTATTTTCAGGCATTCTCTTATTGTTCAAAAATAAGCTCACAAGCGGATCCCTAACGTCAGGAGTTGGAGCTATGACAACCCTGATTGGTAGGAATATCCTAAAGTTCTATAAAGAAACTAATGATCGAATGGACTCTATAAACAATGACCTTTTTATGCTCAATACTATTAAAGTCCAATACGCCATAATACTAAGAATTTCAGATGAGCATCGAAAGAATCAAGCGTTAGATAATCTAATCTCATCCATATCCAACATAAAAAAACAAAATCAATGACATTTAAATTTTCCAATATTTTATATAGAACATTGAAAATATAGCTGGATTTAATGAATAATCTATTGAATCAATTTGAAAATGTTTGGAAGTTCTAACAACACAAAAGTTTGCAGTAACTGCAACGGATCTGGTAGGGTTGAGGAGGTATATTTTGAAGACATTCCATCCATACCCGGTGGTGTCGAGAAAAGAAAACGCGATGTGACATGTGGAAAATGTGGCGGAACTGGTAGTGTTCGTGCGTAAGCCCGACAAATTTTGGCACTAGCATAAATGCTCGTGCCGCACTCTGCCGCGCAGCACCCAATACCTTTTAGCCCACCCCCTCGCTGGTGCGAGCATCTATGCTCGTACCATATTCTCAATATGGATACACTACTCTATCTTCCCCAACTCCCCCTCATATGCCTTAAAAGTTTTCGTGTCCTGTAGCACAATGACATTCTCATAATTATGATCCGCAGCGGAGCGGGTCCTTTGTAGCTGCCGGTTAAAAGGTAATCATCGTCAAAGAGAGCAAACTTGTGGTGCATGTATACGCTGGTGTGATCTTCTATTACCTAACAAAATATCCTCCATATTACGACCAGGAATGGAAACTCTTGATCCATTCGTACAGCACGTAATTGTAAAAGATAAAACAGAGGAATAGTGTGAATGAGTAAAAGTATCCAATAATTTAATTAAATTGCTCTATTCTATTAAGTTGCCCAGATAACGAATAGTGCGATTCCAAAACTTCGTTAGTTAGCCAGTAATGACCGATCTCATATTCTCTATTTCTCTCACTTTGTCAATTACGTTTATCACAATTCTAGCAGATTGGCTCACTAGCCATGTAATAATACTTTCCAGGTTCGCTGCTAATGCTATAAAGACCTTTAAATCTGGACATTCAAACGAAGTCGCTACCAAGCAAATGATGAACACAATTAGAGATTACGAAATATCTAAGGCTAACCTGAATATTTGGGGAAGTGAACTATCCACCGTAACTATCTCGCTAGATTTTGTAGCTCTAGGTTTATGGATATATAATAAGGGCATATTTCCATTCATTTCTAGATTCAACGTAGGTGATGTTAATAGAGAGATTTATGTTTGGTCCGTGATACTAGCTGTTCATTTTATTCTATTTCTACTATCAGTTGTTTTTAAACACCTACACTTCAACAACGTTAAAAATATTGATTCTTTGCAACCCATTAGCATATTCAGCGCCCGTGGACTTGCACTTAACACTTGGAAGATTGCCACTAATTCCATCGGATTTATAACGTTGCTATCAGCCATTATTATTCTTACTAATTCGATATAATGAATTTTAGCACTTGGATAGAAATAGGTGCTGGCATTATAGCCTCCATCACTTTAACTTCTGCGATTACGGAGTTATCCAGAGTTTTCTTTAACCGAAAAAAAGAAATTATTTCAGTGAAATTTCGCGGAAAAATGGTTGACCTTCCTCTGAACAATCCCCAAAAGCTACAAGAAATAATAGAAGGAGTAAATAAAGTTCAAGTCTTCATATCTTATAGTCAAACGAACAAAAAAATAGCAAAAAGAATCGCCATGGACTTAAAGTTACATGGAATTGAGTCCTGGCTGCCAGATGAAATGATTCATTTGGGTGATAACATTTTGAATAAAATTGAAGAGGGTCTTGAAAATAGTAATTTTTTCATAGTACTCATTTCGAAAGAATCTGAAAATTCAGAATGGTTTATGAAGGAATTAGAACTAATGCGTAAAATTGAACTTGAATCAGATCAACCTAAGATTATACCAATATTATTAGACGATAGCCAATTGCCTGATTTTTTTCCAAAGGATCGAGTATATGGAACCATAGGAGATTATAATAAGTTAATTGAAGGTCTTGTAAAAAGATCAAAAAGTGAACAAAATCAAATTTTATAAAGAATCCAAAAGTTTTATAATTCCATTAGAACGTGGAACCATTCTGCTCTATTTGCATTAGCTTTAATACCTGTTCAAAATCTTAAACGCGCTAAGCATCGTATCATTTTGCTATCCCTACCTCACCCCCCTCACCTTCTCCTCCAGTTCCTTAACCCGCTGCAACAACAAATCCGGGTTGCCAATATTTTTAGTTACTACCAGGCATACCTGCCACACTCTCTGGATCTCTTTAGAAGCTACCGTAGCCTGGTAATGATCGGGATGCAGGGGCTCCAATACCAAATTGCTCAGATTTTTAGCGTTCAGCCTGCGGTAGTACAATTGTTTCTTCGTTTCAAAGATGTAGAGCTTTCCTGCCTCTACCTCGTTCAGGTCAAACTTATCCGGGCGGCAGCCCACAACCACATCTTGTTTACCGGCTCCGGAACCATGATACACCATCGCATCATCGTTCAGCTCAAAAGCCCGGTAATTCATACCCTTTAAGAGGGGGAGCTGGATCACCGGCAAAACGGACGATTTAATTTCTCCGGCCAGGTAAGCCTGCTGCTCGGCCTGTGACACATAAGGCACCGGTATAATATCCACCGGTACTTTGGAAGGCGACAAATTGTGCTTCACTTCCCCCGCCAACTCCTCCTTAAAGATGTCGAAACGGGAAAGATCGTTCACGGAAAGCTCTTTAGTAAGCAGGTCATCTACACTAATGCCAAAATGATTAGCAATTTGTAGAACAGTAGCTATTTTAGGCTCTGCCCTCCCCTCTTCATACGAGCCAATACTAGCCCGCTTCATGTCAAACAAGTCCGCAAAGTCGCTCTGACTAAGGTTTTTCACTCCTCTTATCTTCTTAATATTACTCCCGATCACTGACATAGCTTCAAATATTTTTGCTAATTATTTTGGCAAATCTAAAAATATTAGTACATTAGCCCCGTAAAGCTAATAAAAATATCATGAATACTTTTTTCACCTTCCTCAGTTTACCCCCGCCATAAAAGTAGAATGTCATATATTGATCTCGCTTTTCACAGACCTTAACCAATTAGCTGTGAGCGCACTAAACTTAAAATTTCATAACCTAAACCCTTTTATATGACAGATTACTTCGAAAAAGTGAAGTCCTACCTCGTTGACCTTGAATACACCATTACCCATGAAAACGCTGAAGAATCAGTATTGGTAGTGGAAAGTGATGATACCGGCATCCGCAACCTGGTTATTGCCTGTGCGGACCCTATCCTCATCCTGGAGCAGTACCTCTTTGAAATGAAAAATGCTTCGGCAGACATTTTCAGGAACCTGCTCATTAAGAACCGCGATATTGTACACGGTGCCTTTGCCCTGGATGAAGGTGGAAAAAGAGTGATCTTCCGCGACACTTTACAACTGGAAAACCTGGACCTCAACGAACTGGAGGGCACCCTGAACTCCCTGAGCCTGTTGCTTAGTGAATACTCAGACGAGCTCATTGCTTTTTCAAAACATTAGATCATACGGTAAGGCAACTTGCCCTTGTATAAACCCTTTTTAATTGTAGAACTATGAATATTTTCAAGAGACTGTTTACCATCGGTAAAGCTGAATCACACTCAGCTCTCGACAAACTGGAAGACCCTATAAAAATGACGGAACAGGGTATCCGTGAACTTAAATCCGACCTCGACAAAGCCTTACACGCCTTGGCGGAGATCAAGGCCCTGAGCATTCGTGCCCGTAACGATATGCAAACCTATTCCAACAAGGCGCAGGATTATGAGCAAAAAGCCATGCTCCTGTTACAACAGGCCCAAAAAGGTGAAATGGACGCTGCTGAAGCGGACCGCCTGGCTACTGAGGCCCTCACTAAAAAAGAGGACAACCAGAAGAGCCACGCCCAAAGCATGGCCGATAAGCAGAAATTTGACGGAAACATTGCCACTATGGAATCCAACATCAAGCGCCTGAAAAGCCAGATCAGCCAGTACGAAAACGAATTGCGTACGCTGAAGGCCCGCGTAAAAGTGGGAACCGCTACCAAGAACATCAACAAGCAAATGGCGCAGATTGATGGTTCAAGCACCGTTTCCATGCTGGAGCGCATGAAGGAAAAAGTGGCCCAGGAAGAAGCCCTGGCTGAGAGCTACGGTGAAATTGCCAACGAGAGTAAAAGCCTGGACGATGAGATTGATAAAGCTTTAGAAGGTGCACAACAATCTAAAGCCAACGATGAACTAGCTGCCCTGAAAAAGAAAATGGGCTTATCCGGTGACGATAGTACCGACCCCGGAAAATGAAAGAGTTCATTGACCTGATCTTTAGCGGAGCCAATGTCGTACCCACGGCATTGCTCCTCTTCACCCTCCTCTACTGGATCATCGTGATCTTTGGCCTGGTGGGCACCGACTTCCTGGATATTGACCTGGATGCAGACGGTGATGCCGACCTGGATGCCGATGCAGGAGGTGGAGACGGCAGCAGCGCTGATGTTTCCTGGCTCAACAACGCCCTCACCTTTTTCAACCTCGGCAAGATCCCCCTGATGATATGGCTCAGTTTTGTAGCCTTCCCTCTCTGGATCATTTGCATCAACGTGAACGCCCTCCTCGGCATTCACAACTTTTTCCTCGGGCTCATAGTGCTTTTACCGGCACTCTTGGCAAGCCTCTTCATCGCCAAGTTCCTCACCTGGCCTTTTGTAAAGTTCTTTCAGAAGATAGATGAAGACTCTAAAGAAAAAGACATCGTTGGCCAAGTGGGCATTGTAACCCTCTCCGCCAATCACAGCAGCAAAGGACAGGCTGAAGTAAACTACAGTGGAACACACCTGCGGTTCTACATCATTACCCGCGAGGGAATAGACGTACAAAAGGGACAATCCGTGCTCTTTGTACAACGTATGGGCAACCAGGGCATCTACCTGGTGGAACCCTATGATACAATGGATTAATACGAACACTAACCTTAATTACAATGGAGATTTTTGAGAATACGATGATGTTATCGGTAGTCATAGCTGTGGTCCTTATTTTCGGGATCATAGCGATGTTCTCCCGCTTTTACCACAAGGCCTCGCAAGGCCAGGCTTTGGTGCGCACCGGTGTGGGTGGCATCAAGGTATCTTTTAACGGCATGGTGGTGATACCCGTGCTGCACAAACTGGAGATCATGGATATCTCCCTGAGCACCATAACCATAGAACGTGACGGCAAGGACGGCCTAGTGTGTAAGGACAACTTACGGGCCGATATTAAAGTAGCCTTCTTTGTTCGTGTAAACGAGATGGTGGAAGACGTGAAAAAAGTAGCCCAGTCCGTGGGTTGCGCCCGCGCTTCCTCCAAAGAAGCCCTGCGCCTGCTCTTTGATGCCAAGTTTTCAGAAGCCCTGAAAACGGTGGGTAAGAAGTTTGACTTTGTAGATCTCTACAACCAGCGCGATGAATTCCGCAAGGAGATCATCGAGATCATCGGTACCGACCTCAACGGTTACGTACTGGATGATGCCGCCATCGACTTCCTGGAGCAAACCCCACTCAATTCTCTCGACCCCAGCAACATCCTGGATGCCGAGGGTATCAAGAAGATCACCGAGATCACCGCCCGCGAAGCGGTAAAAGCCAACTTCATCCAGCGCGATAAGGAAAAGACCATCAAGCAACAGGATGTGGAAGCCCGCGAGGCCATCCTGGTACTGGAAAAACAACTGGCCGAAACCGAAGAAAAGCAGAAACGCGAAGTAGCCAATATTAAATCGCGCGAAGAAGCTGAGATTCGCAAGGTAGCCGAAGAAGAACGCCTGAAATCTGAAAAGGCCCGTATTGCCACCGATGAGGAAGTGCAGGTGGCCGAAGAGAACAAGCTGCGCCAGGTGATCGTGGCCGCCAAGAACAAGGAGCGTACCGAAGCCGTGGAAAACGAACGCGTGGAGAAAGACCGTGCCCTGGAAGCCACTGAGCGCGAGCGCATCGTGACCCTTACCCAAATCGAGAAAGAAAAAGCGGTAGAAGCAGAGAAGAAAAACATACAAGAGGTGATCCGTGAGCGCGTGGCCATTGAGAAAACCGTGGTAGATGAAGAAGAGCGTATCAAAGACACCCGCGCCTTTGCCGAAGCCGATCGTTTGAAGAAAGTAGCCGTCACCAAAGCTGAGGAAGATGCTGAATCTGCCCTGGTGCAGGAGATCAAGAAAGCCGAAGCCGCGCAACAAGCTGCTGAATTCCTCGCTAAGCAAAAAATCATTGATGCCGATGCGGAGCAGAAATCCTCTATTCAAAAGGCCGAAGCCGTAAAAGTACTGGCCGAAGCCGAAGCCGCCCGCTTTGCTTCTTCCGGACTGGCGGAAGCCAAAGTGATGGAAGCCAAAGCCGAAGCCCGCGAGAAACAAGGGGAAGCCGAAGCCTCCGTAGTGGAAGACCAGGCCATAGCCGAAGCCCGCGGTATAGAAGCCAAATCACTGGCCCAGGCCGAAGCCGATCTACGCATTGGCAATGCCGCTGCCGAAGTGGATAAAGCCAAAGGTCTGGCCGAAGCGGAAGTGATCCGCAAAAAAGCCGATGCCGAACTGGAGAAAGGTTTGGCCGAAGCCAAGGTGAATTACGAAAAAGCCAATGCCGAAGCCGAGGGTATCGACAAGAAGGCAGCCGCCATGAAGAACTACAACGATGCCGGTAAGGAGCACGAAGAGTTCAAGCTGCGCCTGAGTAAAGACAAGGAGATCGAGCTCGCGCAGATCAACATCCAGAAGGCCATAGCCGATGCCCAGGCCGATGTGTTGGGCACCGCCCTCAAGTCCGCCAAGATCGATATTGTAGGTGGTGAGAACGTCTTCTTCGACAAGATCGTAGGCGCCATCAGCAACGGTAAAGCCTTTGACCGCACGGTGAACAACAGCCAGATCTTCTCCAAAGTACGGACCCAACTGCTGGATGACCCTAACCAATCGCTGGTACAGCAGATCCGCGGTTTCATCAAGGATGTCGATGTGGATAGCGAGGACATCAAAAACCTCTCGGTAACCGCCCTGATCGTGAAGATCATGAACCAGACCAATGACCCGGATAAGAAAGGCATGCTGCAACAGTTGCTGGACCTGGCCCGTGGCTCCGGTTTCGGTGACCGCTCTGCGGAAGACTTAGGTCTGATTGAATAACAAATCTTGCTAGTGAAGCCGGAAGAGTGCGTCCTAAGCCTCCCACCCAGCCTTAACCTCAGTCCCACTCACCCTTTTGGAGAGTGGGCAACCGATGGGCGCCACGGCAAGGGATGCTCTCCCCGGTTTTTCATTAGAGGTGGGATTTGAGAATTTAAACCCTTTGTTTTAAGCTGAAAAACATTCACTATCCATTTTGGATAATGCCATAAATAAACAACAGTTATCCGATCCGGGGCCTGGCCCCGGATCTTAACCGACCTTCAGGAAAAAAGTAAGTCTTGAGCTTTTGGTTCTTTTTGAGTTAAGTCAAAAAGAACATGAATGAAAAAGAGAAAGGCCCTTCGGCAAGCTCAGGGCCCGGAATTAGAAGAAAAGAAATGAAACCCCTTCACACCTTACTCCTCATAACTACCCTCACAGCCCTTTCTATCTGGAAAGCATGTAAACTGTACCAGCCTGCGGAGCAACCAGAGCCGGAAAGCGGGCAGTTCATCGTGATTCACCGGAGTGAGGAACTAACCAAAACCGATAGTACCGAAAAAGAAAGCCACTTCTGGCCTTCCATGTCAGGCTCCAGGCAAACCCACACCATCAGCCCCTGGTCCGTATTAAAAACCTACACCCCCTCATTTAATCTGTAAATGGCAGCGAACGAAAAAGATAGCACCCCCGATAAAACCCAACTCGAAAGCGGCTCCTACGAGATCATCCGCGACCGCCTCGAAAAACACGGCAGTGAGCTGCGCCAACGCATCCAGCAGCTCAACCAAGCCCGCAAGGACGTATTCGGCTCCATAGAGACCAAACTCCTCACCACCGAACGCGTAACCACCGAGCACAACTGCTACGCCCGCGACATCGTACCCCTGGGCAACAACCATTTTATCTTCGGCTATAACGTGCACATGGGCCTCAAAACCGAAACCCACGTATCCGATGTGTTTAGCCTCTACCGCTACGACAGTGAAAAACAGGTGTTCCACCGCGAGGAGAACGACACCCTGCAAAACGACAGCTTCCTCCAGGACTTTGCCAACCTCTACAAGTACTACCGCGACACCCGCTTTGCCAAGTTCGCCCAAATAGGGCCGCACATCTTTATGGTGTTCCAGGTGGGGAAAACGTCAGACGATATTAAAACCTTCAAATGGACGCTGAAACCGGACGGCACGCTGGTGTACGTAGACAACCGCAGCGACCATGAATTTGTATTCCCCAACCAGCATGAATTCCGCTGGAAGCGCGTGGTGCGCGACATGCACCGCAAGGGGGCCCACCCCCACATTTCCATTGAAGACCGCCTTTTTGTGGAAACCATCGGGGGCGATCTCACCATTAAGGTGGAAGACAATACGGACACCGGCCGGGGTATTTACGAAGAGCCGGTGGACGACCCCGACCAGACTTTGGATGATGCCGAGATCCATTACGCTATCATCGGCAACCTCATTGTGTTGAAGATACGCCCCTACCAGGAAGAAGACTACCGCTTTATTGTATTCAACGAAAAGATACAGGAAGCCGTGCGCGTGGATGCCCTGGAAGACTCCTGTGTACTGCTGCCGGACGACCAGGGGATCATCTTTGCCAAGGGCTATTACATCCAAACCGGGGAAGTAAAGCTGTTTGACAACCAGCTGGAGAACATGCTCTTTGAAAAGCGCATCATCTCCCCCAACGGAGAGGATTTTCTCTATGTGTTCTACGAAAAGGAGAGCGGCCTGTACGCCCTCATGCCTTACAACCTCATCACCCAGGAGGTGGACACGCCCATCATTTGCCACGGCTATTCGTTCTTTGATAACGGAGAGATGATCTTCTTCAAGTCGGAAGAAGAACAGAAGAAACACCACCTCATCCAGATCTGGCAAACCCCCTTCTACTCCCCCAACCAAACCGTGGAGGTAGAAAATAAGTCCTACCTCTTTAAGCTGGGGAATAAAGAAATTGTACAGGCTATGGCCGAAGGCGGGGAGGTACTGAAACTCCTCCGCAAGGAAGACAGCTACAGCAATCTCTACATAGACCTTGTAAAAGCCACCACCGGCATACTGGACAGCTACCACTGGCTGAACAATGAAGACGCTTTTTCCCTGGCTGAACCCCTGCGCCAGATCAAAGCCTCCGCCTCTCAGGCCATTGAGGAATACGAAAAGGTGATCCGCATTAAAAAGAACACCCGGGAACGGGCGGGTGAGGTCACCCAAAAAGCCGATGAGATCGTCAGTCGTGCTAAGCGGGGTGATGCCAAAACCATTTACGAATTCGTGGAGCGCCTGGCGCTGCTTCGCACTTCCAAAGGGGAAGTGGTTTCGCTGAAGGAACTGCGTTATATGGATCCCGAAGTGGTGTCCGACTACGAGCAAAAACTGGCGAAGATCACCGATACCGTATCGCAGAATACCGTTAAATTCCTGCTGAAGAAGGAAGCCCTGGCACCCTACCGCGAAAAGGTGGATCAGCTCAGCAAGGAAGTGGAAAAAGTGCAAAAGGTGGTGGACGCCACCCGTCTGGGCGAAGACATCGCCAAAGTGTCCAAAGACCTGGAGATGCTCATCGAGATTGTAAGCAACCTGAAGATCGAGGATGCCACGCAAACCACGCGCATCATAGACAGTATTTCGGCTATTTACGCCCAATTCAACCGCATTAATGCCAGCCTGAAGAAAAAGCGCAGGGAACTGATCGGCAAGGAAGGCGAAGCCGAGTTCAACGCTCAGCTCAAACTCATCAGCCAAGGGCTTACCAATTACCTGGACATTTCCGATACGCCCGAAAAGTGTGAAGACTACCGCAACAAACTCATGGTGCAGCTGGAAGAGCTGGAAGGCCGCTTTGCAGAATTCGAGCAATTTATCACCCGCATCAACGAGAGGCGTGAGGATGTATACAATGCCTTTGAAACTAAAAAGATACAGCTCACCGAAGCCCGAAATAAACGGTCGCTGGCACTGCAACAATCCGGGGAGCGCATCATTAACGGTATCCGCAAACGCCTCGGCAGCTTTGGCTCTTTAGAGGAGATCAACGCCTATTACGCCTCCGACCTGATGGTGGATAAGGTGCGCGACATTTCCAGACAACTTTTGGAGATGGACGATTCCGTAAAAGCCGATGACCTGCAAAGTCAGCTCAAATCCGCTTACGAAGAAGCTACGCGCCAACTCAAAGACAAAAAAGACCTCTTTGTAGAGGGTGAGGACGTGATCCGCCTGGGGAAACACAGCTTTAACGTGAACACCCAGGAGATCGACCTTTCCCTGGTGAACCGCAAGGGCGAAATGTACTTCCACATCAACGGCACCAACTTTTTTGAAAAGGTGCAGAGCGAAGCTTTCAACGCCACCAAAGACGTTTGGGAACAGTCACTGGTATCGGAGAACGAAAAGGTGTACCGGGCCGAATACCTCGCCTGGCAACTCTTCCGTGAAGCGGAGAAGGCTCCCAATCCCCAAGACAGTGAAGTGGAAACCCTCGAAAGCCTGCACCAGATGTCGCACAAAGCCTTGCAAGGTTACGTACAGCGCAGGATGGGGATCCGCTACGATGAAGGTTATGTAAAAGGCGTTCACGATAAGGATGCCGCAGCCCTGCTGCGCGAGCTCCTCAGCTTTTACCATACCATCGGGCTGCTGCGCTATTCCGCCACCAGCCGCGTGCTGGCCTACCTTTTCTGGAACCACCTGGTCAGCGAGGAAGAGCGCCAGGAATGGGAACGCCATTTTGAAGGCATCCGCAGCATCCTCAGCGTATTCCCGGACGGTCGCCATTTTGGCGATACCCTGAACGAACTGACCGCAAGTATTAATGCCTCCGCTCCGGCTATGGATTGGGTCAATGAACACACCTCCCGCGAAGCAGCCGAATTCCTCTTCCACCACCTGGCCGAAGAAGCCGATTTTGTGTTCTCCCTGGAAGCCTGGCACCTTAGCGACAGTTTCCAGACCCACCTGA
Organism: Owenweeksia sp.; assembly: GCA_965212245.1. Classification (GTDB taxonomy): domain Bacteria; phylum Bacteroidota; class Bacteroidia; order Flavobacteriales; family Schleiferiaceae; genus CAKZNE01. The sequence continues at coordinate 1,891,609 of OZ243107.1, read as the reverse complement.
AAAAGCAAAGCAGCCTGCGTGCTTTTGAACAGTCTTTAAAATCCCTGGAAGGGGATACCCTGGAAAGCTTTAAGCTGGTGCGCAACTGGCTGCGCTCCTTTACCCGCCAACTCAACGAAACGTTTAGCCCTGAAGTGCAACTGGCGGCCACTATCATCCTGATGGACAAACGCACTTCGCCCAAAACCGAGCATAAGATCTCCCTGCAAGCGGAGGTCAGCGGCCTGCATGGTGATCACCCCCGCATCAGCGAGGGTAAGCTCAACCTGCACTACAACCATTTTATGCAACGCCTGAAAGACTACGAACAGGAAGACGCTACCCGCTTCCGCAGCTATACCGAACTCAAAAAAGAACTGCTGCACGAGGCCAAAGCCGAAATGCGACTGAATGAATTCAAGCCGCGCGTGATGAGTTCCTTTGTGCGCAACCAGCTCATCAATGATGTGTACCTCCCGCTTATTGGCGACAACCTCGCCAAGCAGATGGGGGCAGCAGGCAGCAACAAGCGCACCGACCTGATGGGTCTGCTACTGCTCATCTCCCCACCCGGTTACGGTAAAACCACGCTGATGGAGTACATCGCCAGCCGCCTGGGACTGGTCTTTATGAAGATCAACGGTCCGGCCATTGGCCATTCCGTCACCAACCTCGATCCGGCAGCGGCTACCAACTCGGCCGCCCGTGAGGAACTGGAAAAGCTCAACCTGGCTTTTGAGATGGGCGACAACGTGATGATCTACCTGGACGATATCCAGCATTGCAATCCCGAGCTGCTGCAGAAATTCATTTCCCTCTGCGATGCCCAGCGCAAGGTGGAAGGTGTGTACAAAGGTATAAGTAAGACCTACGACCTGCGCGGTAAAAAAGTAGCTGTGGTAATGGCCGGGAACCCCTATACGGAGAGCGGGGACAAATTCCGCATCCCGGACATGCTGGCCAACCGGGCGGACATTTACAACCTGGGCGACATCATTGGCGGTAAGGCGCGTGCCTTTGAACTCAGCTACCTGGAGAACAGCCTCACCTCCAACCCCGTGATGAACGGCCTGCACGGCAAAAGCCAGCAGGACCTTTACACCCTCATCCGCATGGCGGAGACCGGGGAGCGTGACGGGGCGGATTTTGAATCCGGGCACAGCCCCGAGGAGATCAGCGATTACCTGAACCTGCTGGACAAAATGCTGCTGGTGCGTAACATCATCCTCAAGGTGAACCGCCAGTACATCCTGTCAGCCGGACAAGCCGAGGAATACCGCACCGAACCCGCCTTTAAGCTGCAGGGTTCCTACCGCGACATGAACAAGATCACTGAGAAGCTCAATCCCCTGTTCAACGAACAGGAACTGCAAACCCTGCTCCTCTCCCACTACGAGAACGAGTCGCAGACCCTCACCAGTGGAGCCGAGTTTAACTTCTTAAAGTTCAAGGAACTCTTTGGCGTACTCAACGCGGAAGAACAACAACGCAAGGCCGAGATCCTCAGCAGCTTCCAGCGTCAGCAAAAACTCTCCGGCCTGGGCGGCAACCAGCTCGGCCACGTACTGGAACAAATGGAAGCGATTGCCCGCGGCATACAGAATATTGGCGAAGCTATATGGGGTGTGCCGGTGGAAAATGTGAAGGAGGTGAAAGAGCGAGAGAAGGAAAAAGAGTAAATTGTTGCAGTAACCAAATCTTAAATAATGTCAGAAGAAGTTAAGATCAGATACATTTTTGGAGCCGGGGCAAGTGCCAATGCTATTCCTACTGTGACTAATTTCGCCTCAGCACTAGAGCAGTGGGAGAAAAGCTTCGGTCTATATGCTTCAAAAGTTTATGAGCTAGAACCCAAATATGATCCAAGATATTTATACACTCTACGAGGTTGGATTAAAGAAGTCAGAAACCTAACACAGTCAACTTTTTCAATTGATACTCTGGCAAAAATGCGGTGGTTTCAAGAAAATAAGATGGAGTACAATCGGATAAAGTCCGTTATTTCACTTGTAATTCACCTTTCTCAATTTACAAATACAGTTGATGAAAGATACGATGCTTTCTTAGCCTCCCTTCTCACTAAGGAAAACGGGCAATTTGTATTTCCAGAAAACATTCAACTCTTAAGTTGGAACTATGATTTTCAGTTCATTCTAAGTTTCGAAAAATGTATGGACTTAACCTTTGATCAGATGAAAATTATAGAACCAAATCCGCTTGAAAGAGTTCCCATAATAAATATCAATGGTTCAGCGCAGACCACAAACTCATCAAAACTATTAGCCAACCCAAAGCATTTGGATTTTCTTAAGTTGAGTAAAGAAGAAAGTGCAATTCATGAATTAAGGCGAGAACTCCCTAACATCATTAAACAAACCAGTAAGACCAAACATTGGGGCAATATTAAGTTTAGCTGGGAAAAAGAACTTGATATCAACCAAATAAATCAATTCAAACCTGATGTAACTGTAATAATTGGTTATAGTTTTCCAACCTTCAATCGCGAAATCGACAGACTATTATTAAAGGATAATAATCCAAGTAAGGTATACATCCAATGCAACTATTACGATGGTGAAAATGATCGATGGATTGATGGGAATAAAGAAGTTCATACTAAACTATTGGGAATGCAAATTCATAAAGATGTACTTAAGCCAATTGAAACCTCAACTGAATTTTATATCCCATTCGAGCTCTATGGAGACAGAAGTATGTTATCCTGGCCTATGGGGTTTGCCCCCAACTAGTGAAAGCATTTATTCTCCCCCCGCTAGCGCGAGCATCCATGCTCGTGCTTCAATAACCAACCTACAGAGTTTAAAGCCTTTCAGAACCACCGCAAAAAACCATCCTTCGCACTGGTAATTTATGTCTTACTAAACAACCATATTACATGTCTATCCTAAGACAGAGCCCTCTCTGGCGTGAGGGTGAGCATCTTTGCTTGTGCTAAATCCGGTACTCCTTTTTATATTGACTCAGCCTGCATGATATTAAATCGATTGGCGTATTTAGGCATCATTATATTAGTGGAAAATTTTATATTGCCGCTCCAAATTACTCTTTACCCAATCATTATTTACCAAGCTCTAAGCGCCTATTAAATCAAAAAAGAAAGTGATTAAATCCTTTTTAGTTCTTCTCGTTTCCACCTTATGCTTTAACTCTTATGCTCAGGACTACTTTATTGTAGGAAACGACACTACCTTTTGCAGTGATCTGAGTTATTCCACCACAGCGCAAGGTTACCTTAAAAAAATTCAATACACAGATTCAGATGGAAAAACTGTTTTGATAAAGGGCCGGAAGAAAGTTCCTGATGTGGCTACTTTTTACCAAGATGGTGTTTTTATCGACAAAACCCCATTAAAAGCTCATAAGCCTAAAAGTTATATTAGATATACAGAAAGAGCGGTGGATGGAAAACTGAAGATATATCTGGCTCATCAAGGCTACAATTCAAACGTGAGGATGGGCCATAATGGTAAGCTGGAAATGGGGGGCCCCACAGGTACCTATCGGTTTTTCCTGAAAATGCCCGATGGTACCTTCTATAAGATCAATAAGAAAAAGAACATAAAAAAGTATATTAAGCCTTACCTGCTGCAATGCTCTGCGTTTACTGAACAATACCAGGGGGACTTCAGTACGAAAGAGGAGGAATTCATGGAAATGATAAGGCTTTATAATTCTATATGTGATTAGCCCCCACTAGGCGTAGTTTGCAACTACGCCTGATTATCATTTACCACTCCTCCAAAGCGTAGCAAATGCTACTCTTTGAAGGGGGTATTTATACAGCAGTGCGAGAAAGTATGCCGGACCGGAAGGCAACTTGATATAACGGTGTAAAACCGCTCAGGTCTGATCATTTAAGAAGCCTTATTAACCAGATTACCATCCATATTTTCCAGGTATACGCTTGTAGCACCGGTCAGATCAAAGCTGGCGTCCTTCCAGTCACCCGCAATGGTCTTGCACTGGCAGGTCAATTCCACCTTAATATTTTCTGCGGATTGTTTGTACGAACCATTGGGTACAAAACCGGTCACGGCACCATTGCCCACGTTCTGAAAATCACCGTTGATATTGTTCAACTCCAGGTTCGTGGCATTGGTAATATCCATTGTACGAGAGATGGGCGTACCGCTTGGAGGGTTCAAATCACAGGATAAGGTGATCTTCAGGTCCTTTGCAGTTTTGTAAAAATTTCCGGCTGGTTTATAGCCCGCTACATACCGTTGCGGAACCGCTCCCGGTTGCGGAACCCAAAGATGGCCGTATTCCGTTTGCACAATACCTTCCCCGTTGGCAATCCATGACGTATCATCGGTAGAAGTAAGGTGTTTCACCTTCAGATCGTCCGTCACTATTAACACTTCCACTGTAGCATCTCCAAAATCATCAGCCCAGCCACTGGGTGAAAATAACTGGTGCCCCAGGCTGGTATCAAAAACACTGGCAAAGTTTTTCGATTCAATGCTTATCATCTTCTCTTTGAGTTGCTGCAGGTCTTTACTCAGTTTGATTGAGCTCAATACCGTTTTTTCAGCACCATGGGCTATACCGTACATACCCCCTGCCAATAAACCCAACCCTTTAAAAAATGAAACCAGGTCACCAAAGGTTTTAAGGGTAGTGGGAAAACCATCCAGCGCGGCCCCAATACCCATGGCACCCGTACAAAAGCTAAGGGCTGCTACTCCTATATCAAAAACATCATCGGCAATAACCCAGTCTTTTTCGCGGGCAGCCGCAACGAAAATGGTTTGGCTATAATTGTTAGCCACATGAATAGATGAAGACATATTATTTGGTTTTAAGTTGGGCCATGAAATTAAGCATATCTTCAAAAAATGAGCTGAAAGGAACTATGGCGTTCATCCGGTATAATTACCGTTTATCGAAAAGCTCACCCTTCGATACTAGCGAACTCAGGGTGACACAAGCTACCGGAATGGCCAGACATTAGAGAAACTATCCGGGGCGTACCGGTAGACCCGGTGAAGCAAGTGAAAGGAAAAACGAAACGAAAAACCAGCAGTCAGGCTGAGTGATCACGCGAAGCGGGATTGTATCGAAGCCTGAACTTTTAGGTAAAGTGCTTTAAAGGACCAGTGCTCAACACCCTTCGATACTAGCGAACTCAGGGTAACACAAGTTACAGGAATGGCCAGACAATAGAGAAAATATACGGGGCGTGCCGGTGAAGCCGGTAAAGGAGGTGAAAAGAAGTCACGCTTCTTCCATAAGCCGCCACTGGAGGCTGGAGGCAGCACCAAAAATGATGTGCGCCATTAGCAGATGTGTATAGTAATTTGTTTTATCCACTTTTGGTGGATTGGGGTGTAAGCGGAAAGAAGCTTCCCATACACCAGCACCCACCAGGCCACTTAATAAACCAAGCGTTATACCGCTTTTGAGATCAGCCTGCATGCCGGTATTTCGCCATACCGGTATATACGAACTTACAAAAGCTATACCCGCTATATAGTGAAGAATAAAACCCGTAGCGGGCTGGTACCCTGATAAGTTGGTTTTTTCAGGTAAACGATCGGTAAGTTTATTCAGGAGTTCCGGTTCGCGGTATTGCTTTTTCTCCTTTCTTGAAATACGGTAGCTGTAAAGAGTCATAAAGACGGTACCCGTAAGTGCAGAAATCAGAATTTTACCAATATGCCCCATATTTCTACTTTTTTAAGAGTGATTAATAAAGCGTGACTTTAAAACCTAACAGCCCAAATGCCAAGCTTGTTTTATACATTCCTGTTTTAGAAGATTAAGACAAAGCTTTTTAAGGCTACTACACTATTTTCTTCTTGCATTTGATTGAAACCCACCTACTACCAAACAGCGTTTAGCTTTAATAACTTCCACTCTTTGGCGGTACCATTATTACCCCGTGTTTTATTTAATCCTTCAACCACCAGGCTTTCACAACTACCTTAATAAATCATGCTTTTACTTACTTCTATTGCTCATCCACCGCTACGCTCAGTAAATTTAATTGAGGATGGGTCTTAGGTAAGTAATAAGCAAATTCCTACATTTACCTGAATCAAAAACCTACTTTATTATGAAACATTTGAAACAAATTTTAGCATTTGCACTCTTTATGGGTGCCACAACCTTTGGCTACAGTCAGAGTTCCGTTCTGAAAATTGTCAATCAATCGCGCTGTGAGGTTGTAATTTCCAGGGTTTACGTAACCGACTGTGCCGGTTCAGATCAGTTTATCTACCCCAATCTCTGCATTCCTGCCGGTAGTTCAGCAGGTGTTCCACCCGTAGCTTCAGCTTCTCATGACTGGGGAGAAGTAGTAGTTTGCATATCTGACGGATGTAATGTGTGCCCGGATCCAACGGCTTGTATTGATCAACCCTCACCTTTTATAGGCTGTACAAGCCCTTTGCCCCCCTACACCATAACGGGTTGTGGATGCTCAGCTACGGTTGAGTTTGTTGCACCTGATACATTTCTCATTTATTAAAGGCAAAAATTAAGACCATACTTTAACCGGCTTGAACTTAAAAGTTCAAGCCGGTTTGTTTTTAGTACCATCCACTAAAGCAAACGTCTGGCTTGTGTTCAACCCACCAAAGCCACCGGCTGCTCAAGGTTCATCTGAACTTACTACCGGTTTAAAAACCATTTCTTAGCTTTGATATTCACCAAATTAAAACCAAACCATGAAAACCTTACTCGTATCAATTCTTATTTTTTCCGCTTACTTTCATTCTGACCACAGCTATGATGTTCAAAATTGTGATGTGGATTTCAAGAACTTATCCAGGGCTGATAAAACTGCCTTAAATCAAAAAGTGAAAACCTGCGGGTGTCCCACTAAGGTTCTATCAATTGTGGAGTATGCCGCTTTACATCCCAATTCCAACCAGGCCAAAAAGGTTGACGAAATAGAAAAGGCGGGTTCCAAAAGCGCTTATAAAACATTACTGGCTTATCGCTCCGGTTACGCTTATGAGTTTAAAAGCTGCAAGAGAGTACGATTTTGGTCTGATACCGGAGCCAACGGCAAGCTCTATAAAACCTATCAGGATTCACCTGATGCACACATTGGTGATCGCTTAAACGGAACCACTGTACTGGATAATTTCAGTATGGAATGGTAAATAGCTTGCCCGGCCATTACTATTCTGCTGAACTATGCAAAAAGAACAGGCTCTATTAACCCTTTTTTAAGCATCTCTCAATTTTAAATTTCTAGTTTAAAAGCGCTTACTTTATAATATTGCCTTTCAACTATATTTGAACATAACATTTAACAATTAACCCCAATGAAAATTCTACCTATTACCAAAAAGGGATTGGCTTTAATGGCTTTCACCCTATTATCTGTTCTGGCGTATGCACAACCGGCCAGCATTAACATTCACAACTCAACTGATTGTTACTATTTAGTAGAAGTACGTGCCAAGGACCCCAATAATTGCGGGAATGCCTGTACTACCGGTCAGGTTTGTATTCCCCCGCAATCGTCCATAGCCATCCCGTCATGCGGAGGGCCGCTTCTGGAATGGGCCGGAGCCGGAATTACACCAACCGATTCCCGCTGCAATCCCTGCCAGGCTACACCTATAACCATTGCCCGGTTTTGCTATAACTTTCCTATTATAGATAAAGGTGCACATTGCGATAAGAAGTGTAAATCCTATGTGGCAGAATTTGTATCTCCTACGGATATAAAGATTTATTAACCTTTTCGGTTAAACCCATTCATTTAAAGGCTGCCCTTTCAAGGGTGGCCTTTTTTATGGAGTCGCCTGCCGGGTGCAGTGCCTGCTTCCTTTGGTTTACCCGGAAAGTTTCCTTCATCTTTGTTTGTACTCTCTTTCAGCAGACTTATTGCCACACGGTTTTCAACGGATGCATCCGGTATACTTTATTATGCACTAATTTTAGCAGCAGTGAAACGCATAATCACCCTGTTACCCTTTATTACGCTACTGATTTGGCTGGGCACTTCAGTTGACATTTGGTATAATCCTAAAGACCCCTTTAGCTTTTGGGGAATGGAAATAAAGGCTATTTACAATCTTCTGCTGGTTAGTATACAAGTAGGCTTGGCCATAATAGCGCACAAAAGTTCCAACCCCCTTCTCAGGCTAAAACTTTTGTGGCTTTCTGCAGTCCTTTTAGGCATAACCGTTTTAAGCCTCTTATTCAGGTAAAAGGCAAGCTAAACATCATCTGCTTTACGCCCTTTTCAGGCATACCTCCCCTCTCTTTTTTTAAACCATCTGAGGGCACGCATACCACTAATCTTTTTGGATAAAAAAACTCCGTGGAGTTTTTTCCAACGCTCCGGGACGTTTTTAGCAACGGATCAGGAAGTTTTTGCAAAAACTCCCTGATCGCCTTAGCCATGCTCCGGCAAGTTTTCAGAAGAAGAGCCACACCCCCTTCACATACCGAAGTAAATGCCATTTAATCAATAACTTATAAGTACAACATTTTTTCCGGTAGTGTAGTAAAAGGAAAAGCAAACCCCGCTTTACACTAAACATTATGGATATGAACACAACAAACTATGACCCGGGCCGCCCTCCGTATTTATACGGATACCCTTAAAATCATGGAAAACCCTTACTAAAACTAATTTTCTAAAAATCAATCTTTGAACAGCAAAGAATAAACAGGTTTTGAACCTTTTAATCAATCTTTTAACATAAACCTAAAAATTATGAGTACTGAAATTTCAGGAGCCATTAAAACGGACATCGCCATTAATGGTGAAACCTACGATCTGTCTGTAGACATTCCAACCTCTACCCCGCTGGAGGCATCGCCCTACGAGTTGTTGATTTACAGCAAAACGGAGCAGGCAAACACACCAACTACAGATAATGTACCCACCCTTTTGTGGATGGAGGCCTATTATAATGCAGACGGAGACCCAGGTGCACCGCAAAATATGTACCTGGAGCTAAGCCCGCCCGCCTCTATATTACCTTCGGGCAGCACCTTTGCTATAAACAGCCTTTCCGTAACCTTTGCCACCGGAACGTTTACCACTACCCCACCAACCAATGGTCCCAAGGGAACCAAACCTGCCACCCCCCCTCCGGGCCACCAAGGCTAAGGAGGTACTATAGCACTGCTCATCCGGGAAAATAGGAACTCCCGGATGGGCTGCTTGTACGGGCTGATTCAACCACAGTAAGGCTATACCCATCAAAATTATTTGCAACCCATCACCAACCCTTAAACCCCACTATCTTGTCTGAGGCTACTACATCCATGGGCCTGTCAACCACTATTGTGGCTGACGATGTAAATGTTGACCTGACCACTCAATACAGGGAAGACTCATTCTCTTTTGCTGCTACGGTAACAGGCTCAGCTCCGGATTTGACCAGCCTTGTTGCCCAACGCTTTAATGGGTTGAATGTGGTTTTACCTGAAGGCTCTACTATGCCCGTGGGCCAAATATCCGGAAGCATTGGCAAGGAGGGTACGGAAGGACAAGACCGAAAAATTACTTTTAACGGAGCGGTAAACAACATAAGCCTGCCCATCCCCTTGCTGCCCACCCTTACCATTAACAAGGGTTACTTTTTTTATGAATATCTGAGTCAGGCCCCGGCCAAGGGAAAAGATCCGGATTATTCAGGGCAAGCCATATCAGTAGGCTGTGAGATAAGCCTTTCCGGAGATCTTTCATCTGCCGTGCAGAACGCTACGGCAAGCGGGGCTTACTTTATCTCCAACAATGCCACCATCATCTACCTCAATTTTGCCGGCACTATTCACATTGGTAAAATTCTGGCCGCCATCTTCAATACTTCCTTCCCTAATCTTACCATTAATATTGAGAGTGCCGGACTTTTCCGACTGGCTAAGAAGAATGACACCCCAACAAACGGGCACGGGAAACCACCTGCTTCCCCGGCCAATCCGGGATTAACCTATGCACAAGCCCTTCAGCAAATTGGAGAACTACAGCCTGATGCCGCCCGGCCCAAAGGGAAAGCCGGTGACCTTATGCCTCCCACTTTTCCGCTTAGCACAATGCCACAGGATTTTGCACAACAGTTTACGAAGGCTTTTGCCTCTGGTGATGTAACGGGTATAAGCTTTTGGGCGGTTATGGATTTCGGGAAAATATCGCTGTTCAATTCCATGCTAACCATCGGCTACAGTGGCCAGATGAATAAAATCACCATCTATGGCTTCCGTACCCAAACCACATCAAAGAAAGACCCCCCATCAACCGCAAATTCTGCCCTGTTTGCCTCCTTTCCCACCTTTACCCTTCTTAACATCTTTAAATTCAGCGGGAACAACGGACGGCAGAACATCCTGTTCCAGTACAGCTCCGCACAGGATCAATACGAATTAAGCGGCAGTGTGGAGTTTGCCCCCTTTACTCTGGGCGCAAACAATCCCTCTTTTACCTTTGAGGGAGACCTTACGGTTAACGATACCAAACTGGTGGCTGACCTGCAACTATCCACTGGTTCTGCAACTGAGTCCGTAGAGGCTCCCTTTGGAATGACCGGGATAAACTTTGGTGAGCTCAAGCTCAGCATAGACCACACTTTTGCCCAAACCAAACCCAAATCGGTTCCGGCCAGTACCGATCTGATCATAAACGGGCAGATAAACCTGGAAGCCCTGGAAAACAACCTCATACTGGATGGCACTATAATATTTGAGAAAAGTGAAGCCCGCCTGGCCCTGGTAAGCCTTACGGCCAATCCGGCTCTTACCATTTATGACTTTGTGGTACAAATCATTAAAAAGCCCTGGCAATGGGTGGATGATATAACCAAAGCCATTGGCCTGGTATCCGGCAGTATGTACTACCTTAAATGCCCTTCGGGCTCTACAGCACAGGCGTGCAGCAATTACACTTTCCAATACCCGCCCGCCTCCGCTACCCATGCAAACTCCCCTTCGGTTACCTACAAAGAAGGTTACCACCTGAATGCGGTACTACAGTTTTTTGAGGAATACAATTTTCAGATAGACCTGGATGTAGAGAGTGATGGCATACAGCTTTCCGGCACTTACGTGGGCACCAAAGATCATAGCTCGGACACGCTTAGCATTTATTTCATCCAGTTAACTTCTCCTACCCTTACCATTAAAACCACCAACGGTCAAAAGACCTTTGAGGTAAGCGTTCAGAACCTCACGCTCTTTGGTACCGATATCGGGTCTTTTACCATGGATTATGCTAATGGCATTTTTAACGGTTCCTACCAGTATCAGGGAACACCCGCTATTACTATTGACTGGCAATGGACTAAAGGCGATTTTTCCATTACCAATATAGACGGACTTGGCAGCCAGGACATTAATGACGCCAAGGCCATAGAAAATATTGTTACTCAACTTAACAACCTGGGCGGTAACGGATGTCAGAACCTGGTGACATCCATGTTTAAGAATGAAGTTAAAACCACCTTTTCGCTGGCACTTACCAGCGGCCAGAAGCCTTCACAAAGTGCTCCTGGCGAAATGCATGTACCGCTTACCATTACCGTAGGACTTACCATTGCGGGACAAAGCATTACCACCGTACCGGTCAATTTCGGAATTGATTTCACCATCCCTACTTCGCTGGGTGATCTTCCCACCGCTATTTGGGATACCGTTACCAACCCTCAGAATATGGAGGCCATCTTTAAGCAGGTTATAGCCAACCCGGCCACTTATGAGGCCATTACCCTGGTGGCCGCTAAAAAGGTGAGTGCTTCTATTGCGGCGCGTATACTTTGTAAAACTAAAAATGAAGACCTGGCCGAGGCGCTTGAAGATGCTTTGGAAGCGGGCGAAATAGCCGGAGATCTGGGTGCGGTATTAGAGCTTAACGGAGTAGTGATTGGTATTGTGGCCGCAGCTGCGGCCGCTGCAGTGGCCGGTTTCCTGGCAGAAGTGTGGGATAAAATCAAAAGCTGGTTTGGGGGAGGTGACAGCAAGAAAAAAGAAGCTGAGGCTAAGGTGAACCAACTCATTAACCAGGTAAAACCTTTATTGAGCCGGGTGCAAAAGCAATTAAATGATGTAGCAGCCCAAATACAGATACAGGAGCTTACGGTAAGCATTGATAGCAACGGGAACTTTATAGCCGCCTGGCAATTCCCTAAAACTTCGCTGGGCGATAATTCCACCCTTTTGTACCAGTTCTCCTTTTTAGAAGGCACCGTAGGCAGCGGCAACAAAACTGAAGCAGCCAACCTTCCGGCAACTGGGTTTCAGCTTATGCCGGTTTCGCAGCAATACAGTCAACCCTGGGACACCCTTTTGCAAAAAAATGCCAATTATAAGATGAATGCTTCCGTTCAAAGCAGCATAACCGGGTATACCTTTTTAACCCAGCAAACCAAAACCAACTTACAAACCGCAGTCAGTAACCTTCAGTCCATTGAGAGCAAGGTAGACTCGGGCACCAAGTCCAACATCCAGAATTTCATAAATACAGTAAATACATTCATCAGCACCATGGATGGATACAACCAAAACGGCCTCACGTCTAATATTGTCTATGCTCAATTTGAAAACCCCGGCTTTGACGTGGGTAGTGCTGTATTGGGTGTAAACACCACTATCTCTAATACTTAAGTATATGCCTGCCACCATACCCACCATCGTTAAAGAGCTGTATTACAACGGCCAGTTACTTAAAGCTGAGGATTTTACTACTGAACAGCAATTTCATATACAGCACCGTGAGTTTCAAACCCAGGCCATGTTTTCACCGGGCGTGCTTTCAGGGCTTGCAGTAAGCAATCCCTCCGGTAAAACCATAGCCATTACCAGCGGAGCGGCTCTGGATGATAGCGGAACACAGATATTACTGGCGGACAGGGCAACCTATGGCCAAAAACAAGTACTCTTGTCTGCGGCCACCCTTTCTATAGACCTTTCCGCACAGCCTACCGGTACCTGGCAACTAACCATAGCCAACCATTTTTTTAACCAGGCCACTGATCAGGCCATAAACTCACCCCTTATTCAGTTAATAGCCTCGGGCAGCCCTATTACGGGGCAGGTATTACTGGCCGAAATTGAAGTAGCTGCTTCATCTGTAACCGTAACTCCTAAAGCTGCTGCTGTACTAGTATTGCCCTCCCGCATGCCTCCCGTTCAGGTGAGCAATCTGGATGCCTCGGTCATTAGCTCAGGGGTTTTTAACCCCGCCCGAATCCCGGATCTGCAAACATTATCCGGCTCTCTTACAGCCGCTCAATTACCTTTTCTGAATAAGCTGGACCAAGCCGTTTTTTCAAGTGGCATTGTAAGTGGGCTATCCGTTTCGGTTAGTGGTCAGAATGTGCTGATTCATACCGGGACCGCCCTGGATAAGGATTACCAGCTGATTACCCTTAATGATCAGGCTACTTTTAATGGGCAGCCTCTCACGGCTGCCAATGGTTCGTTTGCGCTAAGCACCACCGGCCTAACGGCCACCAATGCACCCTGGGCCATTACCCTGCAGCAAAATACAGCCACACCCGGCTCACCCATACTGGCCTTTACATCTCCACCACCTCAGGCCAACAGCGCTCTGCTTACCCTGGGCACTTTGCAGGAGCTTACACCCGCTGTAACTACTACGGATGATGGGCGGCAGAACCTTACATTGGATAGCTCAAGGGTACCGGTACTTACACCACAGCAACTGCCAAAAATCCAGAACCTTTCCGGACAACTGGAGGCCCAACAGCTACCCGATATTCAAAACCTGAACGGACAATTGAAGGCCAGCCAAATACCCACCCTCACCGCTAATCAAGTACCGGAACTGCAGGACCTGAACGGACAGCTAAAGGTTTCACAATTGCCGGCTGATATGCCACAATCCAAAGAGTATATTAGCTTTTTTGTGGATAAGCCTGTAATAAACAGCGGCTCTACCGTTAATTTATCGTGGGCATCATCTGATGGGGTTACCGGCCTTTCATTGGATTTTTTAGATGGCAGCACCATTAGCAGCCTCACTACGGCTTCCAAACAAATTACTCTTAACCAAAGTGATTACCAGGTAAGCCCCACAGAAACCACCACCTATACGCTAACGGCACTTATCAACGATTCAACCGTAGCCCAAAGGCAAATGGTGGTCACCGTATACAGCGGTTCAACGGAAAATATCAATGCTTATGTTTCGCAATTATTCCAGCAGGGCGTTACTCTTTCAGATGCTATTCCAAAGATCGCTTCCAAATTCTTCCTAACCACTTACAACCTTAAAAATGCCACTACCCTCATTCAGGCTCTGAGCCAGGCTACCTATAACGCACTGGACTGTGTATCTGCTGTAGCAGAATACTATACCCAGTCTGATAACTGGTCATTTATGGTACAACTGGCTGGCCTTATTAATGCGCCACAACCTGCCACACTAAACGGCTATATACAAAAGCTGGCCGCTCCAGTACCCGATTTGTTAAGTGAAACCAACTTTTCATTCAGCCAGTATCAGGCTGATGTACTTAAAAGTATAGCCACCCCTGTAGGTGAAAAATATTTTGACACCAACCTGTCTATTTACGCCCTATACTGCTTTGCCAACGGTATATATACCGCCCGCAGTAACCCTGATGGTGTAAACTCATGGGACTCTGTTGTATCCAGCGTAGTACTTAATTACTACATACAGATTAAGAGTGTTTCCGCCAAGCAATTACCCTCGGCTTTTCCCAATATTATGACGGACGCCACAAAATAAAAACGATGTATTCAATTAATAATCAACTATAAAACCCAAAAATCATGGCAAGTAATGACGCTTTATTTAATGCCCTTAACTTTCAGAAAGAAACCGGTAATACCATTGACGAGGCTATCGCCAATGTAAAGAATGACTACGGATCAGCAACTGTTGATGAATGGGCCAATGCCCTGCACCTGGTGTGGATTGAGACCCTTACCCTGGACGAACTGATTTCCGCAATGGAAACCATCGGAACTTTTAGTTCTTCGGATATCACCACGGCTGCCACCGTATACTTTCTGGAAATACAGATAGGGGTGAACACCACCAGTATCCTCGGTCTCGGAAAAACCAGCTCCAACCCTATTGATGTAAGCGGCTATATAGATATGACCAGCAACCATAAATCTGCAACCTCAGGACAGGGCGGAAATGAACTGATAGCTAAAGACCTGCAACCCAACGAGAGTATTTTCTGGACAGCCGTGAGTACCTCCAACTCATCAGACACCATTCAACTGAAAAAGTTCCTGCCCAGCCCTATTAACCCCAATGCCGATTTTTCAGAAATGATTGCGGCTCCCAAACTATTAAATGGCAGTGAGAACGAGTATTACACCTACGTAAAATCCAACCCGGTAGAAGGTTTGAAATACGCCTATTGTTTTAACTTCACCATAAACAATGGCTCTCAGCTCTTCACTTTTGACCCCTGGCTGGAAGACTAATGTTTAGCTTTTTATATTAAACCCGGAAACCTGCCTTTATAAAGGCAGGTTTTTCTTTTCCAACATACCCGTGTAAAAGGGGTGCTTCCTGAATTACCCTTATTATATTTGACCTGCAGCTTTCGGAATTATTGATTTTGCCTTACTATAGCGATGCTTTAAAAGCAATTATGACCGTTTAGAGCCATCTAAATAACTTACCGAAAGAAGGTTTAATCCAGAAAACACAATATGTTCAACCTGTTTAATAAAAAGAAAAAAGAAGAGCCTAAACCATTGAGCCGTACCGTGCGTGATCTCAACCAGGGTTATGTATTTGAGTACGACCTGCGCAGCTGGGAAGTAACCAAAGTGTATGAGTACGACTGGGGCAGCAACAACTTCACCCGCGAGTTCCAGGTGTCGGACGGTTCTGAAAAACGCTACCTCAGCGTGGAAGAAGATGATGAACTGGAGATGGTGCTTATGCAAAAGATAAAGGTACGCAGCCTGCAGAAAGACCTGCCCAACCTCATTATGGAAAATGAAAAACCTCCTGAAACACTGAAGTACGAGGGTATGGAGTTTTACCTGGAAAAAGAGTCACCCGGCTATTTCCGCGAACTACCTTCTGATTCTCAGGAAGACTGGGAAGAGTTCATCGCCTGGGATTACCAGGATGATTCCGGTAAATATACCCTGACGGTGGAGCAGTGGGATGATCGTTCTTTTGAAGCTGCCTATGGTAAGGTGCTTAAAGAGTTTGAGATCTCCAACATTCTGCCCCGCGAACAAAAATGAGATGGCTACTTTCGCAGTTAAGCCGTCAAAACTGAAAAACCATACGTTATGACCACCCAATTTTTGCGTTTTGCCCTGGCCGCATGTACCGGCCTTCTTCTGGCTACCGCCTGCAGCAATGGTTCGCAACGCTCTTTTACCAAAGAACCGGTTGACAACCTGGTGCGCGACTACACCCAGTCGCCTGAGCTTTCCATTATCCTTTACGATATGGATTACCAGGAAGACCAGGATCAGTACCGCCACCAGTACCGCATTTTGTACCAGCCGCAAGGCCGGGACACCCTTGAAGAAAAGATGACCGACTGGATGGCCGTAAGTCCGCAGTACTTTGAAAGCCATGTGAACGATATGGGCATGGCCCTGGTGACCAAAACAGATGGTAAGGTAGAAAAGAAAGTCTCTCCACCCGGATACAACAACTACGTAGGTAATGAGAAGTACGGTAAGTGGGAAAAACAATCAGATGGTACCAGCTTTTGGGCCTTTTACGGGCAGTATGCCTTTATGCGCAGCATGTTGGGCTACGGTTACGGACCTATATATTATGGTGGATGGAATGATTACCGCAGGAATTACTACCCCCGCGGCCGCACCTACTACGGCCGGGGCAATGGTGGCGGCACCCGCTTTGGTACCAGTGGCACTCATACCACCCAAAACAACCGCAGCTCCCGTTGGAATGGTCGCAGCTCCGCCTTCAAACAGCGTGTGCGCAGTCGTGTAAAGCAAAGCGCCAGCCGCTCTCGTTCCAATTCCCGTTTCCGCAGCCGTTCCAGCTCCCGTTCCCGCGGATTTGGAGGAGGTAAATAATCAAGCTAAAAACACAAAGCCTTATGACAACCATACTTGTAGACAACGAATGGCTCAACGATATACTGCTCTTCCTCATTTACCTTTCCGCCTGCCTCATACTGCTGTGGGTAGGTAAGGTGGTTTTTCGCCTGGTCAAACGCAGCATCCGTATTGACCATGAACTAACCGAAACGGATAACCTGGCCTTTGCCTTTTCCTATGCCGGTTATTTTGCCGGCCTCCTTATGGCCGTGGGCAGTGCCGTATATGGCCCCTCCCTGGGTTTAGTTACCGACCTGACAGACATGGCCATTTTTGGCGTACTGGCCATCGTATTGCTCAATGTATCATCCGTAATTACAGATCGGCTGGTACTGCGTAAATTCTCGGTTTGGAAAGAGATCATTACCGACCGCAATGCCGGTACCGGTATAATTGAAGGTGCCAATTACCTGGCTTCGGGGCTTATCATCTTCGGGGCTATTACGGGAGAAAGTGGCGACCTGCAGTTTGGTATCTATACCGCTTTGGCCTATTGGCTGATAGGGCAACTGCTGATGGTGATCACCGAAACTTTATATAACAAGCTGGTGCCTTATGACATTCACGAACACATTGAAAAAGACAATATAGCCGTAGGCATAGGCTTTGCCGGGGCCATGATTGCTATGGGTAACCTCATCCGTCATGCGCTGATGGGTGACTTTGAAAACTGGAACGACACGCTTATGGAAGTGGGTTATGAAGCCGGGCTGGGATTGATCATCCTGCCGCTGATGCGTACCCTGGTAGACCGTATTTTGTTACCCGGACGCAGCCTCAGTGATGAAATAGCCAAGCAGGAAAAGCCCAATGTGGGCGCTTCGGTTATTGAAGCCCTGGGCTACATTGGCGGTTCTATGCTGATCATTTGGTGTATTTAAGCCTGTGGCAGCCGGCAAATCACCCATATTAAAGTTAGCCCTTTTTGCTACCGGCCTGTCCGGCATTGTGGCGGAGTACATCCTCTCCACTTTGGCTACCTATTTCCTGGGCGATTCTGCCGTACAATGGTCGCTCATTGTATCAGTGATGCTGTTTTCCATGGGGCTGGGTAGCCGCCTCAGCAAGTATCTGGACGGCAACTTATTGGTCACCTTTATTTGGGTGGAGTTTGCGCTGAGTATACTGGTATCCTTCTCTTCCCTCTTTGCCTACACGGTAGCCGGCTTTTCAGATTATGACGGTTTCTTTATTTATACCCTCAGCATTGCCATTGGCACACTCATAGGTTTGGAAATCCCCCTGGTGATCCGCCTGAATGAAAAGTTTGAAAGTCTGAAGGTAAACGTGGCCAGCGTTATGGAAAAAGATTATCTCGGCAGCCTGGTGGGTGGTCTTTTCTTTGCCTTTGTAGGCCTTCCTTACCTGGGTCTTACCTACACGCCTTTTGTGCTCGGGTGCATCAACCTTATTGTAGCGCTTGTACTGCTGTATACCGTGCGAAAGGAAGTACCGGCACAAACCCGCGGCTGGATAACGGCCTCCGGAGGGTTGATCACTATAGTTATTGTGGCCGGCCTATTCCTGGCCCAGCCTATTATCCTTTTTGGTGAGCAGGCCCGCTATAAAGATAAGATCGTATACGCCAAACAATCGCGCTATCAACGTATTGTGATGACGCAGTGGAAAGATCATTACTGGCTGTTCCTTAACGGCAATCAGCAACTCAGCACCCTGGATGAGGATAAATACCATGAACCACTGGTGCACCCCATCATGCAACTGGCTAAACAGAAAAAAGATGTACTGGTGCTGGGTGGCGGTGACGGCTGTGCTGTGCGCGAAATCCTGAAATACCAGGAAGTACAACACATCACCCTTATTGATCTGGATTCGGTAATGACCAACCTGGGCCGGCAACACCCCATTCTTACCGATCTCAATAAAAATGCGCTGAATCATGAGAAGGTGCGCATCATCAATACCGATGGTTTTAATTACCTGGAAAAAACCCGGGACTTTTACGATGTGATCATTGTAGATCTCCCCGATCCGCGCTCTGTGGAGCTAAACCGCTTGTATACTGAAGAATTTTACAGTCTGTGTTACCGCAGCCTGCGCCCACAGGGTATGATGATCACCCAGGCCGGCAGCCCTTACTACGCCACCCGGGCCTTTTTGTGCATTAACCGCACCATGGCCGCTGCCGGTTTTGAAACCGCTAAACTCCACAACCAGGTCATTACCCTGGGCGAATGGGGCTGGATATTGGGTACCAGGCCAACACCAGACCGTACCGCATTGAAGGAACGATTACAACAATTACATTTTGAGAATGTGGAAACCCAATGGATCAACCATGAGGCTATGCAACTCATGACCTCTTTTGGAAAAAACATTTATATCCCCACTGATACGGCAGCCATTAACCGCATACAACATCCGGTGCTGTACCGCTATTACCTCAACGGCAACTGGGATCTTTACTAAACGCTATGGATAAGGTTCAAATTTACAACTACCGCGCCTGGATACGTCTTACCGATCCGCAGCAACTGGCACCCCTGTTTAAAGACCTGCTGACTAAAGCCGGTTATGGTATGGTAAACTTTAGCGAACATCATTTTAAGCCGCAGGGCTACACCTGCATTTGGCTCCTCTCAGAAAGCCACCTGGCGCTGCACACCTTTCCGGAAGAAAGCAAAACCTATGTAGAGCTGAGCGGCTGCTCCGAAACCATGAACACTATTTTTATGGAGGAATTTAATCAGCTGTTTACGAAAGCAGAAATACTGGAGAGTTCATTACAGGTGGGTTAACTTGCTTTTTTTGTAGTTTTAAGTTATGCCTGCTTTAACCACAATTATACGAGTAGAACATCTTATACACCGAGGAAAAAACTGTCTGGCCCTACGGTTTGATTACGACCGGGAACTGGTTAAATTAACCAAAGAGCTACCCGCTTTATGGAGCCAGAGTAACCGCTGTTGGTATGTGCTCAATGAAGAAGGCATTCTAACCAAACTATTTAGCACCTTCCGAAATAAAGCCTGGGTAGACATTTCTGCACTTCAAAAATCTGCTGACATTACAATAAAGAAAACTATTGACTCCACAATCAATGCAAAGTATACATCCATATTAGAACTATACGTTGCTAAGCTAAGGCAAATGCGCTACAGCCCAAGCACCATAGCTGGTTACCGATCTCATTTTAAAGCTTTTCTCAATTACCGGGATATTAACCCCCAGGATATTCAGGAAGAACAAATTACCGCTTACATGGATTACCTGGTAACTACAAGAAAGGTTTCCAGAAGCAGCCAAAACCAAGCCATAAATGCAATCAAATTCTATCTTGAAAAGGTTTTGGAAAGAGAACGGAGAATTTACCGCATTGACCGCCCACGCAAGGAAAAACGTCTACCGGTAATACTCAGTAAGGAAGAAATACTGCGAATACTGGCGGCAACGGAAAACCTTAAACATAAAACTATTATCGCTTTAATGTACAGTTCAGGGTTGCGCGTAGGTGAACTAGTTCGATTACGGAAAAAAGATATTTCCTATGACCGTAATCAGATATTTGTGAGAGGCGGCAAAGGGAAAAAAGACCGTACCACCCTATTGGCGAATACCACTAAAGCTCTGTTAAAAGAATACCTTCAGGCTTACAAGCCCAATTATTTTGTAGTGGAAGGCCCGGCACGTGCACGCTACAGCACTCATAGCGTGAATAGCTTCTTAAAAAGAATTGCCATACAAGCTGGAATTTCAGAAAAAATTAGCAGCCATGTTTTGAGACATAGCTTTGCCACTCATATGCTTGAACAAGGTGTAGACCTCCGTTACATACAGAGTTTATTAGGACACGATAGCAGTAAAACCACTGAAATTTATACTCATGTCAGTAATTTGGCTCTTGCAAAACTTGTAAGCCCACTAGACTACAAAAATTAAGACTTAGCAATTGACAGTCAGTTAATTAAAAACCAAACCACTAATAGTAAATAAAGTACATATTACTTTATCCATACGTTGTAGGTAATTGAAAAAAAAACATTCTACATAAAAGGAAATAAAATGAAAAAGATATTCTTACTTGTTCCAGGAGCTTGGATGGGAAAGTGGATTTGGAGTGATTTAAAAGAAAATCTCGAAAGACTAAACCATAAAGTATTGTCAATCACATTAAGTGGGTTGGAATCTCAAAATGCCAATAAAGATGTGGGCCTTCAAGACCACGTAGATAACGTTAAAGAGTTTGTCGCAAACAATAGTTTATCCGACTTGACACTCGTTGGCCACAGCTATTCAGGTTTTGTAATTGGACAAGTAGCTGACCAAATACCAGATAAAATCTCGCAATTGATTTTTATAGAAGCTTTTTTACCGATTGATGGACAAAACCTCTTTCAAGGTGCAGGGCTCGACCAAAAAGAAGAAAACCAAGCGATTAAAGAAAATAATGGAAGTTGGCCACCACCAAAACTTGAAGAATTAAGACAGCAGTCGCATATGACAAAGGAACAGGTGGAATATTTAAACAAAAATTTAATTGACCACCCTGCAAAAAGCGTACAAGACAAAGCAAATATCAAGTCGGACGAGATTAAGGTTAAATCAATATTTATTGGTGGAAAGCTCAACCTATCGGACAAGCAGAAATCAGTTTATGGAGATGTAGAATTTTATGAACTAAAGGGCGGACATTGGCCAATGCTATCCGAAACAAAAAAACTGACAGAGATTTTAAATGGACTATAAAAAAAAACAACTACCTACAACAACGCATATAGCTTATGGCGGGTGAACGGCTACCAGCAAGGTTTTCGCTCCGTAGTCAAGTTTGGTTTCGGTGGACAGGGAAGTGCTTCGAAACCGCCACAAGCCATATGCAAACCGTTGGGCGCAATTGCCGAAATTTGAGTAATAAAATAATAGTTGATGTTAAAGTACTTTGTATGTCACGCAAGTGAAGATAAGGATGAGGTTGCTAGACCAATTGCCGAAGCTTTGAAAAGACGAGGGTTAAAAATTTGGTATGATGAGTATTCACTTACCCTAGGAGATAGTTTAAGGAGATCTATTAATGAAGGACTTCATGAATGCGATTTTGCAGTTGTAGTTCTTAGTCCTAAATTCTTTTCAAAAGAATGGCCACAACATGAACTTGACGGCCTCTATTCACGTGAAATAGATGAAAAGAGAAAGCTAATCCTTCCTATTTGGCATCAAATTTCATCAAAAGAAATAACTGAATACTCGCCTCTATTGGCCGGAAAACTGGGCATATCAACTGATCGAGGATTTGAAGTCATTTGTGATGAAATCCTTAATGCCAGCAAAGAAAGAAAAGAGGTGAAGGAAATGCAGGAGAAGTTAAGCACCCTATATGAGGATTATTATTCTGAGGTATATTCAGCGGGAGCAGATGATGGTGCAGGCTACGATACAATGCCAACAAATCAAGGGGCAATCGCAGGTTATAAGAGGCAAATTAAGGAGCTAGAAGAGAAACTGAAACCCTTCACTGACCACAAAGGCTCCTAAAACTTAACCAGTTTATCTAACGCAACTCCCAAAGCCTTTGAAATCTCTAACAGCGAATAAAGCGTAGGATTCACCTTCCCATTCTCCAGTTTCTCCATTGCTTGCCTGTCTTTATTACAAGCTCTTGCCAGGTCAGATTGACTCCAGCCCTTTTTGGTTCTTAACTCCACAATGCGCTGACCGATTTTCTTTTTAAGCTCATCCTTAGTCACGATTCAAATGTCAGCTTATTATACGACAGTTTTGTCATATTAAAGTTTGACAATTCAATTTCTTTTCATAGCTTTGTCGTATAGTTATATGACAAATGAATCGATTCAGGAGATTGAAAATATACCGTAAGTTCCGCTACCGAACGTGGGATAATACTACTGTTCCTGAAATCAGGCTTGAAGGTAGATGGTTGGAAGAATTGGGATTTAAAGAAGGGGAGCAAGTCCAAATCGAACAGCAGCACAACAAGCTGACGATAACACTCCACAAAGGACAGAAAAAAGAATAACTGCGCCCAACAAAAGCTATACTTAATGCGGGGTTCAATCGTAAAGGAAAGGCAAGTGTTTCATAGCCCGCCAAAGCTGCGCTTTGACGTTTAATGAGTAAATTTAAACCCAAAGACACAGCTTTGGCTACCGTCTGTGCGGCTTGAAAGGTTACTGTCTTGAAATCCCGCACTACGCATAGCCAAACCGTTGGGCGCAATTAGAAATGAGCAAAGAATTAAAAAGAGAATTTCAATTTCAGGAAAAAGAGTTAAGGAAGATTATTAACTCATGGAACTTGATTCCGGGATGTCCACCTGACGAATTCGATGCTCTGAACCACAAACTTTTGAGCCACCTCGGGCAACAATCAGGAATAGAAAAGTTGGAAAGAGTAATTCATAGTGAACTAATAACTTATTACGGTTTATCAATTAATTCAGAGGAATCTAAAGAACTTGCATCAGAAGTTTGGGATTGGTGGATAAACAGATAAGTTCAGTACAATCAGAAATATGACAGGCTTGACCAAAGAGGATAGAATTAAAACCGTTTATGGAGGCGGTGGACATGTCGTTATCCTTGGTGCAGGTGCAAGCATAGCATCTACAATTCGTAATCCAGAATTAAATGAGAAAAAACTACCTTCTATGGACAACTTTATTGAGGTTGTCGGTCTGCAAGACATTGTAGACGAAGTACCCGAAAATTTGAAAGCGACCAATTTTGAACTTCTCTACAGTAACCTCCATAATAACAATCTGGAATCAGAAGAAATAAAGGAAATCGAAAGAAGAGTTCGGTCATACTTCAAAGACATGAAACTACCAAGTGTGCCGACTATTTACGACCACTTGGTATTATCACTTCGTCCGCGAGATTTGATTGCAACATTCAATTGGGATCCTTTTCTTTTTCAAGCATTTAACCGAAACAGTAATTTCACTAAAGACTTGCCTTTGATGTCCTTTCTTCATGGAAGCGTTTCTCTCGGATACAGTTCTGAGGATAAAAGGAGCGGACCAGCGGGAATGTATATGAGAAAGGATGGAGGTTATTTTGAACCGACAAAACTCTTATACCCTGTCAAAATAAAGAACTACACAGATGATGAATTCATTTCAATGGAATGGGAAAGGTTGAAATATTGGCTGAAAGAGGATTCAACGAAATTGGTAACAGTCTTTGGGTATGGAGCTCCCGATACGGATGTCGAAGCAGTCAATCTATTGGATGAAGCGTATGGCGGTAAGGACGCCCGAAATATGGAGCAATTTGAAATAATCGATATACAAGATGAAGATACTGTTGTGGAGAGATGGGATAAATTCATCCATTCGCATCACTACGATTATGCCTCGGATTATTTTGATTCATCACTTGCTCGCAATCCCAGAAGAACAAGTGAATCTTATTTTCAACATATAATGCCCATGTCTCCAGCAGAGGCTTTCAGCGAATCGAATCCAGTACCGAATAACATTAAGACGATGGAGGAGCTTTGGAATTGGCATGCGCCTCTGATAGAAGCCGAGGAACAATCCAAAAAAGAGAAAGATGGAAATTAAAAATCAACTAATTTTCTTAATGGAACATCAAGAGCTTTCGAAATCTCCAACAACGCATATAGCTTATGGCTGGTGAGCGGCTGCCAGCAAGGCTTTCGCTTCTTAACCAGCTTTGGTTTCGGTGGACAGGAAAGTGCTTCGAAACCGCCACAAGCCATATGCAAACCCTAATCTATAACTTGTGTAAACGATGTATCTTAACGAACATTATGAAGTACACCCTCCTATTCATAATAGTGACAACCAACATATATGGGCAGAACAACTTCGAGCCATGTCCAGACATTTACACTGAGACCTTAGTCCATCCTTTGAAAAAGCAATTTGACAAATGTGCGTCAGGCCAAGCTATACTACAAATATTCAAGGATCATTCACTAATTGGATATGATGAATGTTTAACTCTTCAATTGGAGAATAACACCTTCTATCTCAAATACAACCTGATAGATACTAACTCAAACAAGGAATTTGAAACTGAACTAGATTCGACTTTCGCTCATGACATTCATGATTTGTTCATTGTCGCACTCTTTCATGTAGAATACCGGCCAGTGAATTATGGAATCAAGGATGGGACAAGTTATTTTCTAAGCACTCAATTCTGGGGCCACCAATCAGAATTATGTGGTTTTACAAGAGAGGTCAAATCAGGACATCTTCTTGAATTTATGGAAATCATCGATGACTTAATCAGGTTAACAAAAACGAAGAACACATGTGAACACGACTCTTTAAAAAAAAGAATTTTGAATTTGACAGCCCGAATGAATTTGCGAGAACTAATATTACAAAGACCTGAACTGGATGAGTTGTTCCAAGAGGACTATGAATTCTTTAATAAATAAAAACTGTGCACAACAATTACCTGTAATGTAAAACGACATTCTCGAAAACAAAGAAAATGACTCAATCTGAACTCATAATTTTAAATTTCACAGAGATAAGGAGAAGAAGCATACAACTTTGGAATAGCCTTCCTGAGAGCTATTATAATTGGAAACCTGACGAAAAAGCAATGACTGCCATAGGAATGGTTGGGCATGTTTTGGAAGCCGATTATGGCTGGAATATTATAATCAATAATGGGAGTATGGCAAATTATCAAACGCCTTGGAAAAATCGACCATTCATTAGCATTGCTGACGAACTTGAATTTGCTGAACCCTATACAAATACCTTTTTAGAAAGTGTCCGGCAATTTTCGGATACGGAATTGAACGAAACCGAAATTATTCACCCCGGAAATGGAAACAAGAAGATCCTTGGGAAATATTTATTACGGATTGGATATCATGAATCTGTTCACGCAGGACAATTCCTTTCGTACTTAAGAGCAATGAAAATCAATCGCCCGGTGATATGGGACTGAAAAGTACAAAACACTACAGTCAGCAAAACCGGGATAAAGTGTCAGAAACATTATATTGGTTCCCCTAACCATTTTCCCCTCATTACCAACATGAAATATCCAACACTCCTCCTTGCGCTTCTCTTTTTCTCCATGGGTCAGGCGCAATCCGATTTACTGGTCAACAAAAAGTTAATTTCCGATTGGTCTAAGTTTCCTTTTTACCCAAAACTGGTAGAGAACCAGGAAGGCCAAAAGCAGTGGAAAGATGAGTTTAAGTATTTGGATAGTATTGAAGTATATGGAATAGAGTACCTGAGCGATGGCTTAAAAATAAGAGGGTTAATGGTAAAGCCTAAGGGGGAGGGTAGCTATCCGTGTATTATTTATAACCGCGGTGGAAACCGGGAGTTCGGCTCTCTGAAGGCTTTCCATGGAGCGCTCACCCT
The DNA here is from genome assembly GCA_965212245.1 of Owenweeksia sp. Taxonomy (GTDB): domain Bacteria; phylum Bacteroidota; class Bacteroidia; order Flavobacteriales; family Schleiferiaceae; genus CAKZNE01. The sequence continues at coordinate 1,865,256 of OZ243107.1, read as the reverse complement.
TGGGAGAATAGCCCGGGAAGGATATATAGTGATAGCCAGCCAGTACCGTGGAAACGGGGGTAGTGAAGGACAGGAGGAGTTTGGTGGCAAAGATGTAAATGATGTGCTCATACTCACTGAGCTTCTACAGGAAATAGAAGGAGCGGACACCAGTAAAATAGGCATGTATGGGTGGAGCAGAGGCGGAATGATGACATACATCGCCCTCACTAAAACCAATAAGATAAAAGCGGCTGTAGTTGGGGGTGGCCGGTCTGACTTAACGGAAATCAAGCGCCCTGAAATGGAAAAAATGGTGTATGCCCAGTTAATACCCAATTATGACACCCGGAAAGAGGAAGAGCTGAAAAAGCGTTCAGCTATTTATTGGGCAGATCAATTTCCGAAGGATGTGCCCATACTTTTACTTCATGGTAATGCAGACTGGAGGGTGGAATCATCAAACTCGCTTAAACTGGCATTGGAATTTGAAAAGCACCGGGTACCCTACCGTTTAAAGATATTTGAAGGAGGAGACCACGGTATCAGCGAATTTAAAGAGGAAGCCGATGCGGATGTCATCAGTTGGTTTAACCGCTACCTGAAGAATAGTGAACCTTTACCCAACATGGAATATCATGGGAAATGAAAATTCAATGGCCAGGAAGAATTTCCTGATCCTGCTGCTCCAGCTTATAGTCACTAACTTATTAGCAGCCGATGCGCGGGTTGAAGTAATTCGAAAAAGAATACGTGCATTCATTCACTTCTATGAAATGCTTCCTGAGGAATAAATTTTACGGTAATACCCCTCAGAATAAAGGCCGGCTGGCACCCTTAAATAAGGGTTACCCGTACTTTTTTCTTTTTTAATTTCACATTGTTTACACGGGGCAGAAGTTGCTCAACTGTTGCCGATTTAACCGCTACAAAAGCGCAGTCATTCTTCAGTTCAATTACCCCCAGCTCATCTTCACCAAGCTTTCCTTGTTTAAAAAACAAGCCCGCCACATCTCCTTTCGAGATTTTATCCTTGCGGCCTCCGGAAATAAATAAAGTACTCCATTCTGATCGTTTGGAAAGTTTAGACTTTTCAAGTTTTTCTACCGGCAACTTTCCTATAAATTCCGGTGTGTTTTCTTTTTCATATTGCAGAACGTAGGCCACTCCATCACTATGCATGCGAGCCGTACGTCCGTTTCGATGGGTAAACTCTTCACTTCTGACCGGAAGATGATAATGAACTATAAATCCAATCTCGGGCACATCAATGCCACGTGCCGCCAGATCGGTAGCCAATAATATTTGGTGGGTTCCATTTCTGAATTTGATCAGAGCTCTTTCTCTTTCCGCCTGTTCCATGCCACCAAAGAAGGTGCCGTGTGAAATACGCTTATGTGATAAAAAGTCGCTTACCCGTTGTATGGAGTCTTTAAAATTACAAAAGATGATCCCGTTCTGATTACCCCTATAAGCAATCAGGTCCACCAGTGTATCCAGTTTATCTTTAGTTGGAGAAACCACCTTCTTAATTTGCAGCTGGCTTATTTTATCACTCAGAAAGTCAAGCGTAGCTGGATCTTTCAAACGCACAAAGCCCGGTATTTCCAGCCCTTGTGTGGCAGAGGTCAGGATCTTTTTATTTACCCGGGGAAGAAAGTTCAGGATATCCCTCATTTCATTTTCAAAACCTACTTCCAGCGATTTATCGAATTCATCAAGCACCAGGGTTTGAATGTATTCTGTCCGGAAGGCTTCCCTTCTCAAGTGGTCGGCTACCCTTCCGGGTGTACCTATTAATACGGCCGGCCGGTGTTTTATTTCAACCCTGTCTTTAGAACCGGAACGGCCCCCGTATACGGCATTTACCTTAAAACCGGTTCCCATCTCACGCATCACCTGTTCAATCTGGATAGCCAGTTCACGGGAAGGAACAATAATCGCAACCTGGATCTCTTCGCAGTTTTTATCTAATTCATCAATAAGAGGCAGGAGAAAAGCCAGTGTTTTACCGGTTCCGGTAGGTGAGAGTAAAACCACTTCATTGGAGGAACCTATGGCCTGCTGAGCAGCTGTTTGCATAGAGTTCAATTGCTCTATCCCGAGCTTGGACAATATAGCCTCCTGGCTTTTAATAGATTCAGACATGCTGCAAAGGTAGCTCTTTGTACACCGCAGGAAGGGCAAACTACTTTGAGAATATGTATTGGATCATAATTTCCCTTTTTAACCCGCAAGCAACATCTACCCGTTCACAATAAACTTATACCCCACTCCCCTGATGTTCGCTATTTTAAGACGGGGATCTTCTTCCAGCTTCTTTCGTAGTTTAGAAATAAAAACGTCTAATGTACGTCCAACGTAATCACCCTCATCTCCCCAAACAGAATTCAGAATACGTTCCCGCTCCAGTGTTTCATTCGCATATTTATGGAGTAACAAGAGCAACTCTGATTCTTTGCTGGTAAGCTCAATACGTTCACCTTTGTGTAAAAGCCGCATGTTTTTGGGGTCAAAATGGTAAGCTCCTAACACAATAGTATCGGGATCTGCGTCATTAACATGTCTCTTTCTGATATATGACCACACCCCTGTTAAGACTAAAAGACCAGCCAGAATAAAGAGCACGGTTGTGTAATTTATGGGCGTGGTATCCCCTGACAGACTTTGAGAAGATTCACGTTGATCCTTCGCCAAAACTTCCTGTATGTTACCGGCTTCCAAAATGGTAAATAAAAGGGTGTAACAATTTTCAGGTTGCAGGCGCCCTTTACATGGCACCAGATCAGACTTAGCCAGATTCCCGATTTTATAGCTGTATACCACTCTATTTGTTCCACATTCTTCCACTTCTACTAAATAGCCCCCGGCAATTCCCGTTTCTTCTACCACACCGCCCACTATGGCCACCAATTCTTCGGGTACAAACCGGAACTCTGAGCCAAAGCTAAGGCGATAGCGCTCTTCCTCTTTTTCAACGGGCAGTACCAGTGAGGTACTGTCTCCTGAAGTCAGTAAAATTTGGTGCCCGATCATCCGCAATGAAACTTCAATGTATTGCTCATCCGCAATTTTTTGAGCTGAAGCCACTTGCCCCGACAAAAACAAAGCGGTGAAAATGAAAAGTCCAGGAATAAAAATTCTGCGGATCATTATACAAATCTATTTGATAATCCCGCTACTTATTGAGTTTTACACTCCTTTTTACATTAATTTACACTTCTTAAACCCATACCAGGTGCTTCATTCTACTTTCAACAAAAATCACCCCTCTGCTACGAAACGGCACCTGGGATGACTGTTAATACTTAAGCTTCGGATTTCGTAGCACCCACCCCTTCTCAAAAATTTAAAGGGCTCCCCCGCACTCTCAGCCTAAATGACAAAGAAAATTACGCTCAGGTCTATTTTCAATGTCCCTGGACCAAGGCCACTTATTCTCTGAAATTTATCTTAAATCATTTCAAACATAATTCCCCTCCACTCAATCAATATTAAGCTCCTGTTAATAACTTCTTTAACCTCAACCTGATCAAAAGCTTAATTTTAATCTTGTTATATAAGTACATCTAAAACACTTATGAAACAAAAACCGGAACACTCTGACATAGATCAAAAGCTTAACTGGCTTCAGAGCAGGAATTGCAAACTGCTGGAAGAAACGGACGATCTCCTGGATCACAATCGTAAAATCCTGAATGCTTTGGTTAAAGCTACAGAAACATAGACTCTTTACTTCTTACCCCAAGGTTTTTCGTATGTTAAAAAAGCCCGTTTATGTTCTGGGAACCGGCTTATCCCATAATGCTTCTTCAGTTTTACTCAAAGACGGAAAGATTTGCGTTGGCATTGAAAAAGAACGCCTGACCCGGGTTAAACACGATGGCGGAAATGACAACCAAAGCATACAGTATTGTCTGGATGCAGAAGGCATTCGTCTTGAAGACGTAGACCTGGTAGTGCAGACCGCCAATTTTGATATTCCCGAACGGGAATACCACCAGGGCAAACGTTTATTCACCTCCCCACAGCACCCGCCTATAGTAAATATATCACACCACCTGGCTCATGCGTACAGCGCCATAGGTACCTGCCCATTTGATGAATGCTACATTATGATCATTGATGGTTGCGGGAGTCCCTTTTCACAATACCAAACTTTACACCCGGATGTACCAGGTATGCTGATGGGTAACTTTAGCGCTGCCCGGGAGATGATCTGTGAAAAGGACAGCTTCTATTATTATGATGGCCAGAAGCTCAGAACCTTACAAAAAGATTTCAGTCCAATGTCTGGTTTACAGTCAGATCAGAAGATAAGTTTGCCTACAACCCGGCATTCTATAGGAGGTTTTTACGCTGCTGTAAGTCACTATGTGTTTAATAATATGGATGATGTGGGTAAACTGATGGGATTAGCTCCTTTCGGGAAATCAGGCGTATACAATCATCAGGCTTTCTGTTTTAAAAAAGGCCGGCTTTTTATTGATGAAGATTGGAATAAGCACCTCAATCAACCATCCGGTGGTTACGACCATTTTATACAAAACTTTGACTATTACGCCAATGTAGCAAAATGGGCACAGGAGCAAGTAGAGTATGCTGTATTGCAATGTATAGATGAAAGGTTTAAAACCCATCCTCCGGGTAAGCTGTGTTATAGCGGAGGGGTGGCCTTAAATGCGGTGGCTAACTCTAAATTATCTGATAAACTGGGGCATACCAATCTATACTTTGAGCCTGCAGCGGGAGATAATGGTTTGGCCCTGGGCTGTGCCTTTTATGGCTGGCTGGAGTACCTGAAAAAACCGAAAGTAAAACACAACGGAAGCACCTGCTTTGGAAAAGTGTACGGTCAGGACCATATTGAGAACATGCTTGTACAGGATATGGCAAATACCCGTTTATCTTTTACCCGTTTTGATACAGAAGATGAACTGCTCCGTATATGTGCCCAAAAGTTAGTGGAAGGTAAAGTGATGGCATGGTTTTATGAAGGTTCCGAATTCGGACCACGAGCCCTGGGGCGAAGGAGCATACTGGCTCATCCCGGTATAGAAGGTTTGCAGAATCACATCAACCGCCACATTAAATTCAGAGAAGATTTCAGACCTTTTGCTCCGGCTGTGCAAGAAGAAAAGGTTCATCTTTATTTTGAAAAAGGCTACTCCAGCCCCTATATGATCCTTACAGACCGGACACGCAAAGAATTTTTGGAAGCCTTAATCAACGTAACACATAAAGATGGCTCTGCCCGGGTTCAAACTGTGGGCAAAAAGTGGAGTTTACGCTTCTGGAAACTCCTTGAGGAATTTGGAAAGCAAAGTGGCATTCCGGTCCTCTTAAATACCAGCCTTAATAAAAAAGGTATGCCCATGGTGGAAACACCAGAAGAAGCCCTTTCTTTTTTTAAAGAATCCGCTTTGGATTTATTGATAATAGAAAATCAAATGATTGAAAAAAAGTAAACGTAAGGTGTGCATCAAATAGCCAAAAATCCCTCTCTTCCTGTATACAGCCTATTTCTTTTTTGAAGCCGAGATTTTGTTACTTTCGAATTCACAATTCATCTAAATATTTAACCCGGCCAAAGATTATCAATATGACAATTCCCGAACCTGCTGACACTAAACAAGACCGTATCCTTCTCCCCTTTTCTTTTGATGTGGAAAAAATGACGAAAGAGATCCAGGCGTTGAATATGGATGAATTCATTTATTATAACGTAATTCCGCTGAGAGCCCCTGCGCATACTGTAGACACCTCTTTACCGGCTCCACCTCCTGCCGATGATTATGCGGATGGATCATGGACGGAGTGGATGGATACTAATGAACTCAAGAATTCGCCTTACCTCATGAGTATAGTGGATACTTTTCGGGAACATACCAAAGTAACCCTGGTAAGAGCTTTACGACTGGCTCCGGGCAATGTGGTGCGGGAGCATACAGATCCAACTCTGGGCCTGCAAATTCACACCTCGGTGATCAGGCTTACCATTCCGATCGCTTCTGGTGATGATGTGGATTTTTTTCTGAACGGAACCGCAGTCCCTATGAAGCCTGGTGAGTGCTGGTACCTGCGCCTTACGGATCCTCACAAGGTGGTAAACTCTGGTTCTACTGACCGTATTAATCTTACTATAGATATGATTCCCAACGACTGGATCCGGTCCATTATTGAGAAAGCTGATCAATAGGCTTAGGAAATGAATCGGCTATACTTCCAGGTAGCCGTATATTCCTATAAAATGGCATATGCTACCTGCCAGTACCAGTACATGCCACACGGCATGGCTGTATTTAAGACGGTCCCACATAAAGAAAACCACTCCCATCGAATAACAGACACCACCGGCTACTATCCAGTACACAAGTACTGGATCTGCATTATTGATCAGTGGTTTGGCTGCAATAACAATCATCCAGCCCATTAACAAATAAAATACGGTGGAAAGCCAGTTAAAGCGGCCAATGGAAACCACCTTAAAAACGACCCCTACTACAGCTAACGCCCATATCCCTCCCAGAATACCGTATTTCCAGCTTCCCGGTAAGGCAAACAGGGCTACTGGTGTATAGGTACCGGCTATAAAAAGGTAAATAGCTGTATGATCCATCAAATGAAAGATGTTCTTGATCTTCACCCTGGCTTTAAAGGCACTGTGGTATAATGTGGATGTAGAATAAGTCCATATAAGTGTGAGGCTGTAAATACACACAGATACCGTGTACAACAGATTGTTATATTCCTGTCCTTTAAGCAACAACAGGATGAAAGCACCTATTCCCAATATCACACCCAAGCCATGCGTAATAATATTGGCTATTTCTTCAGCTGTGCTGTATTCGCGATATGTTTTTACGGGTTCTGGTGTGGTGGTCATAATAGAATCAGATCAAAGATAAGAAGGTAAAAGATCAATTCTGTTTTTCAAAAAATCTTTCTACTCTTTACTACGGAAGCCAAAATATTGATCTTCCTGCCAACGTGTGCCGTTATGTTTCATCAGGTAAAATTTATTCACCTCAAAGTCCGCTTTAAAAGACCGGGCTTTAAAATCATCCCAGGCTTCAAAAAACCGGGCTTTTTTCAGATCACGAAAGGCAAGGGTAATATGGGGATGAAAGGCTCTGTTTTTATAATCCCCGCCCTCTAGCTTAAGGGCTCTTTTCCCCACCCGGATCATATCTTTTTGCAGCTTCTCCAGTTCCGGGTTTGGTTTTACATCTGCAAAGATCACCCGGGGTGAAAAGGCTCCGAAATCTTCCAGTTGAGTTTTGAAGGCCGTATGCTTTTGTGCCAGATCATTTAACGCCTGCACCAGTAATTCTTTCTTTTTATCAGGCCAGCGAAAGGGCATATAAAGAGTTATATGCGGAGGTGAGTTTAAAGAAGCTTTGCTTTGGTACTTGTCCCTGAAAAGCTCCTTAAGGCCCATCAACTCTTTTGCCAGAGGCTCAGGAAGCAATAGCGCTATAAAGTAAAGCGGATGATCTTTGGAATACAACAAAAGCGCATTTAAACTGGTGAGACATACTGGATTCGAACCAGTGACCCCTACCCTGTCAAGGTAGTGCTCTGAACCAACTGAGCTAATGTCTCCGGATAGGTTTAATTAAAAAAAGCCTTGCAGAGGCAAGGCTTTTTTTAAGGTGTGGGCGCTGAGAGATTCGAACTCCCGACCCCCTCGGTGTAAACGAGGTGCTCTGAACCAACTGAGCTAAGCGCCCCAAAACAGGACGGCAAATATACACGTTTTTTCATCCTGCAAAAATATTCTGAAAAATTTTTTTGTCCTTTAGAATTTCACAATTCTGAACTCCGTTCTTCTGTTCAACTGATGCTTGGCTTCACTACATTCTACACCATCTTCACACTCATTTGTAAGCTGAGATTCTCCGTAACCCTGGCCGAAAATACGGCTCTCGGCCACACCTCTGCTGATGATGTATTCACGTGAACTTTTAGCACGTCTCTGCGAAAGGTCAGAATTATACTGATTCTTACCCCGTGAATCAGTATGACTGGCTACCTCAATAACCATGGTGGGGTTTTCCTTCATAACCCTCACAATTTTATCCAATTCTACAGCTGCATCACTACGGATGTTTGCCTTGTCATAATCAAAATAAATAGGGTTAATCTGAATGGCCTTACCATTGATCCTGGTTATTTTACCCAAATCCTTAGAAAGGGGTAAATTGATACGGGCCAGTTGCAAAGGCAAGGTTTCCATACTTATTACCTTCCGCAAGCTGGCGTATTCCGGATAGGACGTAATAAAGCGCAGTTCTCCAGAATAGGCATCTCGTTCTGTACTGTAAAAACCGGTATCATTGGTTTGCACGGCATCAATGAGTTTACCATCACGGGTAAATATATTCACCACAGCTTCACTTAAACCCTCTCCGGTAACCTGATCATACACAAAAATTTCAAGCTGCGGAATCTTAGGCTCCTCTTTGGGAGGTTCCGGCTTGTCCAATACCTTAAAACGCATTATATCATCACGGCCCACACCACCATTGCGGTTGGTCGTAAAATAACCTTCGTTTTCTTTGTCGTTCAGTACCAGCCCAAAATCATCCATTACATCATTTATGGGATAGCCCAGGTTTATGGGTTCAGTGAAACCACCTTCACTAAGTGAAGCTGCCAGAAAAAGATCCAAGCCACCTAAGCCCAGGTGCCCGTTACTGGCAAAGTAGAGTTCACCACTGTCCGAAATATAGGGGAAAGCTTCATCTCCACTGGTGTTGATCTTTGGTCCTAAGTTTTTAGGCTTAGACCAACCCAGAATTGTTTTTTCTGTAACGTACAAGTCCATTCCTCCCTGACCCCCGGGCTGATCAGAGGCGAAGTATATTTTCTGTCCATCTGCGCTTAAGGCTGGATGTTCGCAACTGTACTCTAAAGAGTTAAAATCCAGCGATTCAGGATCTGTCCATATTTCCACACCATCACCCAGGGTTACTTTCCTTGCGGTATATATCATAAGATTGGTAGTGGAATTGGTCCCTTCAAGGCGGGTATTACCCCGGGAAGAGTTTCGGGTAAAATAAATACGTTTCAGGTCTTTGGAAAAGGTTACCGGGCCCTCATGCCAATTGCCGTTAAATTCAGGAAGGGGATTGGCATCTATAAGGTCTCCGTCATCCTGACGGTCAGCCACATACAGATCAACATACGGAAGATCATTCCAGGAGTGTTTACGGCTTACCAATAAGCCTTCGGGCCGGTTAGTAGCAAACACTACTTTCTGCCCGTAATACATGGGGCTAAAGTCATCGTATTCCGAATTTACACTAATGCGAAACACCTGGTAACGCTCCTTATCGGTAAGCAGTTCAGTTACCTTTTCGGTAGAATACGCTTTGTAGGCCAGAGCCCGCGTGTCCTTGGGTTGCTTTTCGATAAACTTATCAAACCACTCCTTGGCGGCTTCGTGCTTACTGTTACTCTCCAGCATTTTACCGTAATAAAAGTAATTAACCGGGTCCACATTTTTCCTGGTCATCACTTTGGCATACCATTTTTCAGCATTTTCATAATCACCCATAAGGCGGTATGACTCTGCCAGGCGCATAACAATATGATCTGCCTTTTTGGGATTGTGCTTTAATGCAAACTCATATGCTCTTACGGCATCGGTATATTTAAAGTTGGCAAAATCGGCATCGGCCTGTTTTAATTGCGCAAAAGAGATCGTGTTGACTAATACTAGGCCTACAAGTGCTATAAACTTTTTCATAAGACTGTTCATCTAGAAATAACGGGGAGATTTGATCTTCTTGGCATCGTTGAAGATAAAATCATAGGTTATGGATATTTCGTGTGACCCTGAGTTGTAATCCTGTAATTCAGAAAGGGTATAATCATAAGAGTAGCCTACTTTTAACTGGGGTGTAAAGTTGTAGTCCATTAGTACACCTACTGACTCCTGATAACGGTAAAAACCTCCGATCCAGAATTTATCCGCAAAGATGAAAGAACCGGTAAGATCAAATGAATTGGGGGCTCCCTGTACCAGGCGAGCTAATACAGATGGGCGGAACTTCAGGTTTGGATTAAGCTCAAGTACTACCCCGGCAATAGCAAAATAGTGGCGCTTTTCCGTAACCTCAAACACTTCTCCGGAAGGCAGGTCATCAGCATACAAAACGTTCTGCACCAACTTAGGGCTACTCACACCCAGGTAAAACTTAGGTGTATAATAATATACACCAAAACCGAGGTTGGGTAGTACCCTGCTGGTATTTACACTGTAAGCATCATCTCCCTGAGTACCGGTTGAAACACCGGTTAGGTTAGACTGAAAAAAGCTTAAACCCAGTTTTATACCTCCGGCCAGATAACCGCTACTGCTTACTTTAACCCTTCCGCTAAGGTCTCCATATACACCGGTAGTATTGGTAGGCCCTATCTGGTCATGCACCACTGAAAGTCCGAACCCGAGATTCCGGTTTACCAAAGGCCCATGAATAGTAAGTGTTTGTGTGGATGGTGCTCCATCCATACCTACCCACTGACTACGGTGTAGTAAACCTACGGTTAGCGCATCCCGGCTACCTGCATAAGCCGGATTTACGGAAAGCATATTATTGCGATACTGGGTATACAGCGGATCCTGCTGAGCAAATACACCACCCGAAAAGGCTACGGCCAATAATCCAGATAAAATAAGTTTTTTCATCGTATTAACGCTTTAAATGGATATACCCGGTTACGGGTTTGGTTCCAATTCCCAGATCAAATATGTAGAAGTAGGTTCCTGTGGGCAGGAATTCTTCTCCTCCAAAAACATTTTTAACATTGGTTTGTCCACCCCAGGTATTATTGTAGGGTTGTAATTCATATACTTTTCCACCCCAACGGTTGAAGATCATCAGCGAATTATTAGGGTAAGCAGAAGGGTCTTCCAGTCCCGGAATCACAAAATAATCGTTTACACCGTCTCCGTTAGGCGAAAAGCCTGAAGGAATATCCGGTATACAGGCATCCGGATCAAGGTAGTTTGGTATACCATCATCATCACAATCTTCCGCTCCTTCTGAGCCATCTGATATACCATCATTATCCGAATCCGTGTCCCTGAAGTCAGGAATACCATCACCGTCAGAGTCCTGAGGGTTATTTCCCAGCGGACCTTTTTCATCGGAATCAGGTAAGCCATCACCATCCGAATCCAGATCGCGGAAATCAGGCACGCCATCACCGTTCGTATCAACAGGTATTCCATATAATCCGGTATTGCCGGATATATCCGGATCCCAGGCATCATCTATACCATCACCATCCGAATCTACACCCGTTGGTGCTTTCCAGTCTACAGCGCCCTCAATCCAGTCGGGTATACCATCATTATCGGAATCCAGGTCGCGGAAATCGGGATTTCCATCCCCATCCCGGTCATAAGGGTTTAACTCAAACTCACCATTAGGTGTATCAAAGGCATCGTCAATTCCATCACCATCCGAATCTCTTCCGGAAGGAGGTGTTATGTTAAGAGATCTTTCAGCCCAATCGGGTATACCATCGTTGTCTGAATCCGGATCGCGGTAATCGGGCACTCCGTCTCCGTCAAAATCATAAGCCAAAGGATTACAGATATCACCACCTAAGGGGCTGGCCTCTACCCAGTCGGGTATACCATCGTTATCGGAATCAGGGTCAAGATAATCCGGCACCCCATCCTTGTCTGTATCACGGGTTAGTGTTTCATACGCGTCAGCCAGGCTGTCCTGGTCCTGATCTGAAGGCACTACGGAAATATAGACCCAGGCGGTATCACACAGAACCGGAGAACCATCATCGCAAAGCTGATATTGCAAACTGTCTTTCCCACAGAAGCCGGCATTGGGTTGATATACCAAAACCCCGGCTGTAAAGCTTACCACACTACCATTAAATGGCTGTGAAAGCAAGGTAGCAGTAAGGTTATCATTTTCAGGGTCGCTGTCATTAGCCAACACATCAATAGTGGCAGCCACACCTAATCCGGTAATCCGAATATCATCCACGGCTACTGGCGGATCATTGATCGGGTCTACATCAATATAAATCCAGGCTGTGGTGCACAAAGCCGGTAAAGGCAATCCCTGGTCACAGATCTGATATTGTATACTATCACGACCACTGAAATTGAGATTTGGCGTATAATCTACAGACCCATTCGCATTAACCACCGTTGTTCCGTTCATCGGCATAGTTACTATCTGAAAGCTTCCTACATCCAGCGGGCTCAGATCAGCCACATCATTATCATTAGCCAGTGGTGCTATGTTAACAGCTGTATTTTCCCCGGTGGAAACCGTATCATTAAGAGCCACGGGAGGATCATTTACCGGGTTTATGGTTATGACCACTACTACCTGACTGCAATTGGCTGGCGTTTCATCATCGCATACAAATACAATAACAGAATCTATTCCATTCACATTAGGATTGGGTGTATATGTAAAGCATGTGTCATTATCTCCCAGGCCAGTACTTTGACCCAGGTTTTCAAATGAAGTTACCTGGGTAATATCCACCTGTTGCCCTCCATCAGGATCATTTACATTAAAACAGATCGTAATAGGTGTGTCCTCATTAATGGTAAACGAAGTCCTATCTAAAGGATTACCGGTGCCATCATCTACAAACGGAGCATCTGAAACCGGGGTTACATTAATCCGTATCCAGGCTGTATCACATAAGGGTGTTGGAGTGGCATTATCACATATATAATATTGAATACTATCCTTACCATTAAAATTAGGATTTGGGGTATAAATCACATTTTTACCCGAAATATTAGCAGAACCGTTCAAAGGCCCGTTTAACAAAGCAGGTGTTATAGGGTCCAGGTTGGGGTCAAAGTCATTATTCAGAAAACCAATGGTTATGGCTGCATCTTCAGGAGTAGTAGCAGCATCATCAATAGCAAAAGGCGGAACCTGACTCTTGGGAATTGAAATGATCAATACGGCCTGCGCACACAATACTGGCGAACCATTATCGCAAACGGTGTAAGTTACAGAGTCCAGACCCAAAGTATAGCTGGCGTTAGGTGTATAGCAAATACTATCACCACTAATAGTAGCCATACCGTTTTTAGGTGTACCCGAAATCGTAAAGGTCAGGTTAGCCCTGGGTGTTTCAATATCCGAATCATTGTTAAGAATAGCTACACATTCCGAATCACCGGGGTCCAGAAATAAAGTATCGTTCTGAGCCACAGGAGGGTCATTCACGGGAAGCACATTAAGGACTATGGTAACCTGATCACAAAGCTGGGGAGTGCCGTTATCACAATAGGACACAGTCAGTGTATCCGGCCCGTTATAATTGAGATTAGGCGTGTAGGTGAAGCACTTATTACCTGTTGCCGTACCCGACACACTGCCATTAGCCGGGGCAATATTTACTATAGTTACATCACCCAGGTCTCCTACATCAATATCACTACCGCTAAGGCATATTTGTTTAGGGATATCCTCATTAAGAGTAATGGTCTTAATGGTGTCATTAACCATAGCAATGCCATTACCGGTAAGGATAAGCGGAGGGTCATTTACAGGCGTTACATTAATAGGGATGAACAAAGTATCACAAGCAGGGGGTGTGACATCATCACACATCAGCACCAGGATGGTATCTGGTCCGTTGTAATTGGCAGAGGGTAAATAGGTGAAACACGAGTCTCCGTCTGCAAAATTACTTACAGTACCATGACTTGGTGAATTAAGTAAAGAAGTGGCAATAATGTCTTCCCCTTCAAATTCAATCCACTGAATGCAAATATCCAGACTTTGGTCTTCAGGGGTGGTTAAGGTGGCAGATGTTTTATTAGTTACCGGCTGATTATTGACGGTACCCCCGGCTGGCGGCTGGTTAATATCCTGCACATCAATATAAATCCTTGCGGTATCACAACTGGCTGGATTAGCCGTATCACAAACACGGTAACAAATAGAGTCAGGCCCAATGTAACTGGAATTGGAGGTATATATGATCTGGTTATTAGTGTTGATGGATACCGTACCAAAATTCGGCCCGCAAGTGATCATAAAGCTAGCGGGGTCAAATTGGTTTAAAGGTGCCTTATCATTCAGCAAAGGCCGAATGGTGGTAGGCTTTCCCTGATCCGCAATTACAGTATCATTTAACACCTCGGGAGGGCAAAATTCAAACTGTATGTTACTCAACACCAGTGTTTGGTCATATGCAAAACTCCAGGTATTCAAAAAGCGTTCATCACCATAATTAAGTATCCAGTTCCTGCACGGAACGGTACAACCGGCAAGGTTCATCCCCCCTGTCCCGGTATTAAAGTTGGAGTCATCCCAATAAAGTTTCAGGGTATCCTGTTGACCATTGGGTTGTATTAAGGAAAAAATATAACCTGCCGAATGATTCTCTGCATCGTATATCGGAATATGGATCAAGCCCGCCTCGTATTTGTAATTGATCTCTATGTTAGCAGAAAATGCAGTATCCCCAATACCATCCCGACCATCCCAGAAAACACAATTGACACCCTGACCTACACGTCCGTACACAATCCTGTCCCTTCCACCAGCCTGATAGCCAGGTGTATTATCCAAGTCTAGTTTAACCTCGGTTTGACCGGGTTTTGTAGCCTGAATGTTAATACAATAACCAGTGCTTATACAACCGGTAATAAGGTCATCGGCACTGGCATTTACATTTAACACCGGTGTTACGGTTGGAAAAGGGTATATATTAACATCCGGTGGATTGAGGAATATTTTATGCTGCGGTAAATAAGGTACTGTTCCCTGCGTATACTTGGGCTGAGAAGTACTCTTACGGTCCTCGAGATAATCACCGGTGTTTTTTATACCGTAAGAATTTGAAATAATCCCAAAACCAAAGGGATCAATACCGTTATAGTTTACTTCAAAACGAATACTATCATCACGCAGCACATACATCCGGGCCTTATAATTCTGGTTTTGGTTACCTGTGCTCAGAGCCCATAAGCGAGCCCATAAGCGACCCTCTTTAATTGTACTGGTAGTCGTATCTGCCACAGTAATATCAAAGAAAGGATAGCGGTACCCCCCGTTACCCGAGGGTGGCGAAGCCTTAACGTTTGGGTCTCCCTGGTTTAGCTCAATATAATAGTCCCCATTCACATCGGGATCAACCACCACAGCTGTATATCCGGCTGGGTTAAATTTTTTGGGTCCGGCAGCAGCTTGTGCGTAACTATCAATGTAGCCGGCACTGCCATTGGTGTTAGGTATTTGTACGGCATTCTGAATAATGGTACCATCGGGACGTTTTACACGAAAGTAGGCCGGGTTAACCTGTGCCTTAAACCCAAGGTAAATTTTTTCTTTGGTATGATCTGCAATGTGAACGTATAACCTGCGGCTTGCCGGAGCATTGTAGGTAGCAAATTCGCCTCCCCAATCCCAGGGGTTCAAAAAGCCAAAATCCGAATTGGTTGGTCTTAAATCTTTAGTCCCTTCAGCAAAGGCACCAAAACTTAAGAAGTAAAATGAAACCAAAAGGAGTTTCGTATATATTTTAACCATAATACCGGTGTTATTTCAAAATTGAAAAATACGATTAATCAAGGGTAATACCAATACAATCAGATCAATTAAAATATTGCTAATCAATTATTTAAGTTAAAAAGCTAAGTAGCTGACTTTCCCATTATTAGATTCCATGTCTTACAATTCCCATTATCGGAAGAGAAGTCAATCCTCCAAACGCCCTTGTAGTATGAGGAAAGTTTATAACCTTCGCATTATTACTTGTTTAAAAGAATTGACTTTATGGATGAAGATCAGAATCCGATACCCAAAACATTTTTCCAACATTCAGGGGCTTCTGCCTTCCGGAATTGTGTGGCATGCAAGCGTGACCTGCATGCGGGAGATTGTGATTATATGATTGAAAAAGCCATCCGTAAATTTCCTTCGGTTGAGGCCAGTGAAGTAATGTTTGAATACGCTATCTGCACCGATTGCGCCAATAAGGCCAGGGAGAGTTTATCAGAAGAGTCCAGGAAGAGTATTGACGAGCTGCTTCAAAGTGAACCGGTACGGCAAAATTCTTTGTCTGCTTTAACGGGAGCTACCGAAAGAGAGGGGGATGCTACCCATATTTGCATGATCACAGGACAAACCCTGGAAGATTCTGATGAGTTTCAATTGTATGCGCATTGCCGGGGCAAAAGCCTCAGTCCCTATTCCAATGCTTTTATGCTGAGTGGTAAGGCTATGGAAATTATTGCTGAACTACTATCTGAGGAAACCAAGGATGAACTGGAACGTTTCCGTGACACTCATTTTGGCTTACCTCCCGAACTGGAGAATATCATCAACTCCAGAGACCTAATCCTTTTTTAAGCTTAAAATGAATAGCTGATTCCGTTAGCCATTTTATACGTGAGATTTGGAATGGCAGGGTCTTCAACCGGGAAGGCATCATAAGCCAGAGATCCCGTGGTAGTAAAGGCAAAGTTTTTCCATATTTCTATGCTGAGTTGTAGCTGTGCCGAGGTGCGGAAATCAGCCCAAAAATCAAGTCGTGGCTGGTAATAAATAAGAGCGGTAGCCATATATCGTTTGCCTTTGTGGGAGAGAGAAAGGTAGCTGCTCATCCTGAAATCCCTGTGGACTACGGCAGTATCCAGCTCCTTATCATATTCATACATAGCCAGTGTGCCCACAATTACAGAGCTTCTCTCTTTTTTCAGTAAGGTAAAACGCGGACCCAATCCGGTAAGTACCCTTTCCTGAATCCTTAATGGAATATCTATTTGGTATTGATTGAAATATTCATAGGTCAACCAGGCATTCTGCTCGTAATTATAGCGGCCATGAAAAAATCCATTTCGTTCAAAATCCGCAGACTCACTAAAGGTGAGATTGATATTACTAAGAAACAGGAGTATATGTCTGCTCTTCCGGAATTGTAGCGCCAGGTTATTGTTGATCTCGTACAGCTCGTTCGTGTTACGGGTTATTTTAAAGGTAAATAATTCCTGACCTGATAAGCCTGCAGAATCATTTTTAACACGCAAAGATTCAATGCTGACAATTTGAGCTGAAACGACCCATGGACCAAACAAAAAGAACAATACTAACTTCTTCCACATAGTGGATTGCCTCGGTTTTAAATTTTAGCAAAAATAAAAAAAGCGTTGTCAGGCGGGGCTTAGTTAAGCCGAAATCCATAGCGCTAAAATGACTACAGACGGAGAGAATTCCAAACTTCCAACAAATTGAATCATTACTTCGGCAGCATGAAAATCCTGATTACAGAAGACGAAACAAAACTTGCGAAGGGTATGGTGAAATACCTCACTCATGAGTATTATCTCTGTGAGTTGATTTCTGATTTTCAGGACTAGACAGTTCTCTGATCACTGACTCCGGCTCTTTCAGCCTTAGCTGATCTAACTATATTGATATACTGATGGCTCATCGTTTTTTCCATTTTCACATTTTTCATAACAGCTAAGCCATTTTCATCATAACCTGAAGGAATTGTAACCTCTCCGACATTTTCTGTTGTACTTCCATCATTTCCACCAATCATCATTGGTGATAGACTTCCGTCCTGTGACTCAAAAGTATTAGTCCTTTTGACAGTGTTAAGAGTAACAGACGTCTTTTTATTAGTAATGGCTTCAAGAAGTTTTTTGTCTGCATCAGTTTCGGCAGTACCAGTAGCGGAAAGTTTTCCAGTCTCAGCGTCTCTAGTAATATTGAGGTTTGATTTCTTATTTAGTGCGGCTGTTGCTTTATCAGCATCTGGTCCGGTAATAAAAACCTCTGGACTTTCAGCACTCATTCCAGTTGGATCAACTAAATTAACAGGATTGTTCTCTACAAAGTTATATGGAGTTAAATGTGGGAACTTGGTTGCCAACGGGTCCACACTCAACCTCGGATTGTAATACCTCGCTCCGTAATAGTAGTTGCCCGTTTCCTTATCGTACTCCTTACCACTAACCGGTAGCTTGTTGCCTTATGTGAATTTTCAGAATTACTTTTCAAAGAACTACTTCAAATTTAACCATCCCATTAACCCCAGAAGTATATTTTCAAACAAGCGGTGAGCATAGTCATACTTCTGGAATAACAGATGGTTTTATAGGATAATCTTTTAAGATGAGTCCGTAATGTAAGATTCATCCTTTCAATGTAATTGGTTTGTCTGAATTTCGCGGAGCGTAGCTTTTCAGGAATAAGGTCAGGATAAACATTCAGTCGATCGGTATATACTTTAGTTGGGGAAAGAGATAAAACCTTCTTCACTACTTTACCGATGTTCTCTTTGGTTCTGCGCCCGGCAATGAAATCAATCACCTTTTTGGTTTTCCGGTTGATCGCATAGCAAACCCAACATTCGTTCTTTTTGGAACCGACATAGGTTCTCAATTCATCCACCTCATATTCATGACCGGTTTCCTTTACAGCAGTGTTTTCTACTTCACCGGCATGTTTTAATATCAGCCTGATGACGGTACTTTTCGGAATATTGAGTGTCCTTGAAACAGAGCTGATTCCCATACCTTCCTTACTGAGTTGATGCAAAAATGAGGGGTCGAAGTTTTGATAAGTTCTGTACCTATAGGTAAACCTTTGATATTTCAAACATTCTATACAACGGTATATCTGCCGATCGTTCCTCTTTCCCTTCTTGTGGCACCTTGCACCACTGTAGCGACATTTCATTTTTGTAACAAAAAAAGTCGTTCAACTCTTTCCAGACAAGAGATTACCGAGAATTCTGATGACCATTGGAACATCATAATTTCTCAGACTTGATTTTAAAGGCCTTCATAAGGGTAGACTAATAAAATTAACCTTCAACCTCATTGCCTTAACTTATCTAATTCCTTTATTTTCAAAGAACAATGCATCACTTTATGCAAAAGGTGACGTTTGGAACACTATCTCTTCATAGAATTAAATTATAATTAGGATAAATTTATCCTAATTAAGTTGATACCTTTGCTCCATATTTATTTTATACCCGATAAAAATCACATCATATGTCAACATCAAAAGCCACAGCCCAGTGGAAAGGCACCATAAAAGAAGGAAACGGGACCATGAATTTCAATGGTTATCAGGGTTCTTACAGTTTTCGTTCCCGCTTTGAAGGAGGTGAAGGAACGAACCCGGAACAACTGATAGGCGCTGCTCATGCCGGTTGCTTCTCCATGTATCTCTCATTGCTGCTTACAGAAGAAGGCTTGAATCCTGAACGGGTTAACACCACTGCTGAAGTTACCATCGCCAAGGATGAAACTGGTCCTCACATTGCCAAAATCATGTTGAATTGCCAGGTTAAGTGCGAAGGACTGACTGAAGATAAACTCGAGGAACTGGCAGCTATTACCAAAGAGAAGTGTCCGGTTTCCAGGTTATATGCCGGAGGAACAGCAGATATTACAGCGCAGGCAAAATTAATTGCCTGATAGACCGAAACCTCAAATCCAGGTTCACACAGAATGTTATAACTTAAAAAGAACAGTTACATGAAAACAGTCAAATCTATTGTTCCATCAGTGCTTGTATTGGTATTTGCCATGGGCTCGTGTGGAGAGACAAATAACTCAGAAACCACCGGTCAGGAAACTATCACTACCCAACCCTCACACCAGGACAATGCTGCTGAAAAAAGTATTTCCGACACGGTATGGCTGGAAATAGAGGGTAATGATCAGATGGAATATGATAAGAACATATTGCGCGCCAAAGCGGGACAATTTGTAATACTCATTTTAAAACACGTAGGTGAAATGCCCGAGGCAGCTATGGGTCATAATTGGGTATTATTAAACAAAGGTGTGGACAAAGCCTCATTTGCCGAGGCTGCCTTGAATGCTAAAGAAAATGATTACATACCTCCAGGACGTAACGATGACATTATTGCTCATACCGAAATGCTTGGTGGCGGGGAAACTTCAACTATCACCTTTGAGACACCGAAAAAGAGCATTTATGATTTTATGTGTTCATTTCCCGGGCATTACATGAAGATGAAAGGGAAATTTGTAGTTGAGTAAAAAAGATGAGAATCAAATAAAAAGAAGATTTGATTTTCAAAACTTTTAAATTGTCCCCTTTTAAACAGAAGACGGCCGGACAGGAGTATACAGGCCCGGCCTATCACAACTTCAAAGTATAATTGATGTTTTCAAAAGCTTGTGAATACGGTATAAAAGCCATGATCTTTATCACATATTTCAGTGAGAAGGGTACAAGAGTAAGCCTGAAAGAGATTGCAGGAGAAATCAAAACTCCAGTGGCATTTACAGCTAAGATCATGCAGATCTTAAGTCGTGAAGGGCTTTTGATTTCCACAAGGGGCGCAGCCGGTGGTTTTTTACTGGCCACATCTGCGGATAAAATCACCCTCGCCCAAATTGTAAGTGCCATTGACGGAGACCAGGTGTTTACAGGATGCGGTCTGGGTTTGGAGCAATGTAATGCTTTAAAACCTTGCCCGGTGCACGAAAAATTTGCCATTGTACGCGATGAGCTGGCCCTAATGCTTCACTCCACCAGTTTGATGGAGTTGAGTGAGGGCGTAACTAAAGGCCATAGTTTCCTGACCCGCTAATTTTTTTGAGTGTAATTAGGACAAGTTTATCCAAATAAAAAATGTGAGTTATGACAGATATAGGGCACAAACCAATAGGTGAATTGGTAGCCGCGAATTACAAAACCGCTACCGTATTTAAAAAACACAAGATAGACTTCTGCTGCCAGGGAGGCCGCACCATAGACGAAGCTTGTCAAAAGAAAGGCGTCAGCCGCTGGGAACTGCTTCGCGAACTTGAAGAAGTGATGAAGGATGACAAAACCGATACTACGGACTACCAAAGCTGGCCACTCGATTTGCTGGCAGACTACATAGAAAAGAAACATCACCGCTATGTGGAACAACGAAGCTCCGAAATCAAGCCGTTCTTAGCTAAAATCTGCAAAGTGCATGGTGACAGGCATCCTGAACTGCTTGAAATAAACCAGCTCTTTACAGAATCAATTGGCGAACTCGCCCAGCACATGAAAAAAGAGGAATTGGTACTTTTTCCATTTATCCGAAAAATGGTAGAAGCCAAACAGACCAAACAAGCGTTAAGCGTTCCACACTTTGGTACAGTAGAAAACCCTATTACCACGATGATGCAGGAACATGATACCGAAGGAGAGCGCTTTCGCAAAATTGCTGAATTGACTAAGGATTATCAGCCTCCGGATGATGCCTGTAATACCTACCGGGTAAGTTTTGCACTGCTGAAGGAATTTGAAGAAGACTTGCACCTCCATATCCATCTTGAAAACAATATCCTTTTCCCCAAGGCAAAAGCAATGGAGGAAGAAATCGAAGCCCCTCAGAATTAAAATCTGAAAAAGGCGTGATACGCAAATTTGATTGAAAGCAAATCATGAAGAAACTCACCACAGTACCATTATTGGCCATACCATTTGTGCTAACCGCACAAGACACCCAAAATTGGATTACAAGCCCGGGGGTTATCGGGACTTTTGTGCTATTGATCCTGGTTCTGGCGGTTGCCGTCATCATCTTTTCATTGCGGGCCAGCTCTTATCTTAAAGCCAGTGAAAAAAAGGTCATCGAGAAAAACAGACTTCAATTTAACGAAGACCTGGCAAACCTTGAAGAGGAGGAAATAGATGCCATACTTGAAAAGCGTAAAAAGGCGCTGCGCCACAAACTCAAAGGAACGGAACTGGGAAGCGATAAGACCGGTATGGATGAAAAGGGCCTCATCGCAAAATTCACCCACAAACCGGCCTACCCGCTGGTGGATGAAAAGAAACGGTCGCCCGTAAATATCCAGACCCCCGAGAAGCTCAAAAAGCTCGTAATTTATTACGTGGGTGCGGCCACCTTCTGGCTGGTATTTGGCACCTTGATAGGTGAGTACCTGGGGCTGAAATTTGTATGGCCCGACCTGGACCACCAGTCCTGGCTTTCTTTTGGCCGTTTGCGCCCGGTACATACCAACACTGTATTTTGGGGATGGACTTCACTAGCCATGATTGGCCTGGGGTATTTTGTAGTAGCGCGTACTTCTAACACAGAAATACACAGTTATAGGTGGGGATGGCGCGCATGGTGGCTCATCAATATCAGTGTGGCATTGGGCAACCTCGCTTTGATGGCTGGTATAAACAATGGCGGGGGCGAATACCGCGAGTATATCTGGCCAATAATGGCACTCTTTGCACTGGCTCTGTTTATCACATTCAGGAATTACTACAAAACCATTGCCAACCGAAAGATATCGGAGATATATATCAGTAACTGGTACATTCTGGCGGCATTGGTTTGGACACTGGTTTTGGTAACTATCGGATACCTCCCCTTCTATCAGGAAGGTTTGGGTGAAACAGCCATACAAGGCTATTACATGCACCAGGGCGTGGGCATGTGGTTTATGACGTTTACACTTGGGTTGGTCTATTATTACCTGCCCTCTTCTCTGAACAAGCCCATCTACTCCTATTCACTCGGTGTACTGGCACTTTGGACCCAGATGCTCTTTTACACCATGATTGGTACTCACCACTTTGTGTTTAGCCCCCTGCCGTGGTGGCTGCAAACTACGGCCATTGTATTTAGCGGTGGTATGTTCATCCCCGTGATTGCAGGTACCACTAACTTTTTGATGACTATTAAGGGTAGCTGGAAAGCTATTAGCGGTAGTTATGTACTTCCCTTCTTTTTGGTGGGCATCGTATTCTACTTTGTAGGATCGGCACAGGGCAGCTTCCAGGCTTTCCGCTTTACCAACTATGTATGGCACTTCACTGATTTTAACGTGGCCCACTCGCACATGACCATGTATGGCATTATTGCATTTTTTATGTGGGCCGCCATTTATGCTCTCTTACCCAAAATCACTGGTAAAGAACCTCCTCAATGGATGGTTGGTGCCCACTTTTGGCTGGCTTTTATCGGGCTGTTTGCCTACATGGTGTCGCTGATGGTGGGTGGAACCCTAAAAGGACTTAGCTGGATGAATGCAGAACCCTTTATAGAGTCTGTAAAACTAATGGCGCCCTACTGGCTATGGCGGGCTATTGGCGGAACCTTAATGTTTATTTCGCACCTGTTGTTTGCCTATAATTTTTACTACATGGTGCATAACCGGCCTATACCAGCAGCCCGCCCTGAAGATGTAGGAGAAGATGGAAGCAACGCTAAAGTTCAACTGGAAAATATTTGAAAATGATCAATTTTGATACGAACCATAAGGCCCTGGTGAATACGCTCTTTGTTGTATTTGTAATCTTAAGTATTGGTGTATCCATTATTCCCGCTTATCAAATGCAGGACAATGAACCACTGCCTGAGGCAGACCCATTAACCCCACGCCAAAGGGCTGGTTTAAAAACCTACATTGGCGAAGGTTGTGTGGCTTGCCACAGTCAGCAAGTGCGCAATATTGAAATGGATGATATGTGGGGTTCGCGGCCTTCCATTCCTTCAGATTATTACTACAGTAAACAACGCCTGGATATTTGGAGGCAATCGCCTTCTCTTTTAGGCAGCGAACGTACCGGGCCCGACCTTACCAATATTGGCAAACGGCAACCCAGCCTGGACTGGCACCTGCTGCACCTGTACAATCCGCGCAGTGTGGTGGAGGCTTCGGTGATGCCCGCGTACCCGTGGCTGTTTGAAGAAAAAGCGGTGCCAGCGAAAAATGATGTGGTAGTAAACGTACCAGAGGAATTTTTTAAAGATCCCAATAAAAAGATCGTGGCTACCGAAAAAGCCCTGGAGCTGGTGGCTTATCTACAGTCATTGAAACAGGCCGATCTGGAGGGAAGCCCGGTAAAGTTCATACCCTCTAAAAAATTAAAGATAGGCGAAGGTGAAACGGCCACTGGCGAAAAGCCAAAAATAGACGGGGCTGCGCTGTATGCCAATACCTGCGCCTCGTGCCACCAGGGCAATGGCCAGGGACTAAAAGGAGCTTTTCCTCCGCTTGCCGGTAGCGACATCGTTAATGATAAAGATCCTGAATTGATGTTGCAGATAATTTTGATGGGCTACGATGCACGGCCGGAATATGCCGTGATGCCAGCCTTTGCCGATCAGCTTAGTGATGAGGAAATAGCAGCTATTGCCAATCATGAACGTAGTAAATGGGGCAACAAAGCTTCTGAAATTACAGCTGAACAAGTGCAAAAAATCCGGGAATCAGTCAAAGTAATTAACCAATAAGATTATGAAACGAATACTGTTAATTATTGGAATTCTAATCCTTCAGAGCCCTGCTTTGCTGGCCTGTGATCTGTGCCAAAAGAACCAGCCGGAAATTCTGCAGGATGTAACCCACGGCCAGGGACCACGAGGCCAGTTGGATTATATAATTACCTGGACGGCAGTGGCCATAGTTGCCGTGGTTTTGTTTTTCAGCATCAAGTTCCTGGTAAGGCCTCGCGAAAATGATCCCGGCCACATTAAAAATATAGTAGTGAACCCCAATGCCCGCAGCTATGAATAGTGCTGAAGACAAGCGTGTTGTAAAAGTTTTTTTGGATGATGATCCTCACCCTTTCGGAGAATTTAAACCACCGGTGAAGTTCATTTTTGATACTACCAAAATACCGGATGGTAAGCACACTTTAAAAGTCGTGGCCAAGTCAACTGATGGAAAAGAAGGCATTCAGCTTATCCCGTTCATCGTAAGAAATGGCCCGGCCATTTCGGTAGTAGGGCTCAAAAACAATGATGTGGTGGACGAGCAAATACCGATTACCATCAATGCCTACGGGAGTGAGCGTAAGGATGTCTTCATCGTAACTGGTTCAGAAACCCCCAAGGCCATTCCCATCTGGGTTTGGATATCAATCGTTGTTTTTGTTTTATGGGGATTGTTCTATTTCATTATGTACACCAGCCCACATGACTATCAAAGCTGGTTTTAGGATTAAAACAACAATGAAAAAAGACATTGAAAACCTGGATGACATCAAGCTGATGGTTGATGAATTTTACGGGCGTGTAAAACAAAACCCTCTCATTGGCCCCATCTTTATTGGTGTGATAAAAGACAATTGGCCGGCTCACCTGGAGAAGCTATACCGGTTTTGGCAAACGGTTTTACTTAGCGAGCCCACTTACAGCGGCAGCCCTTTTAAGCCACATGCCCACCTGCCCGTATCCAAAAAACATTTTGATGTTTGGCTAGGCCTTTTCAATCAAACGGTAAACGAACATTTTGCAGGACCGGTAGCTGACGAAGCTAAATGGCGAGCTCAAAAAATGGCGGAAATGTTTTTAATGAAAATAGAGTACTTACGCAGTCATCCCAATCAAAAAGCATTATGAAAGCCCAGGGATTTCCAGCAACAATAGCATTCGCATTTCTTTGGTTGGGTTTTATTGGTGCCATAAGCTTTATGGAAGCCTGGCTTAAATTCAAAGCACCAGGATTGGACTTAGCCACCGGGCTGCAAATCGGGCGTTTGGTTTTTAGGGCCATGAATATTGTAGAATGGTCAATTACCATAATGATAGGGGTAAGTTTAATCCGCTTCAGCTATCTTTCAAAGAGAGTACTTTTAATATTCTTTGCCCTTATGGTGGTATTGCTAACCCAAACATTTAGCCTATTGCCTTCACTTGATGAGCGCGCCCTCCAGTTTATTAATGGTGAAATCCCAGGTTCATCAAATCTGCACTTTTACTATGTGGGCTTAGAGGTGCTTAAAGTTTTAGGCCTGATTATATTTTCCATTCAAATACACCGGTCAAATGAAAGATCTTGAACAATCCATAAACGATAAATACGAAAAGCTGGGCGAAAACCCCCGGACCTACCTGGAAGGTCTGTTGCTGAGTAAACCCCTGACCTATTGGGATTACATCCAGGTAGATACACTACTCTCCCTACAAAAGCCGCGCACTGATTTTGCCGATGAAAAAATCTTTGTGATTTATCACCAGATCACTGAACTAATGCAGGAACTGGTGCTGCACGAATTGCGGCAGATTACCGGCCCTCAGCCCGTAACCGGGGAAATGCTGGCTGAAAAAGTAAAGCGTATGAACCGCTATACCCGCATGCTCATTACCTCTTTTGATGTGATGCGCGATGGAATGAACTACGATGACTACAATACTTTCCGTAAAGCTTTGGCCCCGGCCAGTGGTTTTCAGAGCGCCAACTTCCGCTACATTGAATTGCGCTGCACCTCGCTGCCCAACCTTATAAACGCAAAAGGACAAAAACGCCTGCCGCTCCGCCCCACCATCGATGATTATTTTGATAACCTGTATTGGAAAGATGCCGGGCTAAACCGCGAAACCTACGAGGCCAGCCTTACTTACACACTTTTTATGGAAAAATATGGGGAAAACCTGAAAAAACTGGCCCGTGAAGTACAAGGCAATACCCTGGAAGACAAGGTGAATGCCCGCCTTGAAACCTGCTCAGAGCAAACCCGGGAACTGTTACGTGAGTTTGACAGGCTCTACAACATCGAATGGCCACTGGTTCATTTACGCACCGCAGCCCATTACCTGGATGCCAAGGGTGAAGCCAAAGCGGCCACCGGGGGCAGCGATTGGAAAAAATACCTGCACCCTCAGTATCAGCAGCGCAAGTTTTTCCCTAAGCTGTGGAGCGATAAAGAATTAGCAGACTGGGGAAAAGACTATCCCATTTTACCGTTAAAATCAGATGGAAAGAAAACCTCAAAAAAGAGCTAAAGAATTACATCCGTTAAGCCACGATCACCACCATGGATTGTTATTGTGCTGGAAGATCGAAGGGCTGTTCAAATAAAGTTCAATGCTCCTTAAAAACACCTTTAAGGGACTTCATTTATTTATTGTTCAGTCTTGCTATTGCTAATCTTCTTTCTCCAAGCCTCTATAGTCGCGATCACTTCAGCTTTCTCTCGTTCCACTTACTCGATCCTCTCAATTTGTTCTTTGTTGGCATACACTTTAGAGCAATCCATTATACTAAGCAGCATAACAGTAAAGGGCTGAATCCTCCTCCAAGTGGAATTCCACAAAAGTTAAAACAAGAATAATAAATACGCTACCATATAGTGGTATGGGTACCTTTTTTCCGTTTTGAATATAGAACCTGCTTGCAAGCAACCGAACAGATCAATTAAACCTAATACCGTTAATGAGTGACAACAACTATTCCTTTGGCCAGTATGGCTATGGCTTCCTCTTTGCCTAAAACAGAGCTTTCGCACAATGTAGAAATCTACTACCAGCAATTCAGGATGCAATTGCAACGATATTTGCATAACCTGATAGATGACCCTCTTACTTGTGAAGACATGGTTCAGGATGTATTCCTGGATCTCTGTCAGCATTTACGCAACAGGAATATTCAAAACATGAAGGCTTACCTCTACCAGGCGGTGCGCTACAAAGCGGCTCGCTTTTATCGCGAAAAATACCGCAAAGAGGAATTCCAAGAGTATCTCAATTCCGGTAACGGTGCTGTAAACACCACCGAAGAGTACCTGAATTACAGGGACCTGACCGAACGCTATACCCGGGCATTAGCGGCACTTCCTCCAAAATGCCGGGAAATATTCAGTATGAGCCGCCAGGGTGATTATTCTTTGCGTGATATCGCTGAAAGTCTGAAACTTTCGGTACAAACCGTAAAAAACCAAAACTCCAAGGCCCTGAGGCATATGCGCAGACACCTTAACTAAGGCTTTTCATTAACTAAGGCTTTTCATTGCAAGTGTTTTTGGATTTTCTCAGTCCGTTCTGGTGCACATCAGGGCGGACTTTTTCTTTTAGGCTATCCAAAAGATTGGTAAAACAAAAAGCCCTCCGGAATTTTGAAGGGCTTTTTAGTAGATCTGCTTCAGTAGAACCCTATATCATTGCCTTATTTTATTTTAATACCTAAAAAGTTGGGAATAGGACGGTACGCCCAAAACCTGGGATCATCGGAATTGGTAGCTTTATCCACGCGGGGTGGTCGATCCATAGGCGGACTGGCCACCTGAACTACTTTTGTTACTCCATTTGGTACATTTACAAAATCGTTAGGTCCTAAGCCATTTTTGATATAGACCTCTGACTGTGGCGTGGGATTATTTCCAGTATTGGAAAACATGGCCACAGACCCTCCACTATCAAACTGAAAGACATCCATACACTGGTAATGGTATACCATCAGTTGAGCCACCTCCACACTTTTATGCTCTGAGAAAGTAGCCATTATAATCACTTCATTATTGGCCGTAACTCCTACTACTATCCGCTTTTTATTGGACCCCGACCCACTGCCCGGAGGCATAGGGTTGGTGATAAGGCCATCTTTCACCAATATATGTCCACCTAACACCAGTTTGATATTGTCAGAATTTTGTTTTACAAAATCATCAGTACTACCGTACTTTGTCATGGTAATACTCTCATTTCCTGAATTATCACTCATTACAATAAAGCCATCATCATGAGCTGAAGGTGGATCTTCAGGGTAATTTTCAGGCCTGAACTGCACCAACTTGTTATCCATGCTATTATCTTCTCTCGCATAAAAAGGTCCTAAAACAGCAGAACAAGGCATCCCATAAAACATTTTCTGAATGGCTGTTCTTGAAGCGTCATTAGACATAGGATCCCGGGTATCAAATCGGTTAGCATTAATATAAAGATCATACACCGTTTTTCTTGATTTATAGTTTGCCGCCCAAACGTTTAAAGCTCTCAAAGGAAGAGCATACCTAAGGTAGAATCCACTAATAGGATTTTTACTGGCCATACCTCCGGTACCCTTTAAATATTGCTGACTGCACTGGCAACGGTCACTAACCGCCCCTTGAGTAGCCGGAGCAAGCCATGCCGGATCCCATGGGTTATTGTCTCCATCCTTACCACGGTTCCAGTTATCCAAAACAGATAATTTACGGCTGCTTATTTCAGTATCCACGGTACCAAACTCTACTTTACTTAAATCAGCTATTTTCCTGGCCATACCATTAACTCCACTCACGCTTACCGAACCCCAGTTAAAGTTCTTCGGCACAGCCACTTCTGCAATTACAGGCTCCTCGCTATCAGTCAGTTGGTTTCTTAAACCTTTATTCCGCAGGTGACTCAATGCGGCTGGAGAATTATCGGTTTTAATGTACCGTGCTCCATTAGCCACCAGGAAATCAAGATCTACCCGTCCGTCAACCACGGGGTCCGTATTAGTACTATAATTGTAAGGTGCACCCGTTGATTGATACTTCAGGGTTTGCGGGCATTGCGGTCCCGTTTGCAGGATACCCTTATTACCGTCCCTCCATAAATAAGTAACAGCGGGATGCATACCTGACACCATACTTTGGGTTACCAGGTTATACACATTATTGAAGGCATTTTGCCCGGTAGATGTCTGAACTTCAAGCAAACTTCCGTTGCTCCACTGCATTTCCGTTTGGGCAAATTGTAAATTCAGGCTATCATTGGCAGCTATCATGGATTTAAGGTTATTCTGCGAGGTATTACTGACTCCTGAGGGGCCATCTGTAGCAATGGGAATGTAATTGAAATCATCCAGACCTATAGCTATCTCATGGCTGGTATTAATGGTATTCAGAAGCTCCACCAACTGGGTTTTACTTAAATCACCTCTGATCGCAAGTTTATTAAGCCACTTCCCATACCGTGCAGCTAATAAAAGCTCAGTAAACGCATCTTCATATTGCTGACCGGTAGCATGAATGGTAAAGACAAAAAGCTTGTCAAACCCCTCCAGACTATTATCCAGATCTGCTGCATAAATATTTACTTTAAGATCGCTTAAAGGAGTTATATTCAGTAAATCTCCACCAAAGTCCGAAGCATTCTGCCCGAGCGGAGGGTTCAATTGCACCTGGTTTATCTGTGCGGCAGTTTTACTGCTGAAACTTCCTTTGGTATTGGTCAGGTCATCCAGGCACTCATCTGAAAACAGGTAGGGGACATTATCTGATGAGAGTCTTATATCTGCTTCCACGGCATCGCAAGGATTATCTTTGTCAAACAATATACCGAAAATGGCATCTTTGGATTGTTTGGGAAAGGCTCGCCTGGATCTATCCGGAGTATAGGCTTCGCGATAGGAACCTACCATAACATAATTTCCGGCCTCGTGCTTAAAGGTAGTAAGCCGTTCCGGCTGATCATCCTCCAAGGATTGCTGCTCATGGTTAAAACAATTTTCAATCGGGTTTTTCTTCTGACATTCATGCAGGGCCCTCACCTCTTCAGGAGTAAGCTCTTTATTCCATACACATAAATTATCAAAATAATCTATGGATGAATCATAAGCTGCCAGTGTAAGCACCGTTTTGGTACCGGCAGTTTCCAGATATTGATGCTCAAACCCCAGCCAGGCATAGGTTCCACCAAAATATTTGTAATCCATTTTAAGATAGGTAACATCACCTGGTTTGCCTACATATAATCTTTGGTGGTAGCTTCCAATAACCCAGATAATGTGATACCAGCCCTGTCCGGCATCAAGACTTGCCGGGGCAAAGAAGGAATAATCATAGTGAAATGTATTTGAACCCTCCCGATTTTTTTTAAGATACATCCTCCGGTTGGCTACCTGTGTCTTATCCAGCACTAAACCCCGCCTGTTTTCCGTAAAGTCAGGTGAAGTTTGAAAAGCAATCATAAAATCATTGGTAAGCCCACTACTGTTTTCAGTTTCTGCCTGAGGTCTTACGTTAACCCAAAAGGATATGGTCTTAGGTTGGGTAAGATCAATTTCTTCCCCGAAAATATGATTACTCACCAGGTAAATCCCATCAGCTCCATTCACACTTGAAACCGCCCCATTGTCCTTATTCAAACGATCATATGAAAAGTTCAGATTAGAACTCGTATGTTGCAAAGTATGGTCTGTAACTGTAAAACTTTGAGGGGTTAGCCCACCATGCGTTTTAAGCAGGTTAAAATGTGGAGTACCCACCTGATATTGATCCTGCGAAAATTTTATGGCCAGATCAGGTGTGGGAATGGTAACCGTTTGAGATTTCAGCAGGCTGACACCTACAAATACACTCAAAAAAAGCAGGTAAAATTTAAGGTTTTGCATCACTTAGTACGTTAAAATATAGTTTTGAAGAAACTGAAGGGTTAATTCCGGCCTATCCGTTATAAAATAGTTGGCGTGCACATAGTCCAGGCAAAAAGCCCAATCCGCCCGCCAGTCGTAATTTGAGCATGATGAGGCCTTGGAGGATTTAGGATCCACCATATCTTCAGGTGTGCAATTATCATAAAGTTGCTTTACATCCACCTTATCAATACTACTGGGAGTTACTGAGGTAATTCCTATCCAGTACTTTCCCTGGTTGTCACGCGCCCAGTTCCGAAGTGCCATATTCATATCCTGTTTGTATGCAGGCGCACTGCTGTAACCGGTTTTTAGTTGTACCTCAAAGCCGGGTATATTCCAATTATCCTTCTCTATAAAATCCTGGATAGTTTGGTAGGAGTCTCGGAGATCACCGTCACTATTGGTGTAAGTAGTTTCCGAAAACAAATAGGGTGTATAAAAAATCTGGTCCATTACAATCCCGAAACTTTTCTGCAGTTTATCGGGGTTATAGCTTTCCGCATTTCCCTTTAGTAATATTAAATCTTCGGTATCCGT
Organism: Owenweeksia sp.; assembly: GCA_965212245.1. Taxonomy (GTDB): domain Bacteria; phylum Bacteroidota; class Bacteroidia; order Flavobacteriales; family Schleiferiaceae; genus CAKZNE01. Next base: position 1,833,623 of record OZ243107.1, on the reverse strand, counting down.
ACGCAGAGCCGCTTCAAATACACGTGTAATTTGCCCGGTAATTTTATCAAGGGCAATCATCACGTCCTTTTCCTTTAAAAAGAGTAAGGCTTCTTCCAGTGACATCATACCGATATCCACTACATTCCCGAACCTGTCTTTAGGCCTGGCATTTTTAAGGGGCGGAAGGTTAACGTATATATTCCCACTGCCATCCTTTTTTTGGATTGCCATTTTGGTGGTAGGGTTATTCCAGTTGATTTTAGAAATCAGCGTTCCCTCCAGATTTTGCAATTCAGAAGGTTGCAGGTTCATATTATCCATCAGGCTACTCAGCCGCCATAATTGATCATCATGAAACAGAACTAATTGAGCATCCTTGGTTAATTTCACATCCAGTTCAATCATATTAACCCGATGCACCCCATCCTTTTCAATTACTCCGCTGGTGATACCTAAATTGAGAGATGCATTAAAAGCCGGGATATTATTTTCAGGTACTCCCGGATCACGCCAAAAGCCGCGATGAGCACATACTATATAGTCTATGTTACTATTGCCTTTATCGTAAAGAAAAGTATTTATCGCATTCTCTTTTGGACCCTGTATCTGAACATCATTACCAATAACCATAGGGCCATCAGCTTTCATTTTAATGAGATATGAATCATGGTGACATGTTATTTCATACAAGTAAAAATCTTTGGTATGACCTTCACCATCCCGGGCCTGGAAGAGAGCTTCCTTTTGAACTATACTCCAGTCACTGGCATTATACTGAGCCTGGTCAGTTCCTGAAAGTGAAAATTGCGATAAAGCACTGGCAACTGCGTAAAATTTTTCTCCGGGGTTTACAAAAACCTTAAGTAGCCCACCGGCTTTGGAAAGGGCCGTAATGTCACTATTGGTTAAGTCGTACGTTTGAAGTGTTGAAGTATTGAGGCTTGTAATGGTATGGTAATAGAATTTTTCTCCAACTTTTAGCTCTTTAAGCTGAAAATTGGTACCCTTTACTTCGGCTGTAATTGCCCCTACGGGAGCTCTTCTTGTACGGTGATTTACATTTAAAGCAGTACTGTCAATGAGCGGCCAGGGACCGTAGTCCGTCAAATCAAAGTATACCAGTTCATTGGGTAAAAAAGGATCCTGAACAGCTGAACCATTTAGGGTATCCCAACGCCCATCCATACGGTAGAGGTGGTATATTTCATCATTACTGCCCTTACCTGCCGGCCTTATCCAGGTACTATAGTAGCCGTCTTCCTCAAGTAATTGCTCAGCAGCAAAATCGGTAGCGAGATAATACATCCGCAAATCCGAGGCATCCATTTCCACACCAATGGAGCCATGCATCCTGTTGGGGTTTTCACACTCCAGGGGAATGCAGTTGGGCATATCATATATACTGGTAAGAAATGGCTCCACGTCTACGTCTTCCATTAAAGGAAATGGGTTTTGAGTTAAGGGATTACTCATTCCCATATCATTCCCCAGGTAAGCCGCAATACCGTAAGGAACTTCAGTCTTGTAATTCTCAAATCTTGAGGAGGTCAGACGATCTCCGTTTAGCAATAGTAAAAAGGGAAAGTCCTCATAAAACGTCAGTTTTCCATTTTCGGCTTCAAGATCTAAAGCGTACCAGGAAAATGCCATTTTTTCACCCGAACCATTGTCCCAATAGCCCAGCTCACCACTAATTCGGGTAGAATTAGCCCTAAAATTTTCCTGAACCATCATAGTATCCGGTGCCACTATTATAATCCGGTAGTCCTTATAATCCTCATTCAGCTCTACGGTAATAGCAGTTTTAGGTTGTACAGGCAAAATCTCATACCGGGCAAGCACACTGGCGCCCATACCATTATAATCTTTTCGGGTTTCTTCGTAGTGTGCAAGGTCAAGAGTATCCAAACCATAATTATTCTTCAGAAATTCATCATACTCTGAATAGCCGGTAAAAAAATGGTAATCCGGCATTGCTGAAGAAAGGCTTGCTGACCGTATCAAATCTGAAAAACCAAGATCATCGGATGTAACCGTTACAAGGTCGGCATACCATTTAAAATATTCCAGGGGCACCCGACCAAGAGACGGCAGCCGCAAACCCTCAAAGTCTGCATCAAGATAATTCCATAAATCTATGCCTACGTTTACCTTGCCGTCTTTAAAGGGGAAAATGCCATTATCACTACCTGGAAATATTTGACTGGGTGTACCGGCTGTAAGATAGTTTATTGGGTCAAAAGGCAATAAATGATTCACTTGGCCTGCGTCCCACAAGGCGGGTATATAACTGGAATCGTTATTGGCATTATAAAATGTCCCGCCTTCAGGTCCATCAGCTGCAGTAGTGCGGAACTCGCTTAGCATACTCCCAATCCATCCGCTTTGTTGATCCAAATAGCGCATGCGAATCTGTATCCAATGCGCAGCAAGGCTCCCTTCCAGAAATACCTCTGGCCGGGTTACAGGGTCAGGATTGAGGTCAAGTAAATTAACCGTATGCAAGACTAGTGGCGTATGGTAACTACCATCGGAATAACCCGAACCATTTCCGAAGTCATGTATATGTTCCTCAATAGGGCGATAGCTTTGGGCTGCAACTTGCGTTGAAGAAAAACACAGCACAAACCCCATCAGGACTAGCAACAATCCTTTTGTTTTACACATTTATTTAAGTTTTAAGGATTAAAAAAAAAGCCAGCCTCGTTTATTGAGCTGTTTTTAAAGATTCCAGTTCCTTTTTAAGGACTTTTATCTGCTTATCCTGTTCCAGTAAATAAAGGGTCAGTTCCTCTACTTTCTCCAAAAGCTTAGCATCCATTTCACCCATACTGTAGCCTTCTTCTCTCACCTCTTCTGAGGAAGGCACGTTGGGCAAATGCCCTTCTTCAGCAATGTGTTGTTGCACTTCAGTAAGACTTAGCAATTGATAATCATCCGAGAACACATAATCCGGCCAGTTGGCCACGCTGGCCAGGGCAAAGTCTTCACTAAGCACCCCGCTTTCTACCTTAAGAAGGTATTTATTGGCACCATTGGGATCAAATGCCGCATTGATACGCGCACTGGTATCATTGGGGTTAGCAATATAAGTAGCCCCATTTACTGTAAGTGCAGTATTTGGCACTAGGTTATAGGTGTTTATTACTACCGTTCCCCAGTCTCCTACATAATTGGCGTGATCCCCATTCCAAATGTTCTTGCGGATAGGGTTTAGATATATTTCCCTGTTTTCTGCGGAAATTTCCAATTGTTCCCATAAGTGATAATTAAATAAGGGGGGGCTGATATTAGAGTTAGTGTGATCCAATCGAAACTCGTTACTGGTCAATCCCAATCGCATGCTTTCCCCGCAGCCAGTTGCATTTGCACATGTTTGAAAGCTCCAGCCGAAGTATGAACTCCAAGCACTGGTATTATTGTAGTTGGTAACATCATAAGAAAGTTGGGCCTTCAATGAATAACTCATGCTTAAAGTAAAAAAGCACGCCAGGAAAATTTTCAATGCGTTTTTCATTATTTCAATTTTTTTAAAGATTGTTGATAACTGGTTTGGTAGAGCGCTTCCGCATTTACCATGTTCTTCTTTTGCTATGTAGTGCCATTAATCCAACCATGGTACTATTCCCTTTAAAAAAATCAGCTAAGACTAAAAGGACATTTAAATTTTACTGGTTTAAGCATAGTACCATCTTAGCCAGATTGGCACTCCCTATAAAAAAGCAACTCAACATCACTCCATAAACCCGTGAACTCATGAAAAAACTGTGGTATAGCCTTCTTCTGCTGTTACCAGCTATGGTCACCTTTGCCCAGGGTGACCCTGTGATCCATTATCCCCTGGATTTTAATTCCGTGTATTCAGAAAATCTCCGCCAATGGGATTTTTTAGCCGTAAAGGGAACTCTTGAAACCACTACCGACCGCAACAATAACCCTCGCGGAGCTATAAGGCTGCAACCCGGTAGTTTCATAGAATTCCAGAACCTGCAGGAACTGGCCCGGCTGGACAGTATGCTTTCGGATAGCATCTTTCAACAGCACCTTACTTTTTCATGCTGGCTTCGCTATGAAGATCCTCAAAGTGAATCACTTATATTTAATTCGGAGCGCTACCCCGGTGATCCCACTTCTCTTATAAAACTACTCCACAAGCCTGAAAGTGGATACGAGAGCTCCTATTTATACGATGAACTAATTGATAATGAGCTTAAACACTGGGATTATAAGTTCAATGAATACTCTGTTGACGCACGCTCTCAGGCCCCGGCCGGAGTTTGGGTAAAACTGGTGTACACTTCCAGCAATGAGGGAACCGATCTTTATATTCAGGTACCAGACTCATTAATGCCGGCCAATCCTTATAAAGTAAACACCTATTCGTACCACAGTTACCTTGCGCACCGACCTATGGATCAATTCTTTTATTGGTACCTGGGGTCTTCCCGAAATAGCGGCCCTCTTAATATTGATGATGTAAAGTTTTACGACCGTATGTTGGAGCCGGAAGAAATAGAAGATTTGCTGGCAGATGAAATGGGTGAGTTCTTTCAGGCTGATACAGCAAGGAACTGCTACGACCGTATACTGATGTGGAATGATTCCGTGAAGGCCATCCATGAATTTATGGCCACTAACTTACGTGATTCACTCCTTGATCTCAGCGATACTCTTTTTGCTCAAAATCAAGACACCCTCCAGTATTTGGATAATATTAATATAGCTTTCCAGCTGAGTGATTCGCTGCAAAGTTTCCACGACAACCTGCTTACGGCCTGGAACGATTCAGCTTATGCTGTTTGTGATTCGCTGTTTGACCCTGCCGCAGTTCCCTCCGGTGATTGTTATGAGCAGGCCCAACAACTGGATCTGTTAATGACAGGCATGGTAGGCTCTTTGCACAATGAATTCCTGGACTCAGCCTATGCTTATAATGATTCCGTTTTTGCTACAAATAATGACACCCTGGCCTATAACCAACGTAGCTCACAAGTCACACTGCTAGGTGATTCGGTATTCAGTTTTTATGATTCCCTTAGGATAGGTTTCATAGATTCAGCCCTGTCCTATTGTGATACTCTTCACTCTTCACCTGACACGATTTTTGAAAGTACCTGCTATAATGAAATACTGGCTTATGCAGACTCAGCAGACCTTTATCACAACGTTCTGCGTACGGTATATCTCGATTCGGTAAACATTTACAATGATTCGCTTTACGCTGTTCACAATGATTCCCTGCAATACTTTAAGCAGCAGCAAACTAACCTTCTGGCAGCAGATTCAATTTACAACTACCACAATGAGCCATTGCAGTTGTGGGTAGCTGATGCATATCTTTCCTGCGACTCCATACACCTGCCACCCACCCCTGTGGTGGTTGATACCTGCCAAGAGAGTCTGCAACATCTTACGGACTCCCTTTACAACCTGATAGATCTTGCCACGCAATCGTTCCGAGATTCGGCATACGGTTATCATGATTCTGTCCTGGCTCTTTCCGGTGACACTAACCTCTACCATATGGAAAAAGAGGCTGCCTACCGCGCATCTATTGATCTTCAAAACAGCCGTTTGAACCAGCTCTATAACTCGGCAGACTCCGCCTACGCAGCCTGCGGCCTGGAATTTACACCTCGTGGTATCATCCCTGAATCGGATTGTTATGACCTTATAATGGTTATGTCAGACTCCCTTTATGCGAATGCTGACCTTAGCCGAACGGCCTTCATTGATTCGGCCACTGCCTATGAACACTCTGTTCTTTTGGCCTCTCAGGATACCACCACCTATCAGGTAAACCTGGCCGCAGCAAATCTGGCTGCTGATGCCTTTTTACAAGGCCTGCATAACAACATTCAGGCGGCCATCAATGAAGCCACAGAACTTTGCCACGCCCAGTTTGACCCAACTACATGGGGAGAACCAGGCGTAAGCTGTTACGATGAGATCCTTGTATATGGCAACTCATGGGAGGAGCAGAACAAAATGGTTAGTGAAGCTTTTCATGACTCAGCATCTGCTTTCGTGGATTCTATGTACACGGTAAATAATGATCCTGAATGGTACCAGCAGGCCAAATGGCTGGCCTTTTACTCCAGTGATTCGGTGTACCAGCACCTTGACGCTTTCCGTGTGAGCTGGATGGACTCGGCCTATACAGCTTGCGACTCTATTTTTAACTATCAGCCGGGACCAGAACCTCCTTCCGGTGAAGACTGCTATGCCCTGATTTCCGCCTATCAGGATTCGGCCTATACTTTTATGAATAATATCAGAATGTCTTTCTCTGATTCTGCCTACGCTTATAATGACTCCTTGTATGCCTATAACAATGATTACAACCAATACGAGGCCAACCTTAACCTGATCCCCATACAGGCAGATTCCGTTTACCTGTTCTATGACTCTCAATTGATGGTTTGGAATGATTCAGCATACGCCTATTGTGATTCTCTGAGTAATTTGTGTACCGACCAGATTATAGCCTGGCAGGACTCAGCGTCTTCCTTTTACGAGAATTCCCGCCTGAACCGAATGGACTCCCTCCAGGTATACCATGACTCCCTTTTTGCTGTGGAGCGCAACTACTTTCAGTACCTGATGGAACTGAATGAAGCAATGTCTTCAGCAGATTCAATATATGATTATAACTACGAAGCCCTAAGTGTGCAGCTGGATTCCGCCTTCACCTATTGCGACTCTCTAAATCAAAATGAAACAGACCCCTGCTATGGGCCGGCTGAAATGTGGGCCGATTCTACCCACAATTATCATAATACTATTTTGCAAGCTTATGTGGATTCTGTGGATTCCTGGAATTCAGATAACTTTGATCAGCGGATAGAGCCTGTCCTAACAGCAACCATCAATATGGCGAGTCATTATAATGATTCCAGCCATAACTGGTGGTCTGTCAATATCATTACACCCTGGAGTGATTCTACAGCCTCTCATTATAACACGGTAGTATCATCACGGATAGACTCATCCCGAAGCTGGAACGATAGTAATTTTACCATTGGCGACTCTACACATACCTGGAATGACTCGGTAATAACCTATCAAGGTGATTCGGCTCAGCTATGGGCGGATCAGTATCTGCTGTATCACACCGACTCCATTTGGGGAATAGCTCTGAGCGGAGTAATTCAATGGACCGATTCAGTAATTGCATGGGGCTCCACAGTTTTTGACAGCGATTTGGATTCAACCTATATGTACCACGATTTGCAAACCATGGCATGGGAGGATTCGGCATGGACGGCTACCCATGATATCGTAAGTGAATATCTTGATTCAGCTTATGCTTACTGTGATTCACTCTACAACCCTCCCATACCGATGGACACCAGTTGCCACGGACTGGTTATGGCGTATTCAGATTCGGTCTTCTATTTTAACGACAACCTCAGGATAATGTCTTTGGATTCGGCTTTTGCCTACAACGATTCCATCTATATGATGGATAATGATTCAGCCCAATATCAAATTAATAATGACCGGGCATTAGCTGCCGCTGATTCATTGTTTATACTGCTCGATGACCAAAGGATAGCCTGGACTGATTCCGCCTATGCTTATTGCGATTCCATTAATAATCCGCCAATGCCTCAGGACACCAGCTGTTACGGCCTGGTAACTGCTTTCAGTGATTCTGTTTTCTATCTTCATGACAACATCCGGATAGCCTACATGGATTCTGCTTACGCTTACAACGATTCCATTTACACCTTAAACAATGATTATGAAGAGCTTACCAGTAGCAATGATCAGGCATTAATGTACGCTGATTCTGTTTTCTACCACTATGATGCCTTAAGGAGTATTTGGATGGATTCAGCTTATGCCTATTGTGATTCGGCAAATTATATACCCGCAGAACCAGACTGTCATTACTTAACTTCTGTGGTTTCAGACTCTATGTATTCATATAATAATGGCGTTTACACCAACTACCTGGATTCAGCCCAGGTGTATCATGACTCCCTGTATGCCTGGAATAATGATTACGAGCAGTATTTGACAAATAATGATGAGGCCCTGATGTATGCTGACTCTGTGTTTAGCTGGAATGAATCCGGGCGAACAGCCTGGACCGATTCCGCTTATGCCTACTGTGATTCGGTAAATTACTTCAATATGGGCCCTTGTTATGGGCCGGTGCAGATGTGGTCTGATTCCACCTATAATCACTACAATATGGTATCACAAAGCTATACTGACTCTGCTTATACCTGGAACCATGATGATTTCTATTCCAGATCAGCTGAGGCATTCCAGGCTGTGGACTCTCTCGTAAGCTACCGGGATAGTGTGGAGTCCGATTCATTACTTCAGAATGTAATAATTGTTTGGATGGATTCCACCAACAACCATTACTGGCCAATCATACAGGCCACGGCTGATTCAGCCTATAGCTGGAATAATGCTACGCATACCTATGGCGATTCACTATACACATGGCATGATAGTATTATCATCCACCAGTCTGATTCATCCTACAACTGGCTGAACCAGCTAACCACTACCTGGCAGGATTCTGCCTGGGCTCTTTATTATGACAATTTCTATACCTGGTCAGACTCTGTTTACAACCATTGGTCTTTCCTCTACGAGCCCTATCAGGACTCCATGTTTGTGGCCAATGAAAGCCTTATTTTTTCCGTATCAGATTCCATATGGATGTTTGGCGATGGGCTGGTAATGGATTACCGGGATTCGGCTAATACTTATTGTGATTCGCTTACCCATAACCCGTCAACAATTATGACACAGGCCAACACCTTAAATACAGCAAACGGGGGTTCCGCCTCTATAGGCTCTGCGCTGACTGAAAACAACCCTGACTTACCTCTGCCTGTTGATCTGGTAGCTGGTGAAGCAGAGGAACCTTCGCGGGGTATAAGGCTGGCCAATTTCTCAGTGTTCCCCAACCCGGCACACCATAAGGTCCATATACTTTATGAATCACCAAAAGCTCAGAGAATCTCTGTTTATATGGCTCAAACCGATGGCAAGCTCCTGCATTTTGAAACGGTAGAGATCCCGGCAGGAAGATATACTTATACTTTCCCTCAACTTTCGGAATTAACTTCAAAGTTCAGTTTATTGCAATCCGTAGTGGTGGGTCTTAAAGCCAAAGAGGGTAATCTAAGTGAAATTATTCTTATCGAGTAATAACCACTGAAACCCATCTATGAACCCGCTCTGATCATTATCGGGGCGGGTTTTTTATTGCTGTAAAAAAACAGAATTTAAAACTCTTGTATTGAACTAATTAAAGCTCCCCTCCCTTCAGATTAACCTAAACTTAACGCGGGTAGCAGATTAAAATTAATGGTCTTTAGCTTAATTTGTTTTCAGCAAGTTTTAGCAATGGAGGGAACGGAAAAGCAAGTAGTTTTAAAACTAAGGACAGGTAATCACACTGTGTTTAAAAAATTCGTTCGTGATAATTACAACCCGGTTTTTCACCTCTGCCTGGGCATCACTAAAAGCCGGGAAACTTCTGAAGAGCTTACCAGTGATGTTTTCCTCAAAGTTTGGAATAAAAGAGAAACACTTCCTCTCACCGGGTCACTACAGGCGTACCTGAGGGTGATCAGTCGTAACACGGCTATTGACTTTATTCGCTCCCGTAAGTTCCAGTTGGTTTCAATCGAAGACATCAAATCTTTTGACTTTACTTCTACAGCAACTACAGACAATGACCTCCTGGAAGAAGAAATGAAAAAAGTGTATCAGCAGGCGTTAAACTCTCTTACTCCAAGGCGAAAAGAGATATTTAAGCTTTCCCGTGAAGAGAACCTTACCTATGAAGAAATTGCCAAAAAATTAAATATTTCTAAAAATACGGTTGAGGTTCAGATGGGGTTTGCATTACGAAGTTTAAAAAGCTTTGTGCGGCACAAAACCGACCTCAAAGTGGAGATATGGCTTTTGCTCGTGCATCTTTTCAATCTGTAATTTTTTTAGGACTTTAAATTTTCCTGAAAAATCTCTATACCACATAGTGGTGTAACTCTAAAAACACGTTTCTTCATTAACAGCCTTCTTATTGTGACTGAGAAAAGAACAACATATCTTATTGAGAAATACCTCTCCAATTCCATTTCAAGACGGGAGTTGGATGAATTACAGATCATTACCCAGGTAGCTTATCCTGGTGAAGATTGGCGTAACGCTATTGATGACCTCATGGCTGATCTCAGTTCGGTTGACTTACCCGACTTGCCTGGTAAAGCAAGTAATATTGAAGATATAATGGTCAAGGTTAAAACCGAACATTCTCCATACCACCGTTCTAAAAAGAGCAAGTTTCAATATTGGCTTGTTGCTGCCAGTGTACTCATTTTGTTGGGCATAGGCTTCGTTTACCAGGCTGAAATACTGCAACCGAAGCTCCAAATTACCGAGGCTCAGAAAGGTAAAATAATGATGCTGACCCTGACGGATAGCACTCAAATATTCCTGCAAAGTGGCTCAAAGATCAAATATCCTAAAGTATTTGCAGAAAATGAAAGGAAGGTGAAATTGTATGGTGAAGCTTTTTTTAAGGTAACTAAAAATCCGGAAAAGCCTTTTATTGTAAAAAGTGATGATGTTGAAGTTACGGTATTGGGAACTTCATTCAACATCCGGTCAAACAACCAGGGTTCCACGGAAATAACGGTAGCTACCGGTCGGGTAAAAGTGAAGAACCCATCCTCTCAACTTATACTTAATCCTGACGAGCAAGCCCTGTCAGGCCCAGATAAGGATCTGATTCTAAAAAAGAATGTTGATGCGGACCTGTACACTTCATGGAAAGATGAGACAGTACAATTCAACAACATAAGCATGGGTGAAGCTATGGAAATATTGAGCCGTAGATTCAGCGTAGAGCTGAAGATTGTATCACCTGGCCTTGAAAAATGCCTGGTGAGAGCTGAATACAACCGGAGAAGTTTACAAAGCATACTGGAAAGCCTCCGTTTTATTTCAAACATAGAATACCATTATGTAAATGAAAAAACTGTAGAAATAAGCGGAAAGGCCTGTAAATAAAAAACCCGAAAATGCGCCAACAAATTCGGGTTATATGCCGGCCTCAGGCCGAGCTAATTTTTAAATGCTTTACAAAACTATGAAATTACTTTTACTTGTGATACGGGTATACCGTAGCAAGCACAACCACCTTAACCTGATTACCCTCCTAACCTGCCTGCTACCTCTGGCTGGGGCCTTTTCTCAAAATAGCAGCGGAATTGACCTTGAGACAAATAACGCTTCCCTGATGGAGGTGTTTGAAGAACTTGAAAAACAGTCCGGCTATAGTTTTGCCCTTGGCGATTCTTTGTTGACTGATAATCAAGAGCGTTATTCATTATCCGTTCAGGCCAGCACTTTACCCCAGGCCCTCCGCAAACTTTCACCTCAAATGAGCCTCCGGTTCCGTATTGAAGATAAAACGGTACTGGTTAAACCCAAGAGGAAGGAAGTGAAGAACACAGTAACCAGAAACATCTCTGGCACCGTAATAGATGCCGGGTCCTCTGAACCTCTGATTGGTGTAAATATTATCGCCAATGCTTCCGGAAGTGGCACCTCTACGGATATAAACGGCCACTTTGAAATCACCGTATCCGAACAGGATCAATACCTTACCCTCACCTACATCGGCTATGAGCAAAAGAAGGCTCCTATAGATGGTTCAATCCTTAGCATCTCCCTCACCGAATCGCAAAGCACCCTGGAAGAAGCAGTGGTTATTGGTTATGGCACCCAAAATAAAAGGGACATTACCACCGCCATTGGCACCATTAAACGGGATGAAATAACCGACCAGCCTGTCACTAATTTTGATCAGGCTATGGTGGGCAAGCTCGCAGGGGTTCAGGTTCTTCAAACCACCGGGCAACCCGGGGGAAGCACCACGATCCGCATACGCGGGGTCGGGTCTATTAATTCGGGGAACGAACCTCTGTATGTGGTGGACGGAATTGTAATGGATCGCTCCTCCCAGGCTTTAGAATTGGTCGATCTCAATGACGTGGAATCTATAGAGGTTTTAAAAGACGCCTCTGCTGCAGCCATTTATGGTTCCCGTGGTGCCAATGGTGTGTTATTGATCACTACCCGTAAAGGAAAATCCGGAAAGCCGCAGTTCAATTATAACTTTTCGTACGGCTGGCAACAACTTTCTAAAAAGATTCCCATGCTCAATGCCTACCAGTACGCTGACCTGGCACGCGATGGTCATAATAACGCCTACCTGGCTGATGTACCCACCGGAAGTATAGATGATCCTAACGAGGTACGTCCGCAGGGTTACCACCGTATACCTCCTGAGCTTTTCCCGTACCTGGAGGGACAACCCGGATTAACGGATACAGATTGGCAGGATGAAGTTTACCAGGTAGCACCTATCCAAAGACACTCGATCTCGGTTTCAGGGGGTAGCGATAAAACCAGGTATTTTATTTCAGGGAATTACCTGGATCAAGAGGGCATCATTCGAAACTCTTATTACCAGCGCTACGGAGCCCGGATGAACCTTGAAAGTTCTTATAATAAATTCAAAATAGGGATAAATCTGGCCCCTACCTACTCCCATGAAAATCAACTGAGCACTTCAGGGCCTTACTTTGGTGATGGTATTGTGCATAATGCGCTTAGTTCGTCTCCGGTATGGCCCGTGTATAATCCTGATGGTTCCTTTAACTTCCAGGGCAATGGGTACTGGCGCGTAGGAACGGATTATCAACATAATGAGATCCTGAATCCTGTGGCGATGGCCGAACTTCTAAAAAATGAAATAGATCATTTCAACCTGTCCGGTAAAGTATATGCCTCCTATGACATCCTAAAGAACCTCACCTATCAGTTATCTCTGGGTGGGGTTTTCAATAGCTATAATCAAAATTACTACCGTCCCTCTACCCTGCAAACCCGTGGTTCCAGCTTTTATAATCAGCCTTCCAATCCTATCAGCCGGGCCAGTTCCACCTACTATTACAACTGGATACTGGAGCATACCCTGAACTACAATATGGCCTGGGAGGCTAATCACCTCGATTTCCTGGGAGGCTTTACTGCACAAAAGAACTACAGCAATCTACGCAGAGTGGAAGCAACCAATTTCCCCAACGACCTGGTAGAAACCGTAAATGGCGGAGAAATAACCGGAGGATCCGGAAACATCCAGGAATGGTCGCTTTTATCCTGGTTGGGCCGGGTTCAATACCGCTTCAAAGATCGCTACCTGCTCTCCGCAGCCTTACGTGCTGATGGCTCTTCCCGATTTGGAGAAGACAACCGCTATGGTTACTTCCCCTCCGCTTCAGCGGGCTGGATCATATCCTCTGAGGATTTCATGAAACCCCTCACACTCATCAGCACCATGAAAATACGCGGGAGTTATGGGCAAACCGGTAATTTCCAAATCGGCAACTATGAGCACATCTCCCGTGTAGGGTCTGACAGTTATATTTTCGGACCTGGAGATGGCCAAAACGCGAATGGGATTGTCCCGGTTAATGTGGGCAACTCCGACCTGCGCTGGGAAAAAACCGAAATGTTTGATGTTGGGCTGGACTTTGGACTGTGGCGTAACCGCATTGAGATGACCATTGATTATTATAACAGTATTACTTCCGACCTGCTTTTGAATGTGCCTGTACCCTTGACAACCGGATTTGAAATAGCCCGGCAAAATATCGGTAGTGTACAAAACCGCGGGTGGGAGTTTATGCTTACGCTCAGGGATCATTACGACAGTTTTTCATGGTCCGTAAGCGGCAATCTTTCCTTGAACAAGAACAAGGTAATTTCTCTAGGATCACAAGGCACAGAGATCATTAAAACGGCCGGAACCGGTCATTCCTATTTCATTACCCGTATTGGTGAACCCATTGGATCCTACTATTTCCTGACCCAGGACGGTGTGTTTGAAAACCAGCAAGAGCTGGATGAATACCCACATTTTGCCAATACACAGCCTGGAGATTTTCGCTTTGTGGATATTGATGGTAATGACACTATTGATGTGGATGATGACCGCTCGATTGTGGGCAGTTATTTCCCGGACTTCATTTATGGTATGCGTGCTGAGATCGGTTATGCCGGTTTTGATCTGGCTATAAATCTTCAGGGCACCGAGGGCAACGAGATCCTGAATTTACTGAGAAGATACAACGTCAATATGGAAGGTAATTTCAACAACACTACCGAAGCCCTCAACCGCTGGCGTTCTCCTGAAGAACCCGGGAATGGTGAAGTAAACCGGGCCAACCGAAAAGCCACCGGAAATAACGGGCGCACCTCAACCTGGCATCTGGAAGATGGTTCTTACCTCCGTATCCAGAATATAACGCTGGGCTATACTCTTCCTGAAAAATGGACCAAGCGCGCCTCGGTAGATCGGTTAAGATTTTACATCTCCGTACAAAATCTGCATACCTGGACCGATTACTCCGGCTATAACCCGGAAGTTGATCTATATAATTCAGATGCCCTTACTCCGGGAGTGGATTACGGGGTTTACCCTTTGGCCAGAACTTATTCCGTAGGATTAAATGCTACCTTTTAAAATGAAAAAGATCAGTCTGCTCAATATCATCTCATCAATTATAATGTTTTTAGCTGTAGTGTCCTGTAAAAAGGACTTCCTGGACCTGGCTCCTAATTCTGAAGCCAACAGTGAAAACTTTTTTGAAGATGAAGCCGATTTTCGCTCGGCCCTCACAGGAGCCTATGCCCGCCTTCAAAGCTATGTAAACCCATACTTTGAAATGGTGGAATACCGTTCTGATAACCTTAGCCTGGAGGCTCCAACGGCAGGAACCCAGGACCGTTATAATATTGATCATTTTTCGGAAACACCGGCCAATGAGATCGTTCTTGAAACCTGGGGCGCTTATTATAACGCCATTGCAAGAGCCAACCTTATACTCTCAAAACTAGAAGAAGCTGATCTTAATGCTACCGCTGCAGACCAGTTTGAGGGTGAAGCCCGCTTTATCAGAGCGTTCACTTATTTTAACATTCTCCGTTTCTGGGGGTCTGCCCCGCTTGCCCTGGAACCTTTAAGTCCTGAAGAGGCTCTTGCTCAGGCCCAGGCTTCCCCCGAGGCTATTCTTTCGGCCATTGTAGACGATCTTACAAAAGCCTCTTTTCTACTTCCCCCGTCCTATGGAGAGAGTGAAATTGGTCATGCTACCTCCTGGGCAGCCAAAGCTCTTTTAGGCAAGGTTTACCTGTGGAACAAAAATTACCCAAAAGCCAAAGAGGTACTATCAGAATTACAAGGCAGTCCTCATTCCCTATTACCGGAAATAGCCGATGTATTCAGGTCCGACAATGAGTGGAACAATGAAATAATATTTGCTATTCGCTTTGCCCGTGAAGTAGATGGTGAAGGCCATAATGCCTGGCTGTTAACCTATGATACTACTAACACACCTCTAACCCAGAACCTCAAAGATGCTTTTGAACCGGGTGATAAAAGAAGGGCTATGATAGGTTTTGCCAAGGATGGATTTACGTATATGCCCCGTAAATTCCTGGCTCCTATATCCGTTACCACCAATAAAACCGGCAATGATTACATCGTGCTGCGCTATGCCGATGTTCTGCTGATGTTTGCCGAAGCTGAAAACGAAATAAGTGCCCTAAGCCCATCCGCTTTTGCCGCCCTGAACACCGTCCGTAGCCGGGCGGGCCTTCCTTCTCTCACTACCTCTGATATTGGAAGCCAGGAAGATTTTCGTAGCGCTGTTCTACAGGAAAGAAGGGTGGAGTTGCCCTTTGAAGGTCATCGCTGGTTTGACCTGTTGGCTGCGGGACGTGCGGAGACCGTAATGAACGCACAGGGCCTTTCAGTTCAAACTTATCAGCAATTGTACCCTATTCCACAATCTGAAATTGAGAAGATCAACAAGCCTGCCGTGCTTAGACAAAATCCAGGGTACTAAAGTGTATAAAACGCTATTTCTCATATTGATCTGTACTGTCCTGCTTGGGTGCGAAAAAGAAAACTCAACCGTGGGGACACCTGCCGTTGTGGATGCTTCAGCGAAAAATGAATCGGCTTACTTTAACCCGGCCCAACCGCTGATTATCCATAATCCTGTTCAGGACAAAAACTTCTATTTCCTAAGCATTCTGCAGCAAAACCAGAATTTACTGGTGGAACTAAAGAAGGATACGGAGTTAAAGAATATACACACCAACCTCATACAGCGTCTTAACAAAGTAACCGCAGACCCCGCTTCAAACGTTTCCGAAATGGTAGGCGCTGCTCATTTTACGGTTGAAGAACAACAGGACATCATTGCTGCCTTTGATCGCTTAGTGGGCAGTAACCTACTTTCCGCCACCTTGATACAAGAGCTTAAAGCCTCTGGCTGTTACTTGCGTTTTGAAGATTTTAATGATGCCGTTTTTATTCGCTCGGTCTGGAAAAATGTGAGCACGGGTTTGGAACATATCCTGTCCGTATATGGCGAGGGCGCTTCTCCCCGTGACCCGGATAGCGACTCCGTAAGCTATGCTATGAATGATCCCTTTTATGTTAACCAGGTAAGACAAGCCATTATTACTATTACGGAATCCGATAACACACTCTTCTTCGCTCCCGCTTTACAGCTGTGCCTCCAACTATTGGAAATTAATAATCGTGACGAAGCCGGACGCTTTGAACCATTGAGCCAGGAAGAAAATGCTACTGCCCTCAGTAAGCTGAGCAACATTAATTGGGAGGATTACTCCCACTCACTAATACTGGTACTGGGTGACTCACCAAATTCTCCCGGTGACGCCATAAATCTTAGTGAAAGCGCAAAAAAAAGACTGATCACTGCCGCAGATCGTTACCATACCGGTGTAGCTCCCCTTCTTCTTATAAGTGGCGCAAATGTATATCCATTTCAAACTTCTTACCATGAGGCAATTGAAATGAAAAAATATCTGCTTGAAAATTTCAATATTCCCGAGGAAGCCGTGCTGGTTGACCCTCATGCAAGACACACCACTACCAATTTCCGCAACACCTCACGGCAAATTTACCGTTATGGTTTACCTAAAAACAAAGCATGCCTGGCTGTAGCCACCGCCAGCCATATGGACTACATAATGAGTCCTTCATTCCAATCGCGATGCATGAAAGACTTGGGGTATTTCCCATTGCTTAACCCCAAAAGACTCAACCCCACTGATATAGAGTTTTACCCGGTGATATATGCTTTACACATTGACCCCTCAGACCCTTTAGACCCATAAATATCTCAAAAATCCCTTACTAATTTTTAAATGCAACTTTTATTATGAAAAAAACAATTTACTTTCTAATGCTGGCCCTGGCGTCAACTGCGGCTTCAGCACAAACCGTGAAATGGACATTCCAGGCCAGCGGGGAGATCAAACCTTCTTCTCCTGCTATCGGTGATGATGGAACGCTTTATTTTGGCGATTATGATTCCCTTTTTTATGCCGTTACCCCTGCCGGTACCTTAAAATGGCAATTTAAGACCGGAGACCGAATCAACTCTTCTGCGTCCATTGGTTCCAACGGGGTAATCTACTGCGGTTCAAGGGATTTTAACATGTATGCTTTCAATCCTGACGGAACACTCAATTATACGTTTCCAACGGCAGGTAGTATTACCTACTCTACACCAGCCGTAGATAATGATAACACTATCTACTTTGGTTCCGATGACGGTAACGTGTATGCGGTGGATAACAGTGGAACCCAAAAATGGGTCTTCAGTACCGGAACAGCTGTGCGTTCTTCTCCCGCCATTACTTCCAATGACTTGCTAATCGTAGCTTCCAACAATGACTCCCTCTACGCTCTTAATCTGAGTGACGGTAGTATGGTATGGGCGTACAATATGCTTGGAAATGCTGAAGGAGCTCCTGCCTTAGACAAGAATGACAATATATATATTGGCGTTGATCAGGGTGGTACAGATGGTGAAGTAATTTCATTGGATGTGAATGGAAGTCTGCGCTGGACCAAAGATGTAGTGGGCCGTATTTCCGTATGCGCCCCTGCATTAACCGCCAGTGGTGATGTGATCATAGGCACCAAGGAGGGCCATAATGTACTGTCTTTAAACCCTTCTAACGGAAACACCAACTGGAATTACATGGTAGACTCTACCAGTATCGTAAACTCTTCTCCGGCTATTGATGCAAACGGGTTTATCTATTTTGGAACCTGGGATGATCAGGTGCATGCATTAACCCCTACCGGTGCATTGGCATTTACCGTTCCAACCGGTGGTAACATCTGGTCTTCACCTGCCATTGACAACAACGGTGTTCTTTACATCGGTTCCTATGACCGTCTGCTTTATGCTATCCAGACTCCTGCTTCCGGACTGGCCGCTTCTGACTGGCCTATGAAAGGACAAAACCTGAAGCATACCGCTAATATGTCTTCTTCCATCGGTATTTCAGAAATTGAGAATATCACCGAAAATGTATCGGTTTCTTACCACAATGGTGAGCTTACCATTTTTACAGAAGTAGATCTACATACATTCAGCCTTAACATCACAGATATGTCGGGTAAAAAGATCATGAATACGACTATTCGCAATACGTCCGGATTAAACTACACCGAAAGGATAAACCTGAATAGCGGTGTGTACATTATTTCTGTACAAAACGATAGAAAGTACGCTGTAAAGAAGATTGCAATAAGCAAATAACACCCCCTCTCTTAATCTGATTATCAACCGGGCGGATACCCAACCTTATCCGCCCGGTTATTTCAATTAAAAAGTCATCATGAAAATCAAACCACCATTCACCGGGTATATGTTAGTATGCTTATGCCTGTTCCTTTGTTCCGCTTGTGACCAACTTAACGGTGAAACTTCGCCCTCCGCTCTTGATGAATCAGTAACTCCTGTGGGCGATGCCTTTCCTGAAAAAGAAAAGGTTTGGATAATTGCACACCGTGGTGACTGGCGAAACTTTCCTGAAAACAGCATTGAAGGTATTCAAAGCTGCATTGAAAAAGGATTTGATATTATTGAGATTGATGTAAGGCTTACCAAAGACAGCATTCCGGTTTTAATGCATGATGTAACGTTGGACCGAACTACAAATGGTAAAGGCAAGGTAGCAGATCTTACCTGGCAGGAAGTACAACAGCTGAACCTCAAAAACGGCCTCGGCCGCACCACCATATTTAAGGTTCCTTCACTGGAGGAGGTCCTTAAGCTTACCAAAGGAAAGATCATTATAAACCTGGATAAGAGCTACTCTATCTTTAAATTCCTGATGCCCTACATCCGTAAATATGATATGTCCAACCAAATACTTCTCAAAGGCGAAATACCCGTAGAACAAATGGAAAAAGACCTGGGTCCCTTACTAACGGAAATTCAATTTATGCCCATCGTAAACCTGAAAAAGCCCGGAGCTGAAAAAATAATTGAAGATTACCTTTCCCAAAATCCACCCTTTGCCATTGAGTATGTTTTTGGCAGTGACACGGCCGCCATTCTGAAGAATATAAGGAAGTATAAAAAAAATGGCGTAAAAGCCTGGGCCAACTCCCTTTGGCCTTCTCTAAACGGTGGACATGATGATGATCTGGCTACTACCCACCCTGAAGAAGCTTATGGCTGGTTAATAGCCAAAGGTTTTAATATGATACAAACAGATCGGCCGGTTTTATTGAAGACCTATCTTGAAAATTAAGAAAGCCCACATTTCACTGGCTCCGTTTTTTCTGGCGGTTTTGGTATTTCTTCTTACAATGAGCTTAAGAATGCCCTCTCCCAAGCTTCCTTTGGCCGTGGTGTGTGGTAGCAATAAGGTCAGGATTATAGACCTCTCAGGTACCAAAATCAAAACCGTTTGGGAATGGCAGGCTTCTGATGATCCAAGCCTTGACACCCTCCATTTTCAAAAAATGGATGAGTGCAAACCCATCAACAATGGTAAGCAGATCCTGGTAACCTCGTCCACCGGGGGATGTGCTTTACTGGATACTGCTTCCAAAAAGGTGCTCTTTTCCACTTATCTTCCCAATGCTCATTCTATGGAATTGCTGTTTGAAGATTATGTTGCAGTAATAGGCTCTTCAAAACCGGGGGGAGACCGAATGATCATCTACAACTGGCGGGAGGGAAAGCAGTTATGGGAAGACTCTATCTTCTCAGGTCATGGTTTGGCATGGGTGCCTGAAAAATCTGCCCTTTATGCATTGGGCCAGTTAGAACTGAGAAAATATCATTTGAGCAATACAGAGGGGATTTCGCTCAAACAAGACACTTGTTATGAGTTACCCTCAAAAGGCGGGCATGATCTTATCTGGCTTCCCTCAAAACAAAGCCTTGTCATATCGGCTAGTAAAAATGTATGGGAGTTTGATCTGAAGACAGAGAAATTTGCACCCCACCCACTCTTACATAAGTCTCATAAAGTAAAATCAATAAGCTTTTATCGTGATAAGTTGCTGTATGTACAGGCTGAAGAAAGCTGGTGGGCGCATCATATAAAACTATTTAACGGGCCTGATATACCAGTTTCAGACCTTCGTGTGTATAAAGCGCGGTGGATTTATTCTCACCGGTGATGCCCCCTTCCACTTCATGCAACTCCTGTGCCTTTTAATCTTCTATTGAGGAAATAAAAAAGCCACAGGAAATCCTGCGGCCTTTCTACCAAATAATTACCGTATCAATTACGATTCTATTGTACTATAAACACTTTTTGTTCACTTTCAGTTCGGGAAAGGATCTGCAATATATAAGTGCCTTTTACCAAGTCTGATACCTCAATACTGATCTCCGGCAGACCTGCCGATTGTGCTTGCACAACTTTGATCAGTGTCCCACTCACATTATACACATTTAAGATTACATCTTCTGTAAATACATTCTTTGTCTGAATGTGCAACAGGGAGCTTGCAGGATTAGGGTAAATACTGACACGGTTTACATCGTGCAATTCGCTAACCCCAATAGTCTCATCAATATCTGCCTGGTAGCGTGGCATAATTTGATAACCACTTAGATAAGGAATATTAGGATCAAACTGGGTGCCTATACCTGTTACGTCAAAAGGCTGAGCGGGAGCAGGCTGTCCGTAAATATCCACATCTTCGTCTATACGCATCACGTAGATATTGATTCCATCGGTAATATCAACATTAAAGGAACCCCCGCTGGTTTGCCATTGCGATGGTGTTACCAGAGTCACATTCTCTATCTCTACCACATCACTTTCGGTAGACTCATCCAGCGCAGTTACAATAATTGGCGTTTTCAGACTATGGCCGGTTGACCATAGCTCAACCGTATCAGGTTCTATTTCCAACAGGCCGTTAAACTGGAGTATGGTTCCGGAAACCGAAATACTATCACCTTCCTGCACAGTGTAACCAAACTGCTTACTGCTACTGAATACTGCAATTCCACCGGTTGGATCAATGAGCGTAAACTGCAGGCCGGCAGGGCGCAGATTTACACCATACACTATACCGCTAAGCTCGCACTTTACACTTACCGAGTCTGCCTCTCCATTGGGATCATTGTCATTGATCTGGCTTATTGCATAATCAGGGTAAGGATCAAAACCAATACCACTTACATCTACTCTTACATGACCAGAACCGGCTACATTGATCACAGAATCCGTAAAGGAAGTATTAGCTGAGGGGGCAAAGCGTACATAAATAGTATCTCTCAAATACCCATTGTTTTGCATTATGTAGAGAGAGTCCGTATAACCTCCATTAGCGGTAAAACTAATAGGGAACTCAGGAGAGGTGGTAACATTCAAATCCTCCAGCAGGTAGTCTCCCTCTATAACAAAAGACTGAGCCAGAGATGTGTCATTTTCTGCCACACTGCCAAAGTTCAGATTAGCAGATGTTAAAGCCGCAAGGCTGGCGTTCAGATCTACAATATCTGCCTGGTAGCGCGGTTGCAATTGGTAGCCGGTGTCATAAGGGGCCGAATTATCAAACTGTCCGCCAATACCTGTTACATTGAAATAACCGGCAGGTGCAGGCTGCCCGAAAATATTCACATCATTATCAATGCGCATTTCATATACATCGGTACCGTTGGTAATGTCTACATTAAAACCAGAGCCGCTGTTGGTCCATTGACCCGGGTTCATCAGGTACACTCCGTCAATCTTTACCAGGTCACTTTCGGTAGACTCATCCAGAACAGTAGTTAGAACCGGCTGTTTCAGGGTTTTACCGGAAGCTATTAAACTTATCTCCGAAGGAATGATCTCCAACAGTCCGTTGAACTGATCAATCATCCCTTTCACCATGATACTATCACCTTCCTGCACGGTATAACCCAGGTTTCCTGTAGCGTTGAAAACCGCTATTCCCCCGGTATTATCACGAAGGGTAAATTGTAAACCGGCTGGCCGGAGGTTAACCCCATATACCACACCGTGCAACGTTGTATTTACACCCAGTGAATCCGCTTGCTGGTTGGCATCCACACTATTGATCATACCAATAGCATAGGCCGGGAAAGGATCTTTTGCCTCACCTATAAGGTAAGTATATGCCGTGGTATCGCTGCTATTGGCAACAGAGTCAGAGGTTATTCCCAAACCCGCTGGAATAAAGCGTACAAAAACAGTATCGTTCAGTACCCCCATAGCACTTGCACTTAGCTGTACGCCACTGGAAAAAGTGATGCTATCCAGGCTTACTTCAAAATTGGCCGGGGCATTGATCTGCAAGACCTGAGTAAGAAAAGTACCATCTATCTTATAGCTCAACACTTCGGAAGTATCACCCAGCAATACCTGACCAAAATTCAGGGTATCATCATGGGATACTGTTAGGGAAGCGGCAATATTTTCAATATCTGCCTGGTAACGCGGAAAAAGCTGATACCCTTCATCATAAGGTGATGATGCATCGTACTGTCCTCCTATGCCGGTAATATTAAAGAAACCGGCCGGTGCAGGCTGACCAAAAAGATCTACATCATTATCAATACGCACCTCAATAGTATCCGTGCCGTTGGTTATATCCACATTAAATCCTGAACCGGTATTGATCCATTGGGCAGGATCAGCCAGATAGAACTCTTCCATACGAACGAGATCACTTTCAGTATTTTCACCTAAAGCCGTTACCACCGTTGCTGTTTTAAGAGCCGCATTGCTCTTATGATATACTATGGAGTCGGGTTCAATTTCCAGCAGTCCGTTAAACTGGGTGAGCGAACCAAACACTGTGATACTATCCCCTTCCTGAACGGTATAAGAAGATACACCCCCGAAACTGAATACGTTGATCCCTGCTGTAGCGTCTATCATGGTAAACTGCAAACCGGCTGGTCTCAGGTTTACCCCGTACACCACTCCTGAAAGAGAAAGTTGCACGTTGGCTGAATCCGCTTCCACATTTGCATCCACTCCATTGATCTGAGCAATCTGGTAGTGTGGGTAAGGGTCAAAAGCTGAGCCACTGATCAAGGCATAAACTGTATCTACACCGGAAGTAGTATGTTGGATAGAATCATGGTAAGTACCAACCGCCTGGGGATTGAACTTCACATACACATCCACTTGTGAGGCCAGGCCTCCATAGAGTATCAGGGTATCATTAAACAAGCCGTTGGGAGAAAGTGAAACCTCATAAGGAGCAGGAGCAATGATCTCGATGTCATCAAAGATATTCTGAGCATCAACGCTGTAACTCTTTATAGTTGTGGTATGGATTATTTTGGCACCGAAGTCCAATGATCCGGAGCTGTAAACCACCTCCATTTCAGGAGTAGTTACAGAGCAGGGCTGCATCTGGTGGCTACCCCATGATGTGAAGTCGGTATTGGGAAACACCATCCATTCGCTCACCGAGGAAATACCCCAGCTGGTTTGTCCTTTACGAATAGTACTATCGCGCACCAAAGTATAATCATTGGTTGAGCCATTAACTCCGTTGGTTCCCGTAACATTCCATTCGCTTCCAGGATCACTACCTACAACACCTATCACATCAATAATGACCCCGCCTTTCTCAAGAGTCACGGCATCGTCACCGGTAAATATGCCCGCCCAGGGGAAAGAGTATAAGCTATCTGCGGAAGCTTTTAAAGTAGCATTAGTGGCCGGGTGGTTGGTGGTAGCATTAAACGTTTCTCCAGGAGCCAGTTTACCTACCATGGCAGAAGTACGGTTTACCGAAGCGCTTCCCCCTGTATAAATATTAAGGGTATACGCGCTCAGATCCACCGTATCAGCCGTTGGATTATAAACCTCAAGTGAATTATACGGTACAGATCCTTCCCGGTATTCTGAGATGAACAGCTCCTGGCAATCACCCCCTACGGAAGAAGAAGGAATGGAATCTACCAGACTGGTGGTATTCAGATTAATTTCCACCCCATTGCCCCATGTGGTATCATTCCGGGAGAATATTTTAAAGAAGTACTGTTTATTCCGGTCAAAGTTTGAGAGATCCACAGTACTGCCCATTCCTTTATACATCAGGTACTCTCCGGGACTTACCTCCATACCGTTTTGGTAATTGGTATTGGTAATGTAAGAAGCAGTACTTCCGTTGGGTGAAAAAGTGACGTTGGCTTCCGCAGCTACAAGTAACACCTCATCCCAGCAACTGGCCGGAATGCTCCAGCTTAAGGAAACTTTACGCAACTGCTCGGTGGCAGCAAAACCAGTCACCGGGGCGGGTTGTGGGCACACACTGGAATCTCCGACCATTACATGGTCAAAATGGTGGGATTCTGCTCCGGCATTATTATTCATCGCCATACGTATTTGTACAGAATCTGCGGCCTGAATATTCGTTTTAAGATATTGTGGGGAAAAACCCGCTGTAAGATTGTTCACTTCTACAAAAGCCCCTCCATCAATAGAATACGAAAACTGAATGAAATCTGCCGCTTCAAAGGAGGTGGCTGATTGCGAAACATATACAGACACATAAGGATTGGCAAGGCCTGCAATATTCACCTGGGGCGAGTACCAATATCCTGTAGCACCTGAACTGGAGCTGCCATCCAAATTAGTTCCTACAAATTTATCACCGCTTTGTACATTGAATGCATCGGCATTTGGACACCCGGAAGCATCAATTGTCCAGCTCACACCGGAAGTGTTTCCAAGACCCTTTCCACTCTGTCCGGTAAAGCCTTCAAAGTAGATAGTATCGGCCTGCGCCATAGCAGGTGAATACAGACTCGTGAAAATCAGTATTGAAAAGTAAATTTTAAACCATTTTTTGATACACATATTTTGCTAATTTTTAGAGAAATTTTCCGTGGCCAAAAATAAACATATCAATACCCAAATACATATATATCAAAGCCTTAATAAAGGTTTAAATATCAGTTAATGTAATATTAGCCCTGTTTTTATCGAACTAAAGTCATGAACCCTTTTAGCACCTCATTCCCTTCAATGATATACATATAGGTACCTTCAGCACATTCATTACCATTCTGCTTGCCGTCCCATTCAAAATTGATATCTGAAGAACGATATACCTGGGTACCCCAACGGTTGTAGATTCCGATGGAGAAAAGTGGCCAGCCGGAACCGTCCACTTTAAAAGAGTCATTCACCCCATCCCCGTTGGGGGTAAATACATTAGGCACTTCCATTTGCTCTTCAACCGGCTCAGGGAATACAATGCTCACCGGGCGAATCAAGGTATCCGGGCATCCACCGTCTGCTATTACAACCAGGGTAACTGAATAGTCACCCGGGCCGGGATAAGTATGAGTTGGTGAGGCTATACTACTGGTTCCGCCATCTCCAAAATTCCAGCTATGATCCAGCGCTTCGCCTTTGGAGTAACTTTCAAAGTAGACGGTAGAAGGATCCTGCTCATCATACTCCAGATCAAAATCTGCCTCAGCCTTTCCAAAGGTCAGGATATAGGTAACCAAACTATCACATAGCCCATTCCCTTTTTTAACCAGTACAATTGTAGTATCTGAAAACCAGTTCTCCCCTCCCACACCAATGGTATCGCCTTTGCAAAGGTGTACTTCATAAGTAACAGTGGGCAAAGGAATTACCTGCAACTGAGTGCTGACAATACTATCACAACCTCCTGACCCGGAAAGTGTATCATGATAGGTCCCACTGGTGTTTTGCCATGCCTGCTGCAAAAACACACTATCACCAACGCAAAGCTCAATCGTCCTGAAGCTCTGGAGAATGTTATTAATATTCAGCCGGGTAACCACTATACTGTCACAACCCTGACTGGAAACCAGTGTGTCACGATAATTACCCGAAACAGATCTGAACTGCCCTTCCAGAAAAATACTATCTCCCTTGCAAATGACTATATTTCTTAATCCCTGCCTGATGGGGCGAACGGATAAGCTGATATGGATAATACTATCACAACCCTGAGTAGAAACAAGAGTGTCAACATACACACCAGCTTGCTTTTCCCAGGCTCCGGCCAGGAAAATACTATCACCTTCACATATGGTTTGAGATACAGAAGAAGAAAATGAAGGGAGTACGTTCAGCTGAGTACTGATAACACTGTCACAACTATTTTGAGCAATCAAGGTATCCCGGTAAATGCCTGAGGTTTTGCGGTACATTCCCTCCAGCATTATACTGTCTCCACTACAAACACTTACGGTATTGGAAATATTAAAACTCTGGGTTATCTGTAAATGGGTGATAATTATACTATCACAACTATTAGGCACGTTCACCGTGTCGCGATAAACCCCGGCCGTTTTACGAAAAGCATTCTCCAAAAAAACGCTGTCGCCATTGCATATTTGGAGATTCTGAGTCTTTTGAGGAAAGGGAGTGATAAACAGATTCACTTCTATCACACTATCACAAAAGAGAAGGGATTGAACCGTATCACGATAGGTTCCGGCTGAGGTATGATAAACACCCCCCACCAGAAGACTATCTCCCTGACAGATACTGGTATTTTGCGGCACTATTAAAGGAGCAGGGTTATAAGGTGTACCTCCTGTACTCAGGCAAGCCGGTCCGGACACGACCCAACCGGCAACCGATATTACACTACTGGCGGGCCATGAGTTAACCGATGTACCATTTGTAGAGGTGTAGCGAAGGCAATTGTCGTTTGCCCGCACAATTTTCTTGTGGAACAAACCATTGGAGACACTGCCAATTCTGGGTGAAACATTAGTCCCGTGTAAGTTGATCATATCAATAAACTGTGTTCCTTTACGCAAGGCCACACAATCATCACCATTTACACCACCACCAATACTTACATCTTTAGAACAGGGATAACCACTGTTGCCGATTATCAATACACCTCCGGCCGCCAATGAGCCTGACAGGTTAACATTATTAGTAGGCGATGCATTACCATTATTGTAGACGGACACCGTGTATCCACTAAGGTTAATTGCCGAAGTTGTGGGATTATAGATCTTTACTGCCAATCCATTTCCCGGATCCCAGTCCACATACTCCACGATCATCAGATCATCCAACTGGGCTTGTATGCCAAACCCCAGAACACTTAGTATAACTACAAGTAATTGTTTCCTCATTTCTAAAAATCGTCACCGAATTATATGGATCACACCGGTCTTTTGAATAGCTCCTCCAATTTGGTAGGTATACACGCCATCGGGGCAATCCTGTCCCTGGAACTTCCCGGACCATTGAAACTTACTATCACCGGATTCAAATAGCTTTTGCCCCCAGCGATTGTATATACTGATATAAAAAACCGGATTGCCTTGTACCGAAATACGGAAGAAGTCATTTATACCATCATCATTGGGTGTAAAAGTGTTAGGAATGAAAAACTCCGTTTCTGGCTCCGGTGCCAGGACAGCTATCTGATCAGTTGCTGAATCACGACAACCATTGACATTTACAATCGTAAGATCTACGGTATATAAGCCGGGATTGGAGTAGGTATGCACCGGATCGGTTTCTTCCGAAAATGTACCATCGCCAAAGGACCATTGTACACCTGAGTCTGGTGAAGAATGATTTTTAAAGATCACTTTTTGCTCATTCTCAGAGTGAACACTCCATTCAAAATCTGCATTGAGTTTATAAGTACGGATCTCGGCTGTAATGGTGGAATCACACCCCATGGGGTTCGCTATGGTATAGACTATAAGCGTATCATCCGAATAATACTGCCCGGCCAGCTGAACACTGTCTTCGGGGCACAGCCCTATCAACTTATAACCCGTGAAATTATCAACTATACTAAGTTGTGTATACAGCAGGCTATCACACCGATTGATGGCCGTGAGCGTATCAGCATACAAGCCTGCTGAAGACTGCCATGAACCGCCCACAAAAATACTGTCACCCCTGCAAATCTCAAGGTTTCGGGCTCCGGCCAGAACCATGAAATTCATTAGTCTGGTAGTTACTATGCTATCGCAACCCTCAGCAGTCTGCATGGTATCAGCATAACTACCTGGTGTGTGCTGCCAGCTGTCAGCAATAAACACACTATCGCCTTCACATACCCAAACAGTATCCTCACTTTGAGTTACAGGAAGCATTAAAACATTGGTAACGAGCACACTATCACACCCATTAGCAGCAGCTAGCGTATCGTAATAAGTACCAGCCATTTTCTGCCAGGAATTCTGCAGCAGGATACTGTCACCTGCACAGATAAACGTATTAGTATTGGTTACCAGCGCAGGAGAAACCCGCAATAAAACAGAACTTATGCTATCACAACCATTCGAGGCTGTTAAAGTATCTGAATACATTCCTGCCTGACTCTCCCAGTTTTGGCTGATCATTACACTATCGCCCTGGCAGATATCTAGCGTATCAGAGAAAGTAAGCCGGGGGAGTATATCCAATAAGGTTTGCAGCACACTATCACACCCGCTGCTCCCGGAGAGTGTATCATAATACACCCCGGACAGCGACCGCCAGGCCTTTTCCAGAAAAGCACTATCTCCCTCACAAAGCGTAAGATTCTGTCCCATCAGATCCATAGGATGCAGAAAAAGCTGAATTTCAACCACGCTGTCACAGAAAGATGAAGATGTAAATGTTTCGTAATAAGAGCCGGCTGTACTGCGGTAAACTCCGTTAATCAGCACACTATCCCCCTGGCATATCTGCATAAAGTCCTGCACGGTATCCCTGTGCGGTGTATAAGGTGAGCCACTACCAAAGCATTGTGTAGCCGTGGTATTCCAACCATTATGTGAAAATATCATGTGCGATGGCCACGAATTTGAGGAGGCCCCATTGGTAGCCGTATAACGAACACAATTGTTGTTTTTACGAATAAGGCGATTGTGGTAAAACAGCCCGTTATTTGACCCATAATTGGCACCTACCATGTTGACCATATCCACAAAAACCCCATTCTTAAGCAAGGCAACGGCATCATTGCCATTAACCCCGGTTCCCAGTGTGAAATTTTTTGTACATGGATATCCACTATTACCAGCCACTCTTACATCTCCCGGCATCATACTTCCGGAAAGGTTTACACTGTGATTGGGGGTAAGGCTTCCATTATTGTAGGTGGAGATTGAATAGCCCGTGAGGTTAATGACAGCCGAAGTAGGGTTATATATTTTAACGGCTAAGCCATCCCCTGAACTCCAGTCCACATACTCCACGATCATAAGGTCGTCCAGCTGCCCAAACACACTGTAACCAAGTATCAAACCGAGTAATGTATTCCAAAATTTCTTCATTCTACCGCAACTGATAAGAAGCACCTAAAGCCCGTCCTGTTTTTTCGGTGCAAAACTATTTTCAAGGTGTGTTTTAAATATTAATAGTGCTTTATTTCCTTCTTAACTTTTTACAGGTATTTTAACCAATGGCATGAGATTAAAATTTTTAGTCAGTTGGGTAACATAGTTTTCTATAGCATCAATAGAATTATTCTTACTTGCTTTTTTGAGTATGGTCCGCACTTCAGAACTCACTTTTTTTCCAATTTTAATCTTACTGAGTGTACGTTTTAGCAGCCCTATATCGGAATCAAAGGTTGAGTGATAACCGATCAGCATATTATTGAGAATATGCAGAAGTATATTTTCAACAGCTGCCCATCCCGAATAAATATCCAGAAACGAGAAATAGACCCTGGAACGTAACAGTATAGACGAACTCTTCTCATAATTACCCCGATAATACTCCTTAAGCGCAAGGAGGTATTCAAACTGAACCTGAGTGGATAAATCGGAAGGTTCGTGGTCCGCAGGTAGAATAGACTCTATAAACTGCACCAAATCGTCATACGACTCCATTTCCACCCGCTCCAGACATTCACTATACAGAAAAAAGTAAAAGCTGGAATCAAACATCTGATGCCCCTGTACTTCTATGATCTTTTTACTGATACGTTTTTGCTCCCTCTTAAACTCTTTATCCTGCCCGGTTAAGTGGTAAAAGCGACTATACAGGCACTGAATGGCCACGGTACAATTAGGGTATCGGTCTGCGACCACCGGATCATGGTATAAAGCTGCCAGTTCATCCAGTTTGGCCATATATACATCTGCCTTATCCAAGTTAAAAAAGTGATTCAGATATAGAGTTAGCTCACCACTAAGACAAAGGAACAAGGCACTTTTATTTTCCAGTTTTTCACAAATTACCTGTGCCTCCCGGAGCGCCTGGAAACCCAGATTAAAAGCCTGCTGATTGGGATAATAATAAAGATCCTGAGTAATCAGCAAACGGAAATAAAACAGTTCCTCTAACTGATTGGCAAGCCGTTGTTTTTCATTAGCATCATTAATGAGGGTTTGATACTTCTGGAGCTTACGCTGATCATGTCTGAATAAAAGGCAATAGCAGAAATAAACTTCCCGCAGCTCGGCATAAAGCTCCAGGAATCTGCATTTTTTCTGAAGCATTTTCAACTGTCTCAGCAGTATACTTTTGTCCTTGGTATACACCAGCGCCCTGATATTCTGGATCATTTCACGAATACGTACCATTTCCGTGCGGTTCAGCTCCAGCTTTACATCTACCAGATCATTCAGCAACCGGTTTTTAAGGGTATATAAATTGGTGAGATTTCCACCATACGAAATAGCGTAACTTAACTCTTCATTACTCATTATGGCATCACTCTGCTGCAACACCTCCAGAAGGCGTATTTTCTTCTCTTGGTTACGGATCCGGTTACGGAGCAGGTAAGCCTCCTTGCCGGTAAGATTGTGAAGTGCTATTCGTAAATAATCCATCTTATTGAGAGAGTTTCCTCAAAAGTATATGAATACCTTATCTGAAATCGGAGTTTGCGGTTTCTTAAAGGTATGCTAAGGCTTAATTAATGTAAGACCGGCTTGGTTCCGAAGAAACTTCACAGAGCAAGTATCTTCAGTGGATTTACATCAAACGCACCATTCGTAAAAGAACCGGGATTTTACAGGATTTTTTAATTAAAACAGAACAGTATCAGGCTAATTAAAGATTAAGGACCTGCAATACTTACAGAATGGCGGTTGTAATATTGCTTTCAATTTTTTTTTTGGTTCCTTTCTTAAAACCCGATACTGTTCCTTTTTTGTTTTAATTTTTAAAAGATGACTGATGTAAGATCATGCAACTTTAGTGCAATACCATAACCTTATGGTTTTTACTGGTAAAATCTGTAGATTTTACACTAAAAATATACAAACCGGCTGGCCATGCTGAAACATCTACAACCAGTG
The DNA here is from genome assembly GCA_965212245.1 of Owenweeksia sp. Taxonomy (GTDB): domain Bacteria; phylum Bacteroidota; class Bacteroidia; order Flavobacteriales; family Schleiferiaceae; genus CAKZNE01. Next base: position 1,801,995 of record OZ243107.1, on the reverse strand, counting down.
AAGTGCCAGCCCTTGAAACCTCTTCCATCCACACCACCTGCCCGGTTGTGCTTACGGCATATAACACCGTTCTACCATCAGGACCAGCACCATCGAGGGAAAGAAGATCAATCCTCAATTCCTCATTAACCGGGTTGGGATATATATGCACCTGGTAGGCATCCCCTGGTTTCTTATCCGGGAAAGCTGAGGCAGCCACCGCCTCTTCAGCACTTCCACATTCCGTCATGTAATGTATCCCCATATACGCGTCCTCATTATTGGGGTAGACCACCCATTCGGATGCTGCCCCTACGCTCCAGTTCCGCTGTCCCTTCTGCACTGATGAATCACGCACAAGGGTATAGCCGGCCGTAGCACCCATTACTCCATTGGTACCGCTTACCGACCAGGAAGAACCCGGATCAACGCCAATAACTCCTACTACATCCAGCGTGTCAAATCCTCTGAAAAGCGCAATCGCGTCATCACCGGTAAAAAATGTACTCCCGGGAAAACTGGCGTCTGTTTGATCTTTATTATTCACAATACCCGACAGGTTGGCTGTAAACGGAGCTATGATAAACACGCTATCCGGATAAATAACTCCTTCCAAATCTGAAGCATAGTAGCTGGTAGACGATCCGTTAGGATACATTCGTAACTGATAGCTACCATTGAGTACTACCGGGTTAGCGGATGGGTTATAGATCTCTATTGCAGTATTGCCTCCGGAGGCTCTGATATATTCAGATATAAAAAGTTCAGAACACTCATTCTCAGGATTACAACTATAGAACGAATGTTGTCCCAAGGAGTCTGTAAGATCAGTTGTTTTTACAACCCAATGCTCAGAACTAAACGCCCAATTTGGACTTCCTTTTTGAATATAATGTTCACGAATTAAGGTATGATCAGCCGTAGAGCCTGCTCCTACCGTCCAGCCGGACGAGCCCGGGTCTTCACCTATCCTTCCAATGATATCCAGGGTATCACCGCTCACTGTATTTACCAAAGCAACGGCATCATTGCCGGTTAACAGACTATCCAGCAAACTGCTGCTCATATCTGAAACACTGGCAATTGAACTCCCGGCACCAGCCGCCCCGATCACAAAGACAGATCCGGCACTCAAGGTTCCACTCAAGCTCAGAGTATGACCTGCTGTAAGCGCGCTTTGCCCATCCGGATAAAACTCCAGTTGATAATCGCCAAGATCACGGGAAAAGGCGGTAGGGTTAAGAATTTCCAGGGCACGGCCTGCACCGCTACCTTCCACATACTCCGAAAAGAACACATCTTCACATGGTCCTGCGCCCACAGCCGGGCCTTCCGGAAGATCTACTGCAAAACTAGCCACAACCGGCAGGTGATCCGACATATAATACAAATCCTGCACCAGGCTATCCGGGTACAATGAATTTACAGGCGAAGCAATTAGTGAAGTATTGAAGTGATTACCATCATTACCAAGCGCTGCATAACTTCCGCTAACATAGGTAAGGCGATTGGAACCTAACAAGGCATCATTGGTACACAATATAAAATCAAAACGATCATCCAGACCTCCGGTAGCTCCTCCGCCAAAAGAGGTGGTGCGGGTAGATTGGGTATGGATATCTTCAAAGTCAGAATTAGCATGCCAGATACCGGATTCATCAATGGGATCATAGAACCGGCAGGCTCCCGAACCCAGAAAAGTCTGGTAAGCAGCCTCGGTACTATTGTATACATTGAAATCACCGATTATAAAATGGTTGGACACATCACTTTTAGCGTCCAGGTAATTGCGTATAGTTGTGGCCGCAGCACCGCGCGTTGACTCAAAACCCTGGCTGGCTTTAAGGTGAGCCACATATACCGTAAAAAACACAGTATCCTGGTGAAAAGCCAGGTTGGGATCTTTCATATAAAAGCGATACCCATCCGTTTCCCGGGGTGTGGTATTGATAATATCCTGATCTGCTAAAACCAGTTTATCCGAATTGTAATACGCCATATTATTAAGGCTGTTATTACCCGTATACACGGCCTTTTCATAGTGAGTTACACCATCCTGATTCAAGGCATTACTCAAAATGTAATTAGCTCCCGTCTCATTGGTCATTTCATTGACCACCAATACATCGGGTTTGGTATACTTGAGAATATCTTTTAAATAATCATCAGCCCGGCCAATGGTACTGCCCGGATACTGGAGTAAGTTATACCCCATAATTTTAAGGGTATCATCCTGTGCGAATGTTTTTGAAACACTTCCCAGGCTTACAAACAGCAAAAGACATGATAACCATGCTGCATTGGTTTTTGAATGTAATGTTGTTGTCATTGGAGTGAGTTTTAAATAAAAAAGGCTGCCTCCTTACGGAGACAGCCTTCTGTTGGGATGATTATTATTCAAGGATAATCTTACCTGAAGCAACACCTTCGTTGGTGATGATCTGGTAGATATATACTCCTCTGGGCTGACCGTTAAGATCAACATCCATAGAAGTGGTTTCCTTGTTCACTTCGCGTTCTACAACTACTCTGCCGCTGATATCAGTAATGCGGAACTGAGCATGGGCAGAAATTTGCATTTCAAAGTTCACACGACCGGTAGTTGGGTTAGGGTAAACATTCTTTACAAATCCTTGCTCATCGAAGGTATTGTTATTCAAAGCTCTTTTACCTGAAGACTCACCTGAAGAAGCACAGCATGGGAATGAAAATGCACCAAACTGGATACCTCCTATGAAGTTGGCTTCAACCTGACCCAAAGATGCAGGAGGAGTTCCTGCGGTATCAGCAGATTCACGATCCCAGAATGCAGCACTTCCTGCTTCAGTTTCATCTTCACCTACAAATACATATTTGATACGTGAACTTGAAGAGTAATTCTCTACAGGGCCGCCCAGATCATTTGTTCCTGCAGCTATACTTAACCAACCTGAAAGTGAACCGTAACCTAAACCGTGATAAAAAGCAGGTTCTCCGGTTTCAATATCATTACAACCAGGACATCTCACCTGGAATCCATCACCTGAGTTACTCAGACCTACTTTACCGGTCCATGAGGTAGCAGGTTCGTATACATTACCGGAAGGGTTGCAATAATCACAATCACTGGAGCTTGGGTAACTACCAGAACTCTCAATGTTAGGGTTTACACCTGAAACAGGGCCCCCAACAGGCTCCCAATACACACCATTAGCATCAGGGCCATTAAAGCTGGCAGTATCCAGGTTGTAGCAGTTATCATTGTAGTTATATACTACAATAATACTACCTACAGCTACACTATCCCATACATCATTATAAGCCAGTCTCAGGTGACCTGAAGTGATGGACTTACCTGAACCACAATCACGGAAACGATTGAAAGTACCAGCGTTATCATCAAGGATCCATCCCTGAATGTTTACATACTGGGCAAACTGATCATCTTCACACGCAGCAACGATCATTTCAACGTACTCACAGCTTCCGGAAGGACCGTTAGATACCTCAGTTACAATCAATACACCTTTTGCTACTTCTGATACTTCAGGAGCAGGGCAACGATTGTAAGTGTTAGTCAAAGACTCCACATTATCGCGGAAAGTTGCGTTAGCAGCACTGTTAGGCGCACCAGGAGTACTTACAAGGCTATCAGCACCTACACTCCAGTTTCCACTTACCTCAGGAGCATTAGCACCAGTACCGGCAGAAAGGTAAAATGCTTTTCCGGTAGCACAGATGGTATCCATAGGAGCAAAACTGATGTGAGCAGCATCCAGGAAATCAACATTAGGATTGGTTTGAGCAGCATTATCACTTCCATAGGAGAAACCGTGGAAGAAAGAAGGCTCACCAAGACCAATTTTACAACCGGGGCAACGAGTTTGAATTCCGTCACCACCACAAGCGTTACGCAAACCAGCAGTAGACCAGGTATTAGCTACGCTGTAGCTGCCTGATGTACAGTAGTTAGGATCTCCACCCAAAGAGTCTGCAGCAGGAACGCTGGAGTTCTTTTCAATAGCCAAAGAAAAACCAACCGCTACATACACAGCTGAATCAGTAGAATAGATACCATTGGCATCAAAAGCAGCATTGTTAAATGCAGTAATAGAGGCATCATAATCCAGAGCATTGAAAAGAACCAGGTAAGCTCCAACAGGAAAGCTGGTCCACACATCATCTTCAGTAAGTCTCCAATGCCCCTGAGAGATCCCAAGATCTGAAAAAGCGGATGAACCACTAAAGAACCCATTATTATCATCAATGATCCAGTTACTGATATCTACCTCAGTAGCACTGGCACAGGCGGCATCCGTAGAGGCGGCAGCAATTAGTTCAATGAACTCCTGCTGGCCGGACTTTCCATTGGATATCTCGTTGACCATTAATACACCAGGACATTGTGCACTGGCAAAGTTAAAAGCTACCCCTGCAAATAACAGGAATGCCCATTTTTGAATTGTTTTCAATTGTTTCATGATTTTCATGGTTTAAGAAAAAATTAGAATAAGAGTAAGTTGAAACCGGCTTCAGTACAAACCTCTTAAACCAAGGCGTGAAACACTTAAACCTAACATGACAAGACTTTTAATAATTTCAGGAGAGTGGGTTAACAATCTTATGATTACATGAAATGTATCTTACACAATCTTTTGTATGGAGTGATTTTTATATATTTTAAGATTGCAATTCTGACGATGCTTCTTTAAAAGGAAAATTGCGCTAGATAGACCCTGAAAAACAGGACTGAGGGATCTCACTTATCCTTGTTCTTCGAATCACCAAAATTGGTTATCGGGCCTTCATTTACTAAACTCACATTTACACCCGCTCCAAATTCACAGATGAATCTGGTATCAGAAAGGCATTTCTTACACCTTCTTGCAAAATTCTCATACTAAGGGTTGGTTTTTCCGGCTTGAAGGCCTTAATACAGTTTCGCTTATTTTAGTTTCTTATTAGATATCCGTATCAATTAAACCTGCAATAAGTGGAGCGTAGTTCACATCACAGGTGAATATTTGCGGACAATTTGATAATAAGCCCTTTTTAAGATAGAAATGCCAAAATACCTATTCCCTATTATATTCAGATACCTTTTAATAGATGAGTAGCGATGGCCTCTATACACTCTCCTACGTGCCAGTGGTACCCCTCAGAATTTTTATAGCCCTGGTTGGTTCAACTTTCTCCTGCTCCAGTTGCTCAACCCTTTTTAGTTGTTCCTCCGAAGCATATTTGGAACTACCATCTATAATATACGCATAGGGTAAGTTGCTGATACCATGCATAGCCTGAATAACCTCCAGGGTTACTTTCATTTGCCCGTTTTCTATCTGCGAATAAGTAGAACGTGGCTTGTTTAGTTGCCTGGCCATTTCTGCGGCAGATAGACCCATCGAAATTCGGATTTCTTTGATTCTTTCATTGATGGTCTGAGTTTTTTCTTCTAAAAGCATTTCTTCTTCACCGGTTACGATCCAGGTTGGATTGCAATCCGGATAACTCTTCTGAATTGCAAAAGCAACAGCCCAACTGATTAGACTACCCTCCAGAGCCTTTTTCAGATCATCCTTGGATACCGTTTGAACCTTAGTCAAAAACTCCTTCTGAGTAATCTTTTTAGCCTCTAAGAATTGATGTAATCGCTTTGAACTTGCCGTCTTTGTCATTCTGATCCTCACATTAATTGGAACGTTCAGCCTCTCTAGGGCTCAAATTTACATAATGCTTTTCCACTGGCCTGAGAACAATGTCCATGTATAATCTTGCCTGGGTGGAAATAAAAAAAGGGAGCTTTTAACTCCCTTCCTGCGATCTAATTATTGCGGTTATGCGGCCCCTCTTTCGTCCCTAATCACCTTTAAAACGTCAGGAGCAGGTCTTTGCTCCACCAGGTTGCCTTGTGATAGCCTGTCTATGTAGTTCTGAACGTTGCTCCTGAATGCGCTGGGCACAAATCGCTTGTACTCCTCATAGGATTTAGAGTTCTTGGTATACCCGGACATTCGTTTTATATCGGCATCGGACATCCCCATGATCTGCATATAGGTAATACTGGTCCTTCGCATGGTGTGGGTGGCTACCATTTCATACAGGGGCTTCTTAATGATGTTGAGTTCCCTGGTATTGGGGTCCCGCACTTCTTGCATATAGACTTCATGCATGCAGTCAAACTGCTTGAAGAATGATTTAAGGGTTCCGGCCATATTGGAGACATAGGATTGCCGGGTGGTATTTTCCCGTCCTAATGGGTAAAAAGCATCCCCGTAACGTTCGATATTCCGGTTCATCAAATCAACTACTACGGGGTATAGATAGGAGTTGACCTTGGAATTGGTTTTACGGGTGAGTTTCTGGAATTCGAGTTCCCCATTGGATTCCCGGATATGATCTGCGGTAGTTTCATAAATATCACTGGCGCGGCAGGTGGTGGACAGTGCAAACATGATGTAATTATAGGCTCGCTCGTGTGGCCTGGATAGTTCAAATGGGTTGATCTCATCACTGGCAAAAAGTATTTCCATCATTTCCACGGGTAATACGATAGTATCGGAGTCTTCTTCGGGAATGGAAAACTTGAGTTTGGGTTGTACGTAACAGTATTCATCAAAACGGTTGGTCAGGCCGGTTTTGACTTTGTTGATGATGGCGGCAATAGAGTTCACGGCTAATCCTGTATCGGAAGGGTCCAGCCTTCTTTTCAGGTCCCGGTCTTTAAGATGCTCATAAAACCCTTCAAACAGATCATTGTACCTATCTCTGATTTCAACTTTCTCAGCGGATAGCTGTGTACTGGACAAGTCGAAATTGCAAATCGGTTGTTCTTGACCGGTTTCTTCCAGGTAGTCCAGGAAGTTTTGAATCTTCAGGCCATAACTTCTTACGGTGTCTTCCGCAAAACGGGTCATTTTACGGGTTTTGATCTTCCCGTTTGAGATACCTTTAAGATAATCTTCGAGGGCCTTCTTTAATGTAATCTGGCCTGGAGTTATTAGAGAGGATGCATCATAATTAACAGGCTTAGCCAGTTTCTTATTCTTGAACTTTGCAGTAATGGCTTTTAGCTTTTCCACAGTGGATACATCCTGACCGATTAAAGCATTCTCTACTTTACTTCGAAGGGATCTGCATCGGGCCGCAACCTGCCTGGCCTCTACTGACCGATCCTCCGTGCAGGTAACACGATTCAACTTTACTCCCTTTGGTAATTTCTCTCCGGTGCTGATCCGGTCCCTTATTTCTTCCTTACCTGTATAGACCCTTAGGACAATCGCTCTGCTTTTAGAATCTCTGAGACTGAATTTAAAATCAAGCTCGGCATTAACTTTGTAATCCATAGTTTTGAATTTGTGCAGCTGAAAACCGAGGCGAAAAGTACTTTGGCGATGAAACACCATTGCAAAAAAACAAGGGTATCCATTTTGGTGCCGGACACAATAGGGTATTCTCAAAGTGGTGAACGTTCCACAACCCGCATAAAAAAAGCCCCACCGAAGTGGGGCTTGATTAACCTAAAAGGTCAAGTCATGAAACATTTGAAAACTCTACTCTGTTGACAAATATAAGGCATACACTAATCATTTTCCAAATATTTTTTATCATTGACTATCAAATGATTACATGTTTTTACTAATAAAAATTTTACAATAACAATTCAAAAACAGTTAGATGAAGACCCTTTTTCCTGTTTCATTGGTTTTTTTCCTCTCCTTTTCAGGTGGCTTAAATGGACAAACCGAAGAGCTTAAACAAAAATTATCAGCCTTTGTAGCAGACCATGATGCGAACTACGAAAAGAAATATCTCAATATTGCCGACCGCGAAATCGGGGCTATTGATGAAACTACTTATTCATGGAAAGATGAGTTTATGCTTAAAAGTCGTGAAAGGATTCAAGACAACCTTGGTAACAAAAGCTATGAGAAATTCTACTTTTCCTTTTATGCTTATGAATCAGTTACAGACCGTAAGTATGCCTTAAAAGATTGGATGGAAAATTTCATAGAAGGTAAATCTATACGCGCAGGCAGACCAATGCGCAAATACGAATACGCCACACCTACTATTATCCTGATAAATGATACCGAGATCATGGTTTGCAATTACCGTTGCAGCGATTTTTCTGAAGACAACTTCAAATACTGGCGTAAAGCTTTACTTAAGTATTTTGGAAGGGAAAATACCATGGTCATTGAAGTGGAGTGTAATGGTCCCCTGGAATGGAGCAAAAATGCTCCTGATCCGAAAAACCGCAGAGAGATGCCCTGACTTTAAATCAACCATGTTTTTTTATTGCAGAAAGCCAATATACAAACGGAGTATGTACGCACCGAAAATTCAGTAGAAGTTCAGGTATATGAATTTTACAACCAGGTAGAGTATGATAAAAAGTATTTTGAAGATTATCGCAAAATCATAAATGCTGCCGCTGATTTTAATAAAAAACCATCCTGCTGAAAAAAACGTAAGTACTTATTAAACCATATTTAATTTAGTCAGCACCATTTGCCTAATCAAAAGAGAGATTTATGATCAAACGGATAAAATGGACTCTGCTTACCTCATTGACAATACTATTTTATGCATCTGCCCAAAATGTGATCCCACCTAACCGGATAACAAATTGGGATAAAGCAGGGTATAATGGTGACACCACCATTTTCTATCAGAAGGTATGGCTGGTAAACCACCTGCCGGATAGCCAGGGAGTGATGGACAACAGCCTGGTTTTACAAAATTTGCTGGATAACCAAACCAATCCTACCGAGTACATATTTCCCAAGGGCCGCTTCCGCTTTGAGAGCACTCTGCAACTGCCTTCTTTCACACGCCTGTCTGGCAGCGGGAGCAATACCACATTACTACAATTCAACCTTGTGCAAGCCGCACATTGTATCAGTAGCGAAGGCTTTGGATTTACAGGAAGCCCGGTTCCTTTACAAGGTAGCGTACATCAAGGCTCATCATTTATATTAATTGACTCTGCTACAACCTCCTATAATACGGGTGAGTGGATTTATTTATATGATGACGACCAGGCCCTGGTACACGATGCCTGGGCTGAAGGTTCTACCGGACAACTTCTAACTGTAAGCCGACAAAAAGCCGATACTTTATTTGTACTGGAGCACATCAGAAGAAGTTTTTCACCCCAATCCAATCCACGCTTGTCCAAAATGGATATGAATCGTGAAGTTCATCTAAGTTGCCTGGGAATTGAACGCCTGGACCAACAACAGAGTCAGAAGAGCAACATATACTTCAAGTTTACAGCTCAGGCCAGTGTAGAGGGTATTGCCAGTGAATATTGTGATTACGCTCATTTTGAGAGTCGCTTTTCAAAGAACATAAGTGTTCTTCAATCCTATTTCCACAAAGGCATAAGTTACGGGGGCGGGGGCAAGGCTTATGGCACCCTACTGCATTTAGCTACATCAGACTGCCTTATTGAAGGAAATAATTTTGATCATCTACGCCATAGTATGCTCCTTCAGGCCGGAGCCAATGGGAATGTAATAGCCAATAACTATAGTACACAGCCCCACTGGACAGAACTTTTTGTACCGGCAAATTCAGCCGGAGACCTGGTTCTTCATGGCAACTATCCCTATATGAACCTGATGGAAGGGAATGTAGTACAGAATATCATCGTGGATGACTCGCATGGCGCCAGTGGCCCTTTCAATACTTTTTTCAGGAACCGTGCTGAACTCTATGGGTTTATCATAGCCAGCACTTCGGGCACGAACTCACAAAATATTGTTGGCAACGAAATCACCCATTTAAGCGCTCTGACCGGGCAATACATCTTATCCGGAACTGATAATTTTGAATCAGCAAATTATGTTAAGGGTATCGTTTTACCCAATCCCGTTACACAGTTAAACCTTATCAGCCTCTATAAACCTCCTTCTTCAGGAAGCACACCTTTTTTATTAGGTTTTCCGGCTACACCGCTCCAAAACCTGATCTATGCTCAGAATAACAGAGCTTTGGGAATTTTCAGTAATTGTCAGCAATCCTCATCTCTGAATACACCTGAGCCATATAGCATCATGAACTCTTTTTACCCAAACCCAGTTGCAGACGTTTTACACTTAAGCGGTGACTTTGATCTGGCTTCTATTTGGGATATACGAGGCCATAAAGTGTTTGAAATTAAAGGCCAGGCCGGTTCTCAAATTGATATTGAGCTTTCAGACCTAGCAAAAGGAGTGTATTTGTTGAAAATTCAGAATGACTCACAATTCACCGACCACCTCTTAACTAAACTTTGATTAACCCATCCACCCCTCACGATCCAGGCTACGGTACTGGATAGCCTCTGCAATGTGTGCTGTTTCTATATTTGAGCTATTCTCCAGGTCAGCAATGGTTCGACTCACTTTAAGAATACGATCATACGCCCTTCCCGAAAGGTTAAGTTTATCAATGGCGTTACGCAACAACGCCTGACCCGGTTTATCAATCTTACAAACTTCTCTCAAATTGCGTGTACTCATCTGCGCATTGCAATACACTCCCGGCTTTTCTTCAAAGCGTTTGTTCTGAATAACCCTGGCATCCACCACCCGCTTTCGAATACTATTACTCTTTTCTGCCGGGCGCTCAGAAGACATCTCATCAAAAGATACCGGTGTAACCTCTACATGGAGATCAATCCGGTCCAGCAAAGGACCCGAAATCTTATTGAGGTATTTTTGCACTACCCCCGGAGAACACACACAATTTTTGGTAGGGTGGTTAAAGTATCCGCAGGGGCACCCTTGCGTTAGATTTTGCTGATGAACCTAAAGAAGAGGGCGTATTATCTTCCGCCTCATTCAGAGCTAAACCGTGCAAAACAATCGTCAGATCATCTTCATTAACAATGATTTCTTTAATGAAGGTATTGATCATGATCTTCTTTTCATCCCGCGTGTACTCTTTCCATTGCTCACAAATGATCTGAGTATCTAAAACTGCGTTCTGGCATACCACCTCCTGCTGTTGTTGTTCTTGTATTTCCGTTTCCAGCTCGGGAATACGCTCGCTGATCTGTTCAAACTGTTCATAGACGGGGCTATAATGGGCTTTAAAACCCTGCATGGGTAATTCACCCAGGCGTTGCAGTTCCAACAACTGATCCAACTGTTTTTTAAGCTTTGATTTTTCCTTGTGCAAAGAGACCAGCAACTTTTCTTTATCCCGCACCTCACTATTGACTTCATCCAGCAAATTTTCCACGGCTTTAGGGTTGAAAACCATTTTGGCAAGCTGCTCGATGAAGATGGTTTCCATGTCTGCGGCTGCAATTTTATTGCGGCAAGTGTGGCATACATATTTACGTGAATGCAGCACGTACATTTTCTCACCACAATGACACTGCATCAGGCCGCTAAAGAGGTGGGTGGGATTTCTGCGGGGTTTGGCTCCTTTCTTCTGTTGTTTTATGATGGTATTCACCGCTTCCCACAATTCTTCGCTGACAATAGCAGGAGTGGGCTGGATCACCCATTCTTCTTCGGGCTTTAACTTCCAGTGCTTTTTATCGCCCAGGCTTTGGGTATAATTTACGCGCCTTTGTCCTTTGGCTACCGGATCGGTTAAAAGTCGCTCTACCGTAGTTCCTGAAAACTTAGCACCCTTACGGGTACGATACCCGCGCTCATTCAATATGCGGCATACCGTTCCTTTGCGCCTCTTCTGGACAAAGAGCTCAAACATCAGCTTGCGCACCGGGGCTTCATCCTCATCAATCACCAGTTTCTTATTTACCCATTTATAACCATACGGAGCCTGTCCACCTAAGCTCTTGCCTAATTCAGCACGGATTGAAACGGACGCCTTTACCCTGTCAGCAATGGTTTCCCGTTCAAATTGAGCATTGGCACTAATAAGCGTATAAAACAAACGTCCTGCGGGTGTCGAGGTATCAATACTTTCGCCCAATGAAATCAGGTCGGCATCATGGCTTCGGAATAGTTCGCAAAAATCCAGAAGTTCCACAATATTACGGGCCAAACGTGCCAGCTTGGAAAAGATCAAACCGGATATATGTCCGCGCTTTATATCTCTGATCATGCGCTGGCATTCGGGGTGCGGCATTACAGACTTTCCGGAGACCCCGGAAAGGTTGTACACTTCCTTTACCGTCCATCCTTTGAATTCCGCGTATTTCCGCGCTCTCATTTCGTGGTGCATCGGGGACTCGCCCTCGGCCTGTTCGCGGGTCGATACCCGTATCCAGATGCCTACCTCCTTGCCTTCGTTTATGTGCTCTGATGTTCTCATTAAATCACGTATTAATTGATGATCAGGGCTTCGCCCTTTTTTCTGTTAGGCGACCTAAAAGGCAAGGGAGGACTTACACCAAAAGGAAACGGAATAAATTTTTATGCCGTCCCTTTTGGGGGAAGGCCGAGCGCGGCTTTCCTTAGCCGTAACAGAAGAAAGGTGGGCCCCACTATCACATTGATGGTGAGCGTCAGACAAAATGTAAGGCGGGCAGGGGGCTTTAGGCGTATCGAAAGTGGCAATACTGATACGTAACGTATTTAATCCCAAGGCTTATGAATATTTCCCGACATATCGGAAAACCTGGCTGATTATTGACAGTCCCGGCATGACTTGTTATATTTGCAGCATATTTAACAGAATATTGTAGGGATGATCCCACACGTGCTTGAAAAGAAAAAAAACCTTACCTATGACGCTAAAGCCATTGAAGCGGGGCTTTGGAAGCTAAGGGAATTGTTCAAGCAGGCTCATGAGTTCCAATGTAAAGTGTACAACTTCGAAAGTTCGGACTACGGTAAGCTTGGCAACAAGATCGGTGAATTCATTACCTTGATGGAAGAACATAATTGGGATGCCGAAAGTGTTTTAAAAACGGCTGCTGATTCCAGACTCCGCCCCAACGGAAAACGCAATACACTGGCTATTGATCGTTCCAGACAAGGAGGATGGGAAAAGGATATGCTGCAACGCCTGGAAATCCTGGGTGTTAAATAAGCCGTATTTAAACGGTCATACTCTCAATATAATCGAGTTTTTGCTGCCTGATCTCCGCGTGTTTTAATGTTTTCCTGTTATCCATAGACCGCAGGCTGGTATCCTTTTCAAATTCCTTTGCCTCTTCCACCAATTCACCGGCACATTTTTTAATAATCACCAAATCATTGAGTTCTAAGGTTTCATATTCGTTGATCACAGACAGCACCAATTTGCGATACCTTTTGTATTTCACCTTATCTGAAGGACCCGGTTGCTCAATATATAGCCACATTGGCAGAAAAGTTCCGGACTTATCAAAAGCCCCGGCTTCCGTAATAATAACCTCACCATTATTCATAAGGGCAAAATGTTGACTACCTATCCTACGGATAGGTACAAAAAACCCCTTGGGTTTATCCTGGTTGGGTTGCCAATCCTTCCGCATTTCTAAATAGTCACATATATGTTTAAACAATGGTAATGATGCATGATCAACGGCATCTTTCAGTATCTGATATTCTTTCTTACCCTCGTAGCTGTAGTCGCTTGGTAAGGACATAATACGGATATACTGAAATTTATTTTTAAATTTCTTAGCGGCATCATTAATTTCTTTAAAACAATCGGCATTGGCCTCCAGGTAATCCTGTAAGTGTAGTGCTATATCAAAAGACTGGCGCTCTAAGTTATCCAATACAAGAAGCTCGGAGTTAAGGTTTTTATAATGCACATTCACAAGTGCGTGATGCGCCTCTTTTGCATTTTTATTTAGATTATAAGCCTCTGCGCTTTTAGGCTTCATATCCTCCTCATTCAACACCTTATCCGCATCAGGAAAAAAACTGGCCGGAATATTATATTTATGGATAAGAATGAACAACCATTTTTGGTAGTTACGCATCGTTTCATTGATCCTTGATTTTGAATCAATATCTTTTGGCAAATGAATTGTTCCACTCGCGTTTTCGTTATATTTTCTGCGCAGTTCATCTTCCAACTTCTCACGGGATTCAAAAAAATGATTTACATGCATTTCATCAAGTAGTGCGTAATATGTTTCAAAGTTACCTGCCTCGGAATCAAAAATCCCACGAAGCAAAGTGCCTTGGGATGGTCGAGTATCTTTTCCTGCCATAGAATGTAAGTTTTGCCAAATGTCTGACGGGTTGTTTTAGAGTATTAAAGCGTTACGATATTACGGATTTGAAAAGTATTACGGTAATACTTCCTGTAAAACACCACATATAAAAGAACTTTTCCCGATACATCGCAATCCTCAGCGTTACATGGGGTAATTCCGCGCTTACACGGCATACAACATCCTCAATAATAAAGAATTGAAAAATCGACACTAGACTTGTGAGGTATTAAACAACAACTCCAAAGTCTAACATTATGAATCGATTTTTTGGTGCTATCCAAAGATGGGTTTTCAGCACCTATTATACCCCTTATAAAAAGATGAAAAGTCATAGCAAAATCCCGCCACAGTTATTGGAGCAACTAAAAAAGCTCGAAATCAGGGCATTTACCCTGGGCGCATCGGGTGCGGACTCCGTGGCCAGCATCGTTAAAATATGGGAAGGCATTATCAAAATAGAAAAGTCGGAAAAGGATGCCGAGTTCCAGGAAAAGGAAGCGTTCACCAAAGCCCTGATCAGTGAATTAGAAGGTCAGGTCAATGCGCAAAGCCAGCGGGAGTTTTCGGATAATGAACGGCAACAAAGCAAGGAAGTCGAGAACGTAAAGTTGCTGGCCTTACAGAAAAAGTACGGGGAGAAAAGCGAGCTGTTGAAAAACCTACAGGAAGAAAAGCGTGAACTGCTGGCCCGTTTGAATGCCTTTAAAAGTAAAAAGGAAAATCCCCCGGTGGCCAAGTCTATCATGGACACTAAAAAAGCAGCTATCGGTACTTTCCTAGGCATGATGCTGATTGAAGGAAGCATCACCTATATGGCCATTGAAAACTTAGGGCTGCTGCCCAGCATTGGTATTATTATTTTCATCCTGATCTACGGGGGGCTGATCGGTACACTGTGTCATCTGAGCGGTTTTTACCATGCCCAGGGCAGACGGTGGGCAAGTCTTAAAAGTGCTGCCGGGGCTTATCTTCTGGCGATCTCGATTATCCTGCTTCGTAACCACGCCCAAAACGAGGGCTACGACTGGATATTAAACGGGATCAATCTCCTGTTTGTCTATGCCTGTATTACCATTTCAAACCGATTGCATGAGCGCAGGGAGTTCTGGCGTATTAAAGAAGCGATTACCAAATTGGTTAAACGCATTGATAAGCTCAATGCGGAGCTTAAACTCTACCCTTCCGAACGCCAAGCGGTAAAAGATCAATCCGGTGCGCTGGTGTCGCGCAAAGTCCAGGATCATCTTAAAACCACGCGCTCTACCCTTTCGGGGCAACGAAAAATCTTAGCAGGGTTGCAAGCCAGACGGCAAAATATCCTGCTTCGCATCGAAGCCTATCGCATGGAGGGTATATCGGCCCTGGAACAAAGCTTCCGCGAAGGTCAAAACAGTTAAGTAATCCATTATTCATTTTAAATACGCAACATCATGAGAAATTATCGTCCATCCCCTTTCTGGCCATTCGTCAGAGGGGTCATTTTCACCATCGTTATCCTGATCTGCCTTGTCATGTGCAGTTGCAGCCCAAAGCCCTCTAAAGAAGTGGGCTGGATGGCTGATATGAGTGTGTCCCAGGTCAATTTGAACCGGGAAGATGCCGCAAAAATGCACGACCACTTAATTCGCAATGTCTTTCAGATCGAGGGTGAAAGTGATTATAGCGGGGGTATTAAATGTTACATTGTGGTGATGGGCGAATCCGCTCGTCCCCGTATTCGACTGGTCTATCTGGAGCCTGGAAAGTCCAGCCTGCTGACCACCACCAAAGACCGTGCTGCCAAAGTGCAGGCATTCAAGGAGGAGCTTTTGCAGGCTTTGGAAGAGATGGTGTCGGGGGAACTCAATCAAAACGGCTCCAACCTCCACCACGCTATTTGCTATTTGAGCAAAGTCATGCGGGAGAGCAATTTCAGCCATGATAAAAGCATTTACTGCTTTTCGGATGGGATGGAGAATTCCCACGTTGAAAATTTCATGGAGTATCACGACAAGCTGGAAAGCTTTGAGGAAAACTTCCCAACCATCAGTGATAAGCTGAATAAGGATTGTGCGTTGCCGGATATGACAGGGATCGAATTCAATCTCTTTAACAGCCCGGATGCCCCGATGGGGCCTATCGTGCTTTCCTGTGCGCGTTTCTGGCAATATCATACCGAACAAGCCGGGGCAACTTTCAGAGTACGCTCTAACCTGAGCTTTTAAAAAACAGGCCGGGTCCTTTTCAAGGTGAACCCGGCCTTATTTCAAATCAATCATTTAATCTTTCTAAACCTATGAAGCTTTTTAAGAAAAATAGCAAGTCCGAGAACAAAATCCATAGAAGTCTGGATGAAGTCCTTTTTTATCTACCCGGCACCAAAACCCCCATTACTTACCGGGATATTATTGAAGGAGTTTTAATTACAGGTCAGACCGGTAGTGGAAAATCCAGCGGCCCAGGGAAATATATAGCCTTGGCCATGCTTCGACAGAATTTCGGCTTTGTCGTGCCCTGCGTGAAACCTGAAGAACGTCAGACCTGGGAAGAGTATGCGGCCCTTACAGGACGTACCGATGATCTGGTGATCTTCAGTGAAGATAGCCCGTATCAATTCAACGTCCTGGAATATGAACTGCAACGCACTGGGCGCGGTGCGGGTGAAACCCTGAACCTGGTCAATATCCTGATGAGCTTAAACGAGCAAATTCAAATCCACCAGGGCGGTAGTCAGTCCGGGGATGATGAAAAGTTTTGGGATCAGGCCTTAAGACGTCTCTTACGCAACTGCATCGAGCTTTTAAAACTGGCGAGCGAACCCGTCAGCATTGCCAACATGGAAAGATTGGTCACCCATTCTTTTAACGAGCCTCAATTAGATCGCTATACCATGCTCCGCAATGAGATGCAGGACATTCATAGAGCACAGGAAGAAAGAGAGCGTACTTACAGCGAATACAAGGGATGGGTGGAACAAAACTATTTTTTGTATGTCTTTGAAAAAGCCGGTCAAAACCCCGGCCTAAGCCCGGATGAAGTGCAGCTCCTGCAACGGGTCGGGGATTATTGGCTGATGCAATGGCCGACTTTATCGGAAAAAACCAAAAGCATTGTCACCGAAACCTTCATGGGGCTGACCGAACCTTTTTCCAGTGGCATTTTACAAAGCCGTTTTTCAGAAGGGTTAAGCCCGGAGCTCTTTCCCGAAAACAGCTTTTTAAAGCAGAAGATCATCATCATTGACTTTCCTGTTAAAACGTATGGGCTAAGCGGAATTTATGCCAATACGCTCTATAAAACCACCTTTCAAAGCTGTGTGGAAAGGCGCGAAGTGGAGAAAGAAACTGATCCCAAACCCGTCACCCTTTTTATAGACGAATACCAAAACCTGGTATCACCTTTAACGGATTCGCTGTTTCAACTGACCGCACGAAGCTCGTGGGTATCGTGTGTTTTAATCACCCAAAACATCAACAACCTCACCTTTGTAATGGGAAAATCCATGCCCGAAGCCAGGGCTAAATCCCTGCTGGGCAATTTGAACCTCAAAGTCTTTTGCTCCAATAGTGACTTTGATACCAACCAGTGGGCTTCGAAGATGATCGGGCAACACTTTACCGATAAGAGTTCGGTGTCCTTAAATGCCAAAAAGGAAAAGTCGGAGACTTTGGATCAGATGCTGTATTTCCAGGTTCCCCCGGAGCATTTTACAAGCCTGACCATTAAAGGACATAGGGTGCAGGCGGTTCTATTTAAGGCCGGAAAACGTTGGGATAAAGAGGGTAGCAACTTTGCCCTGGCCGCGTTTAACCAAAATCAATCCTAACGCTATGATCACCCCTAAATCCGATCATAAGATCAAACTGCGCTTTGTCAAAAAATACGGGGATGCGGATATGATCCTCGGCTTTTACACGACTGAGTTCTGGCAGCGGCTTTTTAAAAAAGACAAGCTTCTCCCCTGGTCATTGCTCAGGGATTATACGCGCTTTTTAACGGCTCTTTCCGCCTTTTCAGTGGGGGCTATTTTCAGGTACCGGCACGGCTCCAAGACCACCGGGCTTTTACTAAGCACACTTACGGCCCTGTGGCTGGTAACGTTCAACTCGGCCCTCTTGCCTTTCTTTCTAAAACCTCTGATCTTCTGGGTGAGCCCGGCCTTTTTGTGGCTCACCGATCAGACTTTATCCGACCTGATCCGTGTTGAAATCCGCTCCTACCCCCTATACGTCTTTGCGCTTTTCTATATGGCCTGTGCATCTTTTCACGTGGTGATGATCTATATCGGGAAGGGTAATGCAGATGCTAATAAAAGAGGGGACTCCTGGCTCTATTTCCTGCTCTTTAAAAAGACAGAGCGTGTGCCTGAGCATTTGGTGCAGATGATAGTGGAACCTCTGATCATAGCCGGGTGCGGTTCTATAAGCTGGCTTTATAAAGATCCGGTATTTGCCGTTTTTCTATGGAGCGGAGCTTTTGCGGTGTTTCTGCAAGAATACCTGGATTATGCATGGCGTAAGAAACACGACAGCTACTTCTGAGCAGATAGGAATATAATCCTTGACAGGCGAGTCAATATCGCCTAAAAACCCTAATGATTATGCGGCTTCTTGCGAGATACGAAAACACCCTCCGGCCAACTTTACCGGACTCCTAAAACCCACTTAAACGGACTTTATCATTATGATGCGTGTCACCATCAGTCGCAACGGCCCTGCTGCCGTAACCTATTATACGGAGGCTCTTTCCAAAGAAGATTATTTCTTTCGGGAAAAAAGTGTGGATGCTAAATGGCGGGGTTTAACCGCTCGAATTTTGGGGATTGAGGGGCAGGCTGTGACTAAAGAAATGTTTTCTGATCTGGTGCAAAACATCCACCCCTTAACCAAATCCCGTCTGACCGTGCGCAACAATGCGGAAAGACGGGCGGGTTATGAATACTGCTTTAATTCCCCAAAGAGCGCCAGCATCCTTTATGCCTTAACAGGGGATCAGGCCATAATTGAAGCGCATCGCGAAGGGGTCAAACAGGCCATGGCCGCTATTGAAAAGGACATGATGACCCAGGCTAATCAGGGCAGGCGTAAAATCTACCAGCCTACGGGAAATTTGCTCTATGCCTCCTTTGAGCATCTGGTGACCCGTCCGGTGGAATACGAAAAGGATCAAGACCAACGCTACATCCCGGATTGTCATATCCATTCCCACGCCTTTGTTCCGAACGTAACTTGGGTAGAAAATAAAAAACGCTTCCAAGCCGTGGAAGAGGGCAATATCAGGCGGCAAGCCCCGTATTACGAAGCTATCTATCACGCGGTGTATAGCCGTGCTTTAGCCAAAGCCGGGTATGAGATTGTGCGCACCGCAGAGCGATGGGAAATCAAAGGTGCGGATAATAAAGCCCTGCGGGATAAGTTTTCCAATCGCACCCTTGAAATTGAAGCGCTGGCCAAAACCAAAGGGATTACCGATCAAAAGAGCAGGTCGGCCCTGGGCGCACGAACGCGGGTAAAAAAGAGCGAAGGCATTGGGGAAAAAAAGCTCTCTGTCCTCTGGAAAGACCGCCTGAGCGAGAAGGAATACACCGCCCTTAAAAACGCTAAAGGTGAACCTCAAACACAAACCAAAGGCATCCGCGTAAAAGATGCGGTGGATCAGAGTCTAGATCACTGGTTGGAACGCTTATCTGCGCCCCAGGAAAAAAGGGTGCTGGCCCATGCGATGAGCTTAGGCTATGGCTACCTTTCACCCAAAGAAGTTCATAGAGAGTTGGATGAGCGGGACAACCTCCTGCGCTCCGATAAAAGAGGCATTGCCCATATCACCTTAAAGGAAATTGTATGGGCTGAAGATCGCATGATTGAGTTTGCCGCTAAGGGGCGTGAAACGCTTCCGGCCTTACACCCGGACTACCGGATTAAGCAGGATTTCCTAAACGATCAGCAACAAAAGGCAATCCATCATCTTTTAAAATCCAAAGACCGGGTGAGCATCCTAAAAGGTGGGGCCGGGGTGGGTAAAACCTCTTTGCTGACCGAAGTGAAAGATACCATTAAAGAGTCAGGCAAACGATTTATGGCGGTGGCTCCATCGGCCCAAGCCAGCCGGGGCGTACTCCGAGACAAAGGCTTTCAAAATGCCAATACCATTACCGCGCTTCTCCAAAAGCCGGAACTTCAAAAGAATTTGAAGAACGGGGTGCTGTTAGTCGATGAGGCCGGAATGGTAGGGGTGCGCACCATGAACGCCCTTTTTAAGGTTGCCAGAAATCAGGGTGCAAGGGTGATTCTGAGCGGAGATACAAAGCAGCATTCCTCAGTGGAAGCCGGGGATGCCCTGCGCCTGATCGAAGAAAAAGCAGGTATCAAGCCTGCCAGCGTTCAAAAGATCGTACGCCAAAAACCTCAAAATTACAAACGGGCCATTGCGCATCTGGCCAAAGGCCATACCCTGAAAGGCTTTAAGCAGTTGGATAAAATGGGGGCGGTGAAAGAGATTGAGGATCATAAAGACCGCCATGCGGAAATTGCCAAAGCCTATACCAATTCCATACAACAAAAGCGTTCAGTCTTGATCGTCTCCCCTACCCATAGTGAAGGACGCGCTTTATCGGACATGGTACGCCAGCACTTAAAAGAGACCGGGGAGATCAAAGGCCGGGAGCGTGTCTTTGATACCATGCGCAACCTTTCCTTCACCCAAAGCCAGAAACAGGATCGGGCTTCCTACCAGGAGGGCTATATCGTGCGCTTCCATCAAAACAGTAAAGGTGGCTTTAAGGCCGGAGCCAAGTATGAAGTGCTGCCGGGTGAGCGGAAAGACAAAATCTGGGTACGGGCTTTGGATGAGCCCAAAAGTCCGGTGTTATCGCTACCTACCAACCAGGGTAAACGTTTTGAGGTGTACCGCCCCGATCAAACCAGCCTGGCCAAAGGAGATCGGCTTTGCATCAGCGCCAACGGCAAAACTAAGGAGCAAACCAAACTTTATAATCAATCGGTGTACCGGGTGGAGGGTTTTACCAAAAGCGGGGATATACGTTTGAGCAACGGGAAAACCCTGGATAAAGAGTACCGGAGCTTTCGCCATGCGTATGTGTCCACCTCTCACGCAGCGCAAGGAAGAGATGCCAAAGACATTTATATCGCACAAAGCGCGGAGAGTTTTCCCGCCAGTAACGAGCAGCAATTTTACGTCAGTACAAGCCGGGGATCAGAGCGGGTCTTTATTTACACCGACCATAAGAATGACTTAAAAAACGCCATTACCCGCAGTGCAGAGCGTATGAGCGCGAAAGAGGTCGCACACGATCATTACAGGCGGCAACTCCAAAAAAACCGTATCGACTATCATCAACACTTAAGTAAAGCTGAACATGGACAACGACAACACCAACCACCTCGCAACCCACTTCCAAAACCAGGGCCGGGTATCGAGCGGGACTAAAGGAGCATGGCAACCGCCCGGTGTTCAGGCGCAAACCCACGCCTGTTATGCCACGGCACGGCAAGGGGAGTTTCTAAAGCGGTTCAAGCTGATCTTCAGGGATGCGAAAAGCATCAGCATCCCCTATGCCCTGATGCCCATACTAAAACTGGAGTCGGCTGCGGATTTACGGATTTTCACGCCCGATCTGCAAGTGTTCATTAAGGGGCGCGGCTTACATAAGCTGGAAGAATATTTGGCTATGGATTTAGTCAAATGGATCAAGGAAAGCCCCGGAGGAAAAGATGATGGCGGGGCCGATATATTTATTTCTGAAATCACACTGGAATGCGATTACGTTTTTTAAACCTGATCCCCGTCAATAGCGCGAAAAGGCAGCTTCAAATACGTCCTGCACCAAATATCTTTTTGGAGTGGGGTGACATTGGGATTGCCTTCTTGCTCCTGCTGAAGCAGGCCACAAATGGAAAAAAGCGCATAGTTGAGTTGATCCACCACGGCATAATTGGCTGCGGCCTGTCCCTGGAATACGCGCAAGCGGGAAGGGTCATGCAATTGCAAGTACGCCCTGATCATATCACGAGCGGCTTCAACCGTATCTGGAAAAGCATCCTGCATGGCTTGGTGCTGCTCGTTGAGCTGCACCCGAACCTCAGAGGCCGAAAAACTAAGGCTATCCAGCTCAGACATTTTTACTCCTTATCCCGTCAAACGATTTATTCACTATACCCCAAAACGGGGTCAAAAACCATGTATTTATGAATGCAAAACCATCCAAAGACGCTTTTAACCGGGCCGGGGGCTTTACCATGCCATCGACCATCAAGGACTACACTCATAACGAATTACGCTCTCGCCTGAACGCCATGAGTAAAATAGCCCAACCGGGAAGCCGGGATGAGAAATTTATGGTGTCACTGGATGATCGGTATATGAAGATCGTGGAGCGCAAAGAGGTAAGCCTTTTTATTCAGCACCAGGAGCTTTCACGTGGGGTTCATTCAGGCTTTCAAAGGGAACAAAACCGTTTTCAGATTGACCGGAACTTTGAAGCAGGAATGCGGCATAGCCGTTTAGCCATCATGAAAGAGGCAAAATTCCATTATCATTCTAATTACAGTATGTCCAGGCAATTCAATATTCAAAATCAAGGAAATACATATATGAACAAAGAGTGAGGATTCATTGCATATAAATAAGGATCAAATAAAACATTGACAATCAGCGATATGAAAAGTAAACTTCATATAAGTATGGAGATCAAAATGAACTTAAATAAAACTTTACTTCTATCAATTCCCTTCTTAACTGCTTGTACTCAAACAGAAGTTACTGAAAAAACTATATCTAGTCCTTCAGGAGAAAGTAACTTCACATATTATAATGAGATAACAAACCCTAAAAGTAGTCAAGTCATTATTGAGAAAACAACTCCTGATATTAAGATTAATATCGAGTTAACAGGCAAAATATCCCCAAAGGATTCAAAAAAAATATTGAATAAATACACTTCCATATATGAAGAAATAGAAACTCTCATGATAGAATAAAAGTTAATTGGTAATCAATGTACGCTTCTCACATGGATACAAAAAATGTCCCTCTGGAAAATCTTTACTCAAAACCTTATCTATATCAACGGGATTTCTTTCCCCCTCAGATGCACCAATGGGATATTTAAACAATTTAAATCTTTCAGCCATTACTACATGAATAAAGTTATCATCCACATTTTCAATTTCCGTTCTCTCCCCATCCTTCCTTTGTGACATACTTCTAATCCTGGATCTACTGTGGAGTTTGGTTATAAAATCTGGACGCAAACATTCATCATTCAACATGATAAATGGAAAGGGCCTAATACCACTTACATCCCCAGCTCTACTACCAACAAATTCTGCTCCTGAAAGCAACACAACTTTAGTAGTTTCCGCTTCAAAATTATTACAATACCACTGAAAATCACCAATATTTACATGGACCGTATTATTAGTAATCAAAGGAAGGTTCGGATTTTCCTTAAATCTATATCTTAAATGTCGAACTGTTACTCTATGATCCTTGTCCTCGAGCTCATCGTATAAAATAAATATCTGCATATTTATAACCCTAATCATCTTGGTTATTTTCGAATCATTTTTAAACAAATCAATAATTAACCTTTGCAATGTATGAGTAACTAGTGAGCTGTACCCTTTAGTCATAAAAACTAGATTCTTTAAGGTTGGACTATCGTGAACCTCTTTGATCAAGTCTAAAACCATCTTATTAAACTTTTTAAGAATCTCATCCCTTCCAGTTTGGCGATGATCTTCATACATGCCTAGCAGCTCTATACCCAATGGCTTAAAAGTGTCGAATTTCTCTTCAAACTCAAGGGACTCTATATGCTTGAAAACCTCAAGGCCTTCTTTGATTTTATTAATTCGTCCTATTTCCTTATTTGACATATCCGCTGTGGGGTGGGAAGCTAAATAATATTCAACTAGGTTAATAACCAAAGCATGCATATCAAATCCTGGATGCATCCGCCTTTTGAAGAACAGATATCTGATTCTCTGCATTTTTTCAATTTTCTTACCAGTATGTTTATCTCCTATATCAGTTAGGTTACCTTGAATCCCCAATATATAGGCCTGTATAGAGCTACTTAAACCGAAGTCCTTTGAAATATTTATTATGACCTCATGTAAATCCCTGAATTTAACATTAGTCGCGTGATATAATTGACTTTTATATATTTTATCGTATAAATTCGAAATAGTATCACAATTTTCTAAAATCCTATGTCTCAGCACTTCATCTTCGTCCTTTTCAGCTAAAATTACTATTTCATACATTCGTTGAAACATTAACCTTGTTTCTGCTAAATATATTGTAGGGCTAAATTGAAAAAAGTATTCACTTATTCTATACGGAGGTATGCGCAATGATTTACCTAGAAGTATTATCATTTCGTCAATTTCCTTTACCAAGTGAAATCTCCTGTTAAAACTAGCGTTAAATCTCTTTATTTTTTTGCGATATTTCTTCTTGAATTTAACCGTCCTATCAATATTACCTCCTCTATTTTGCATTTGTCTAAACGCCCATATCAAGTATCTATACTTCTTAAAATATTGACATTCCTTCCAGATACAATAAGATATGTAGACCATAACCTGAGAAGGGAACCTCCCTGGGACACTATGGTCTGCATATATTTTTGGAGGTTGTTGTTTGAAAAATATACGCGCTAACAAAAGAAATCCGATAAATAATATCACAAATAATAATATTAAATATACCCATACTTTCATTTCAATATTACCGATTAGAACATTGAAACTATAATTTTTGTTAAATTTCACACTTAGGTCTTTATAAGTGATTCTACTAAGCGCGATAAAAATGGAAACCGCACCCAACAGGATGCTTGTTAGTATTGATGTGTTGGTTAGTAATTTTAATAATTGACTTTTTCTTTGCTGCCAATATTTCCACACTTTATAATATATTAAAATGAAATATAATTTCATGAACAAGTAATGAATAGCTCTAAGTCTATAACCACTCAAAAAGAGAAATCCCATTATTTTGGGGTTGCTGCCATATTTCCCTAAGAACCACCTTTTAAACTTAAAGATGTTATCAGTTCTTCTAATCATAATGCAAATTGTTGAAGATAGACTATAGGGCCAAAATAAAGAAAACATCCTATTATCTAAAACTAGTTCTTAAAAATTAAGACTATCTCCTTAATCAAAAAGTTCATAGTATAGTATGTATGAAATCCAGACCGATACAGATAGCCACTATTTAAAGATAATTTGCATTTCTCCTGATCTGGGCTCTCTCTTCTCTTATGCTACTGGGTACTTTTTGGTTAATATAATGATGCCGTCCATTTAAAAGGCCCGTTATTTGCTCGCCAGTTTTGTTAAGAATGGCTCGTTGAGCATGGTCCATCATATAAGCATACCGCTTAGTAGTTTGCGGGTTTTTATGCTTCATGATTTGCCCCATATGATCCAAACCAAAAGATAAGCTGCTTAATCCTATTGAGGCAAAGCTTCTCCGCAGATCATGAAGATTGAAACCTTCCACTCCTGCTTCTTTAAGGAATGCTTTCCAAAGTTTTTTTGGCTCTTTCAAAGGTCGATTAGGGTAACGCCCTGGGATAACCCAGTCATGATCAGGGTTTGCGCCTTCCTTTTCCCATTCTTCATATCTTGCAATCAGAACCTCAAGACACTGCTCTCCCAATATAATCTCCACTTGATCAATTTTGCTATCTGGTAGTAGCAGTTTGCCTGTATCCCAATCCATCCAGGATAAGCGGGCATTTAAGAATTCACTTCTACGGTTGGAGTTATATAAACAAAGCACAAACAGCCTGGCTATTTTTCGTTCTCCGGGATCTTCGGAAACCAGCCATTTATTTAATGCAGCTTTAAAGCGTGGTCCTTCTTCGGGCCTGATAATCCTACGCCTGGGAAATTCTTCAAATCTCCCCACCCCTTGGGCCGGATTGCCAAGTGATCTATCCCGCATTCTCCAATCCATAGCCCACCCTATCAGTCCGGAAAAATGGGCCATAGTGCGGTTAGCGGTAGTTACCCCATGACTGACAGCCAATTCGTCCATCCATTCATCAAGCTGCTCTGTGGTGAAGCAATCTAACTCATAAGAGTCTCCAAATTTTTTGATCAGGTATTTCCAAGCCAGCTTATAGGCATTGATAGTACTAGGCTTTAGCTCCCCTAATGGCTTACGTCTTTTCTTCTTATTGGGAAGCCTGCTTATCCGGCTGATCTCTGTTTGAGCATTCTTTAGAATAGCCTCTCTTACCTTCTGCGCTTTTTCCAACTCTTCATCCCATCGTTGCTTTAAATCTTTAAGGGTTTTTGGTGGCCCGGCTTTCCGAAGGTTGTTTTTATCAAGCATAGGGTCACCACCATTAGCTATATCTAATGCCCAGGTTCTCGCAATTTCACGAGCATCTTGAATAGTAAGCACACCATAATTACCAATCTTAGGCCTGCGTTCTTTTCCACTTAACGCTTTATAATAATACAGGAAGGACTTTGTCCTTTTTCCGGCTCGAATATGAAGGCCCGGTATTAAAGCGTCCCATAACACTTGGTCAGTTTTCATAGCCTCTATTTGTCGGATATTTAAAGGGCTTGGTATTCTTTTTGGCAAATGAAATCTCCTCATTTTTCGTGCTCTGTTTCGTGTCGTAAATAGGTCGCAAATTCTGTTATGCTGAATTTACTAGCGTGAGCCTACAGGAGATAGGCGTTTTTGTAAACTATTGAAATAGTTGTATAAATGGGCTTACGTTATCTGTTGACCTCACGTGTTACCCCATATTTTCACAACTTTTAATCAAAAGGTCAAGCAAAAACTTTGAAAAATTCCGGTTTATTCACAAGAGCTTGCCTGTTGGAAGAGATTATCGAATATTTCCAGGTCGTAAATAGGTCAGAAGGTGTTTTTTACAGGTTTTTATGAAGTTCGAAGCGCTCAATAAAAAGGCCCTCTTTAAGGGGTAAGGGCCTTGGTCAGGTTTATACGGTTTAGATACAGTCAAAGATGGCTGGTCTGATCGACCTTCCATTCCGTAGTTGAGGAATATATCTTCAGGCGCTCCTTCTTGTATCTTTCTATCTCAGCTTTTGGATAATAGACGTTTCGTTTATCTTTTAAAAACCTTGGACCTATACCTATGGTACGCCAGTTTTGCAAGGTACCTGGAGCTTTGCCTATTTCTTTAGCCGCCTGAACAGGTGTGTAGCACTCCGCTAAGATAATAGTGTCAGTATTTGGTGGCTTACTCTGGTTATACATTCTTTTACTCCATATTAAATACGTGGTGATAGGATAGTATTCCTATAGCTAGATGTCAAGAAATTATCTAACGGCAAAAACACAAAAAAAACTGCAGGGGGCTTGCGTTTTCTTCCTGATTGCATTATCAAGTTGTTGCCCTACTTAATAGAGGTGTGATCGCGTAGCTCAGCTGGTAGAGCAACTGACTTTTGTAATGGGAGCATTATTCGGAAACGTATAATTGAAAAGGCATCAAATTCGGGGAACCCTGTAAAATGGCAATCCCGAGCCAAGCCCGGTCTCGGGAAGGTGTAGAGACTAGACGGTGCCAGCCTAAAGCAATAATGCCAAGGCTATGGGATAGTCCAGACCACAAACCTGTAAAGGGCAGTGAAAACTGTAGTGGGATGTAATCAGTAGGTCCAGGGTTCGAATCCCTGCGCGATCACCACTTTTCTCTCTTTTAGAATTGACGGAGACGGAGGGATTCGAAAGAATATCTCCCAACATCCTAAATGATTGATTTCAAACATTAATTGCAATTAAAACAATTTGTCTCCGAATTTTTTGTGGTACAGTAAAATTTATTACAAACCGCCTCAATTAATGCATAGTTCTTAAATTTATCAAACCATAATCTAATATGGTTTTGAATAAATAATTTGGATCTTCAGGAATTTGACACAAAACAGATTTCAGACGCTGGCCTGAAAAGGCTATGTGAATAAAGGAATGCGTTTCCACTTTCAACATCTTACTCCACAATCAGACTTGAATAATCCAACCAAAAATGACCAATGTTAATAATGTGCCTATTATTAATGCAATGGGCGGAATCAAAGTAACTATTTGGAAAGGTAGTATTCAAGGTAAGAAATTTGCTCGTTGAAATATCCTTGTGGCTCTTGAGTATTTGATTAATCTTACTAGAAATTAAATGAGGATCTAAACCCGGCTTTTCCAAATAGCCAATCATTCCAGCATAGGATTGATCCACTTCTGGATAATACTGTTTACTAGCAAATCTCTTAACTCCCTGGGAAACATAAAGACTTGTTTTCATAGAATTTCCGTCAAGCCTCTTACACTCCATAGCTAAATAAGAATCATGCTCAAGGTCGGTATATTTAATGTCAATTTTGCCAATTTCGATATTAGAGTCAGTTTCTCCAACTTGGGGTGTAATTGATGTATAGTCTAATTGAAAACTTCTTCGATTAGGAACTAGTTGATTGTTTACAAAGTCATAAGTTAAATAATCCTCAAGAGGCAGCTTTTTCGGATTGTGGCCCAATGCGATCATTTTCTTTTTTATATCCGAGATTGAGTATTTTTTCTCGCCCTCAATTAGTTTATTATAGCAATAAAATATTAAGTCGGATATCTTTTTAAGATACTGCTTCTGAAGGGACTCAGTGTAAATAAAGTTCTCTATCCCCTCCATTAATGCGCTTGATTAATTGCCTTAACAACCTCAGCCAAATCCTCATGAGCAAGAGCCTCATGCCAGTACTTGAAAGCCACAGGCTTAATAATATAGAAGAAATCCTTTCCAAACCCTCTTAAGTCACTATTTAGGTAGATACCTCTAGATATTTTAGAAATGGTTAAGGAGCCTACACTATTCAAAAGATCAGATGTTGACTCAATATGCTCAACATAACTATCACCACTCTTCGAAAATTTGAACAATGAAATAGCAAAATGATTACCAAAAGAAACACTAGCTTCTAGTTTAAAGGGTCCAACTTCAGAAAAGTGTTTAACAAATACATTGGCATATTTCTGCAGGTAACAACCAAAATGTTTCTTTTTAACCGGCCCTCTTAAACTATTGATCGGATCACTAACCCTACGAAACGAAGGAATTGCAACTTTAATAGCGTAGTCAATTAAAGACTGTTCAATACAAGATAGCCCATATGCCTCATTTACTAAAGCATTAAGCTTCTGAAACTCTTCGTTCAATGCCTCCTGGTAATCTGGACTTATCATAAAGTCACTGTTTTCAGTTATAAAGGTCTGTATTCTTCTAGCCTGTTTACCGATTCGGTCGTCTAAAACAATTGGGAAATTCAAGAATTCGTCAAAATAAATTCTGGTCCGATCTATTCCTGCCGAACTACTTGTACAAAACACATAATAAGAAAAAAGAGTAGAGTTAAATAGGCCAGAAACATTCCAGAGTATATTTATTTGTTCATTCGTAGGAGTTTCACCCTCGGGAATAATAGCCATAACTGATGAAGGAAACGCTAATGGCCCAGCACTAATAGCAGCAACACCTTTAAAATCATCCCTTACTTCTAATCCTTTTTTACAAAGCAGCTTAAATCTTTTAAAGTACTTTGCATTAGGCACATAGCCAACATACAAGTCTTCAGGCCTATCAGAATTTCTAAGCTTCTTTAATTGTTTTCTTAGAGTAAGTGACGGTTTAATATCAAATTGCTTGAACTCCTTCCTGCTTTGTAATTCTAAGAAATCAAAATCTAATATTTCATCAGCATCACAACGTTTATCTCCATCTTTATATTTCAAGCCACCATTATATGCAAACTCATT
Organism: Owenweeksia sp.; assembly: GCA_965212245.1. Classification (GTDB taxonomy): domain Bacteria; phylum Bacteroidota; class Bacteroidia; order Flavobacteriales; family Schleiferiaceae; genus CAKZNE01. Next base: position 1,772,111 of record OZ243107.1, on the reverse strand, counting down.
AATTTCCAGTAATTTATAAAGAGGAATGTGTTTATCTTTAAGCCTTTTGATAAAATCAAAATCGAAAAATGATCCGTGAACAAGGATTTTCCAAAGCCAATCATTACCACCTCTAGATTCTATAAAACTTTTCTGAGGGACATATTTTATATCCTTTCTATTAACTGTTATAGCCTTAAATTGAAGAAAATTATTGTTGGGTCTAAAAGTTATATGCTTAATCTTATTACTATAATCAAAATTGCTGTCAGTTATAGTTTTAAAATGAAGAATTGCCGGGGATTGCTTTGCACCTTCAAATATTTCAGGGCCTCCGGTTACCTTATTGTTTACTGGTGACAGCTCAGTAACCTGAATAAGTTCATAAAAAGTAAGAAACCATTGTCGCCACTGTTTTGTAACCTCTGTATTGTACAGAACTTTACCAGTTACAATTAACATAGCCTGAGTATTTATCCTCATAAAATCTTTTACACGGATAAGAAATGCCTGAGATATCTCTTGATTACCTATAACCGGGAAAGCACTTCTGTCTAGACTTCCAATGTAGTCTTTGTATGTAGAGATACTGACTTTCCCCCACGGTGGATTTCCTATTATGAAATCAAAATTTACTTTATCAAAAGGCTTCTGAAATTGTGATTCTATATTAAAAAAGTCATTTTCCAACCCATTAAAAAGATTTGTCCCCTTTAAGGTCTGAAATTTAAAGTTCTCTATTTCAATCGGTGTTCTATAATCTAAAAGAGTAATATAGAGAGAAAAGATAGTGATTTCAATGGCCTCATCATCAATATCGATTCCATATATATTATCCCTAACGATATCCCATAGTTCATGATTTGAGATTGTTGTATCGGAAGCTCCCCCTTTACCGTCAAGGTGATGTTGTATAAGTTTCCGAACAGTTTCAACCAAGAAAATTCCAGAACCACAAGATGGGTCAAGAACTACTGCAGATCCACCATTGTCATCGTTTTGCAACTTTTTATCGACAGTTTGAGATAATACATAGTCAACCATGTATGGTGGAGTATAATATGCCTTTATCTCAGATTGCCGTGATTGGGACTCAAATGACCTCAACGCCTTCCTTTCATTTTCCTCGTTCTCAGTATTGCCCAGAAAATTTTCATATATATTACTAATCAATTCTACCGGGATAACCTCGAAATCATAAACATCAAACAATGAAGGCTGAACGGAATATCCCTTTACATTTTGGCCAACAAAGAAATTTGAGCAGCTAAAAAGGCTATTGAGTATATTTAAATGATTATCATTAACATATTCCAATTCATTTTTGTGATTAATGTCCTTGCGAGTCTGAATAGGAAATAGGTCTCCTTCAAACTTGTCAGTGATATACTCAAAGAATGAGTAAAGTCCACTTTTATCTAAAAGGAGTCCATTAAGAGAGTTTGCTTTTTCAATTTTATCTCCACCAACTATAAAGTTCTGATCCCTAAATTGAACATTTCTGTCAATCAGATATCTGACAAACAACAATCTTCCAATTAGTCTATTTGCTATCGTATAAGGTAAGTTACCAACATCTGTAGACACCAAAAGCCTTCTTGCATCCACAACATTGTTCAACAACCACCGATCTACCTTTCTGACGTCTTTGTAGTAATCATCATAGAGAATATTCCAAGTCTCCCCTGAGGCCAACTTCTCAAGTGAAAAAAGATCAATATCCGCATTAAGCTGTTGTAAAAAATCCCTGGAATTTCCTGAAAAATTGTAACCGTGAAAAATCTCTGGAGCACCATCTGCATTCGTAATTATAACGGCATTAGCCTGACTGAAACTAAAGCACTGGCGCGCTAACACCGCCCTCTTTTGCTCGGAGGGGTTGTCAAAGAAAAGAACCAAAGGGTTATTTACCGGCTTGAACGTTCTTTTTTGTGATGGTTCGCCTTGATACAAGCCTAATATTGCACTTGGTTGCAGAACATCTTTCAAGACATGAGAAATGCGGAACGGAAATGGGGAGCGATTGGATTTGATATCAGATAATGTAAACAAGCCATTTTCTGAATTCAAATTTAACCTATCAAAAAGACCAGCAAGTCCCGGCATGAGTTCTAGTTTTGACAAAAGTGAAGAAATATATTGTCAATATCCGTCAATCAAAACCTTTTCTCAGCTTTTCATTTAAGAAATTGATTAAATCTGTCGGTTGAACATCTTTTATTTCCCCTATCATACCCAACAGGAACCTACCAACACCTGTGTATCCACAAACTTTTTCTTGGTAGATATACGTATTGTTCTGTTTTATGATTGATGCTTTTGTCCTAGGAAATTCCTCAATCATTAAGTTGTAAGCAAGTTGAGTCATACTGAAACTAACCTCAAACGATCTGTTACCGCTGATTCTAAAATGATCTATTTCATATGGTCGATGTATCGATGAAAACTTGAAAGGTATGTGGGTGAGTTCCACAGAACGCATACGTTGTATCTTAAATAGTTTGGTCTTTTGAGATTCGATTTCATAGCACCATACGTAATTCAGTTCGTCAATAATCTTTATTGGCTCAACACACCGTTCAGCCGGAGAGCTAGCTCGTGATGACTGATAATCATGTAAGATAATTTGGACTTTTAGGTCTATTGCCCTTCTTATTTCAGCTACAACGCCAGACTTTCTTTTGTTGATGAATTTGTAATTAGAGGTATTGTTACTTAGGAGATGACTAAGCTTTTTAAATAATTCAGGATTACTTTGTTCATCGTCAAAATAATTGACAACATCATTGATAAGGTCAAATTCATCTTGGCTAATGTGTATCAGATCAGCCAAAGAAAAATCAGATCGACTGGACTTCATCAATTTGAAACGACCGTTAGTGGAGTCCACAAGTAAACCTGCTTTCTTAAATGACTCTATGTACCTATACGCTGTACGGCTCGAAACACCAAGTTTATCAGCAAGTTGATTAATGGTATAACCAAATGGATGCAATAGTAATTGTGATAACTCTAGGAGCCTTTCAATTTTTCCTTGGTCGTCCAAATCTATTTTCAATTTATTGTGACCGAAAAGTATGATTTCCATAGGGTTTTATCAAACTAAAGCAAGCGCTTCCAACTGTCCAGACATAACAATCCGTAAATAGTAATTACATTTAAATGGTTGGCCGATTCTTCTGCTGACACGCCTGTTATTTTACTTTAATGGATAGGCTTTGACAATTATTGAATGTTAATACTATAAAAGATTAGATTTAGAAATAAGGTTTAGACTCTATCAGAATGAACGAAGTGCCCGCACACGATGGGAATCAGCCTTACCTAGATTACTAGTAAAGTCAATAGCAAAACTAAACCCCTTTGCAGAAGTGGAATTATGTTGTGTTGAACTGAAATAGTTACAGGAAGGAGTTGATCCAGTTTTTTCTTGAACAAAACCAATCGTGCTTGGATTTCCATCATTATCCAGAATTAAGTCGATCATAACATCCTGTGCGGATAATAAAACAAGTTCTCTAATAGATGGTAAATACCAATCCGAATAGCCTCCACCACTATAATTATTGTATAGCTGGCGAAAACGGAGGGTTTCTGTGTCACAGAGGCTTAAACTTATATTTTTATAATTGTAGAATGTATATTTGTTGATGTGCCTTAAAGCATCTTCCTTAAGCCATTACCATTGAAAAAGAAAAAAAAGAGAAACGGGAATAATAAATTTGCCATAGTGATATCTCTCGTTGCTGTGTTGATATCTTTGGCCAGCGCGATAGTTAGTCATTTAGGCCTTAAAGAGACGAGGCACCAAACAAAAATTCAACAGGATACTTTTGAAGCTTTTAAGGCAGAGTTAAATATTAAGCAAGCCAGAGATATTTGTGATATAATTATTGCTAATACAAGCAGAATTAAGTCGGAGCAGAATAGGTGGTTACTAAATCTAAACTTACAAAATTTAGGCACAAATGTAGCATCTATAGATACCGTTGAGATTAAATGCTATCTACCTGATAAATTTTTTGGACTCGGACGTTCTAATGAAGATTCTATAGTTTTTTTTCTAAATCGGCCCATTACTTTCAAGGAACTTACTGTTAAGTATAAAAAGCATCACAACATTATAGTTGACAGAAAAATAAAAGAAAATACGATTTATGAACCCTTAGATAAATTATTTTTCAGTGATATTAGGTTACGTAAAACAGGAATTATGACCATTCCTTTAGAGTTGGGGATTAACACTATAGATTCTGAACCGTTGAGTAAAGTATTATTCTATGCCAAAATTAGCATAGAATATACTGACTTGATTTATGATGAAAAGCATTCATTAGAAAAAATAGTAAGCTTTCAACTTCGAGAAGGTTTTAAAATTTATCAGAGTTTTTCCAATCTGCTATTTGAAGATAATTTCGATAGCATATCCCCTAGAGCTCTGGAGGTATTAAAAGACAATATCAGCACTATCACTACTAATCAATTTACAGGGCAAAGCTCTTATTATTAAGTCTAGCCTCCTTTGTATGTTGTATATCTTCGAACTATTTCATTTTACGAGATGCTTCTTCATGATTGATATTAATTGACCAGAGAATGGGTTTAGCATAACCCTCCAAGACGTGATGTCTGTAGTAAAAAGAGAAAGGAAATCATTCCTAACAATTGCTTGCTCTAAAGTCAAAAAGAACCCCCGAATGGATCATCCGAGGGTCATGATTTATGTATCGTCATTTTAAAAATATGCTGGCTCAAAGATCCAGTTTTTGCAAATCTTCCTATATGTTGTTTTCATATCTTTTGATCTACCTGGGGCCTTCTTTAGAGGTTTTAAAATAGCTATCAATGGCATCCCATGTGAGGCCGAATTCTGCGTGGTAGGACAGATCTATCTCGCGCAGGATTTGCTCTGCTTTTGAGTTGTCTATCTTCATGCCGTGTTGCTTGGCTCTTGAGATGATATCCTCCCTGTCCCAGGCTATATAAGCGAGTTCGTCATCCGGATGGTAATGTTTATTAAAATGTGCTATTAATTCTTTGACCTTCATAGTGTGTCCCTTATGTTATGAGTGCTAGAAAAAGGTAAGTTGTGAGCCTTGCCCTGATTCGGCTGGTCTGGAGGCTGGAGTCTTAGGTTCGGGTGGCTTGTTCCAGATGACGGATTGTTCCTTTTCGATGGGGAGAATGCCAATACCACTCATATTGATACGCCAGCCGCCATAGAATTCCATTTTCAGGCTATCCATCCAGGCCACTTCTCCCCTTAGTCCATTGAGAAAGAAATTAAGGGCGGCCATGCGTGCGCAGGTAATGGTATTATCGGCCCCATAGAAATAGTTGTCGGGCTTGTGCCGGGCAAAGGCCAATAACATACGCCCTGAGCCACAGGCCGGGTCTAATACCCGCTGGCCTTGCACGGTTTCTTTTTTAGCGAATTGTAAAAGGGCCATGAATTCACAAATATCTTCGGGTGTAAAATACTGCCCGTTTTGGCCTTTGGTGATTTCCTGCATAAAGTATTCGCCCAGAATATCGAAATAGGGATTATCCAATACATTGAGTTGAAGGGTGGCCAGCATCTGTGAAAAGACATCTAAGTCCTCTTTTTTGTATGCCTGAATAGTGTCCATGTAGATTTTCTCGTTGGTTTCGTCCTTTTCGGTGAGGCGGCTCTGAATATTAATGTGATGAAAGGTGCAGATACACAGGATCAAAAAGTCATTAAACACTTTCCCCCGGTCATATCTATGACCTAAGCTGTTCAGCTGTTTGGAGAGTTCATTAAAATGGTTGGTCAAGGTTGGGGTACTCCTGTGTCGAAAAGGTCAATTTGCGGGTTTTTTTCGGCTTCCAGATGGGCAATAAGGCGTTTTAACTCCTGTAACTGGCTTGGTGTTGCATTTTTGGATGCTTCGGAGAAATAGCCCTGAAGTTTAAAAACTCCGTATAGCCGTGCATCATGGTAAGAGGTAAAAGCCTGTCTGTCCCACGCTGAGGGGTAATAGCCGTAACCACCTGTGGCAGTAGAAGCGGACAGGCCAATCAGCCAGTATTTTTTTGTGGTGGGGCTGAAATGGATTTCTGCCCTGTACATTCCGCGTTCGTAAATGATTTCCGTATCAATATTTGCAAATACCCCGCAATCATTACAGGGCGCACCCCACAATTCGGCTGCTTTTTGATGGGCTTTTTCATTCAGGTAATAGCGCGGCCCGTATTCTTTTTTGATGGCTTCGAGTTCTACGGTTTTATCAATGACATCAAACTGCATGTGATCCTCCTTTATCTGTTTATGGAGAGGAAGGGGAAGCAAAGCCTCTCCCCTTCCTCTTTTGTGTTTAAGCGAATACAGATGAAGTTTGGTCTGTATTTGGGTTTGTGGTTTCTGAAGGTGTTGCAGGGTCTTTGCTCTTTTTATAAAGTGCAGCACTTTCTACTTTTTCAGCGATAATGGTGGCTTCGTATTTTTTTACGATCTCGCCATCTTCTGAAACAACATCAAAGGGTGTGTAGCTGATTTTGCCGGTAATCTTTAACCGTGCTCCGGCTTTATAAGCTAAAAGGTCTGCTATCACCCAAGGGTTAAAGGCCAAAATGTTATGCATGACGGAGGGTAGTTGCTGCCACTGATCATTTTCATCTTTGTAGCTGTCTCTTGTGTACAATGTGAGGGCTAAAAATTGTTTCCCTGTGGTTCTTCCTTCTAACTTTTTGGCCTCTGCTCCGGTGTTACCTGTAAGTGTTACTTGATTGTCTTTAGACATGGTTTTCTTCCTTTTCAGTTGGTTTAAGTTTTCCCTTTTGAGAAAGGGGGTTTATGACGATCTTGCTACGCGCCAGCGTAGTGGGTTCGCCATAAATCCCGTGGATGCATCTTTAAAAGGGGGTGTGCCCTGTCCAATCTTCAGAAACCCTGCTTGCAGGGCTTGGCTCCTTTGATGTGCAAAAAATAGGACGGCTGGCCGCCCGCATTTTTTTCATCAGCAAAGGGGCTTTCGATTTGACAGGGTGAGGGGGCTTGCTCCCTATTTTACCAAACAGAGTTTGAGGTAGGGTTCTTCGATGGCCCTGGCACATAAAATATAGAGATCAATCATTCCCAGGCTTTCGCCTTTTAGCAGGGTGTCCCTGATCCTTGTGGCGTATTCATCCACAGCAATATGCCAGTCGATAAAATATTCCTCACACAGATCTTCGGCCATTTCGAAAACCCGCCCGGCTTCTGCACAGAGGCTGTGCAGGGTATAGGTTTCATCCTCTTCTTTATGAATGGTTGATTGCAGATCGGGGGTTTGTTTTGGATTTCCATGCAGGAGTGCTGAAATCCGGGCCACTATTTCGCCATAGTACATATAGTTTTTCATTACGCAGTCTCTTTCTTAAGCTGATTATTGGGAAGGTGCGGCCTGATCATCATGGCCCTGGTTGTTTTCAGGATCGGTATTTATGGTGTGTACCAGGATACTGACTTCATCTTTTTTGACGGTTTTGCCCTTAATCCGGGATGAAAATTTCTTGTAATTCAGGGAACCGGTAATCTTTAGCAAAGCACCCTTATTGAAGGTTTTGCTCAGTTCAACGAGTTTAGGGTTAAAGACAAAGATGTTGTTGTGCCAGATCGTATCTTTTTGCTGCCACTCATCATTTTTGTCCTTATAACTCTCCTGTGTCGCCAGGGAAAACACGGCAAAAAGCTGGTTATCCTTTTTACCTTCATAGATGCGTGGTTCACCGCCTAAACGCCCAGTCAGTATGACTTTATTGATCTCACTCATGATTTACTCCTTTATAATAGTTCCTGTTTTGTTCTAAATGAGGTCAAAAGCCATAAAGGGGCTATGGACTAACTGTCAAGAAAAAAGGAATTAATTCCTATCATGGTATGTTTCGGGAGCGGTTATGGTATTCAGACCATCTGGAGTCTCGGTGATATTTAGCAAGGGGTGTGTATCGGCCAAATTTTTCCCAAACCCTACTTTTTGTTTCCCTACAGGTCCCCCCTTCAAGGTTACCCTTGTAAGGCCGGGTACTAATAACTTTTTTAGGGTTTTGTCAAGAAATTGATACACACGTATGTCAAAATCGCTTCTGAAAACTAATATGGACGGATACGAATCTCAAGAATCAATTCATTTCAATTTACGAGCACTAATAAGGCACTGGACTTCTGATTATAAACTATCAACTATTCGAGAATATTCCTTATAATCGTAAACACTGAAATAAAGGTTAGGAGGCACAAGACTAATCAAAATAAGATTACTCTATGAAAACATCAGGTGAGAAAAAAAGAGACCAATTGCAACAGCTTGGTAGATTTATGCATATTTCTGCATTGGTGCTCGTCCTAATCATCTACATTCTCAGTTTAATAGGTTGGACTTCTGAAGAGTTCCACGACATGCTTATTGCAAATGTGGCACTATGGGGCCTCATAATATCTGTATTTGCGGTCTATATCATGAGACCACTTTTTAGGTATTTAACATCAATTACTTATATGGTGACCAACCTAAATAATGTTGTCAAAGACTTAAAGAAAGTGCTACCTCTAGCAAAGGAGATAGGCGCATTAGAAGCCCGGAAACACCGCATTGCTATTTTAGTGCCATTATCCGATATGGACGCCCATTATCGAAAGGAAACGGATTATTGTTTGGACGGATTATATCAGGCGTTCAACCAGGAGAAATATGGTATTGATGATGTCGAATTTATAGTACGGGATCACAAAAACAGTGAGAAACAGGCGGCCTCGATTATAAGGGAGGAACTCAGGCTTGGAACACGTTATTTTATTTCTACCATGAGCCTAGTTTGCAATAATTTGGCTTCTAAAAATCGGGGCAGCTTTAATGAATTAGTCCAAAAGTATGAGAAGCAAGTTGGGCGTGAATTGAGTGTTAAGCCTATTTTAATTTGTACTGTTGTCGCATCACAAAATTTTAAAATTGACCCTACATCAAATAGTATCTTCAGGCTTTACATAAAATCCACCAATGAGGCCGATAATATTGCCGAGGATGTAAGCAAGGTCGTTTTTCCGACTATTCAGGCACAAAAAATAAGAGTTTGTACAATTTTTTCTTCTTACGGCCAACATGCGTATTTAAGAGAGGCTAAGGATGCATTTGAAAAAAAGCTACAGGAAAAAGGTCGCTTCTTACATAACACGATTGCAATTACAAGTGAGGAGAAGGTTGAAAGCGAACTCAAGGATAAAAAAACAGAGATTGAAAATGCAGATGCTATCTTGATATTGGCAGGGTATGACATTAATTCAAAAATTTTGAATACACTCATTAATGAAAACATGGTCAAAAATGATATTAAGGTCATCACGTCTTCAGTTTTTCCTAGAATATATAGCGGCCGTATCCCCTCATCTCCTGAATCCTACGCAGCGGTAGAGAAAATTTTAAGTGATCCTCAAAAGGAGTGGTATGTATCAAGGCCCATGGAGAAAATAGGTGTTGACCCTAAATATCCCAAAGGAAAACCTTTTAAAGGGGAGTTATCACAATATTTTATGAAAGTATCCATATTGAAACTTCTTAAAATTCTAAAACATGAAAAATATCAGGGCGATAATTTCTCGGAGATATGGGGCTGTGATGAAATACAGAAGGTTCCAAATGATCTGATCATAAAATATAGTCCACTAGCACATGATCCAACTATAACCACAAGTTTATTTAAATTGAAAAATGTTAAACCTTAACATAAAGGGGTAAAAGCTCAATTTCCTCTCGTGCCAGATAGCTGTTCGTTCCTATCTGAGAATTTCGGGTATCCTCCAAGTGCTCTTCAAAACTCCACTTTGGATTTTTTTCCAATTTTGATTGTTCCACTTCCTGGAATGTGGCTGCTTGGGCATTGGTTGCAAAAAGCCAAGATAATAGGGACTTTTCCCTCTCATCGGCCATACCATGTAAATCTCGAATAATACTTTCTCTTATAGAAAGCCTGTCTTCTGGGGAAACCTTTTCCTCCCAATCTTTATAATCTCCAAAAGCCATGAGGCACTTACTTTCTTCATATCAAGTGTCAATATTTAAGATTGAAACAGATTTTACATTATAGAAAATGATGTTGTCAAGAATAATCAGTTTTTGAATAATAAACACAGAGGTAAGCTTACTACAGATTTATTTTAGCTCGGAAGTCAGAATGGCATTATACCTAAAAATTCAGCTCATCAGCCAGAACACGGGCGGTTTCTTCAAAGCCCATCCAGGCATACCAATTTTTAAGATCGCCTTGTGGCTGAAGTCGTTCACCCATGCTTTCTTCAAGCTCATAGCGTAAACCCTCAATTTCATGGTAATACTTATCATAGAAAGCGCGGGTATCAGTGTAGTAAATAAGCCTACTGACCATTCCACTTTGACATCCCCATTGAAGTAAATCACTGAAAAAGTCTGCCGGGTTATTGTATTCCATAGCCTCCTGTGCGACAACCGCACGAATGGTATCTGGATAATCCTGTATGACAAATTTGAGATTTTCGGTTAAGTCTTTCATGTAAGGCACTCCTTATCTGTGGTTGATAGTGAGCGCTGCGAAAACAGCCAGGCGAGAGCCAGCCAAATAGGAATCCGCCAAATAGCGGAGCATTGTTTGGCAATGGCAAGCGCCTAGCTGTTAGCATAAGCGATAGGTCAACCAAAGGAGTGTCCTTTAAGTGGGGGAATAGAGAATTACAGGGGATGTCAGAAAAGATCTGGTAGGTATCTTGCACCGTGGAGCACCCGGACAATTTCAATACCGTTGTCGCGGACAAAATAGAAGATCAGGTAATCACCGAAAGGAAATTGGTAAAGACCTTTGCTGTAGATGTCTTTGGATGTGCCGACCAGGGGCGTTTGCGCCAGGGATTTAAAGGTGTTATCAAACCTGGCTATAAAGCGATTGGCATTCAAAGGGCTTTGTTGATCAATGGCGATGTAATGCCAAATCGCATACAAGTCCTCTTCGGCCTGTATGGAAATGAGTACCTGGGGCATAAAGCTTAATCCTTCGTATTTATTCCGGCTCTTTTTTGTGCGTTTTCCAGGAACCCGGCCATGTTCCATTCACGAGTGGGGCTATCGATACCCTTTTGAATTTCCTGGCGTAAAATATCAATACGGGCCTGCTTTAATTCTTCCTGCTGTTCAAGCAAGCGCAGGGCAGCGCGTACAACCTCACTTGCCGAGTGATATTGTCCAGATTTTATCTTTTCATTGATAAAATCATCAAAATGCGGGGTCAGTGATACGTTCATAATACTATCCTTTCTCTTCTTCAAAGATACCACAGATAACGAAAAATAGCAATTATTGTTATTTACTGCCATCATGGGTTTAAAAAGGGTGAGGCGCGCCTCCATTCCTTTTTTTGTGTGGGGAGAAATTGGGAAAGAGGCACGCCCCTTCGCAGGGAAATGCACCCACTCCATGCGAAATTGAATTCAATAATTTAAAAGGGGAAGCGGCTAATGAGCCGGATGCTGCAAAGCCCCCGACCACGGGAAGGGGAGAACGGTATTTAGGCAAAGCCCTGGACATTTCCATTCCATCCGGCCAAAACCGGATTGATCATAAGGAAGTGCCAGTGTGCCCAAGTCCGTCAGGCCACCGTAATCTTGAAGTGAGGTTTGCAGTCCCCACACGTGGATTTTGCCACATGCCTGGAGATCACATCATGAAAAGGGGAAAAAATCAAGATTTAAAAACGTAGTATGGCTTCGAAGTTCCTAAATTAAAATAAGCCCTACTTTAAATGCTTATTGGAAATATACTCTCGTTCTTCCATAAATATACTCATGATGGATTTAGGATCATATTTAAATTCTCTCAAATAATCTTCACCTTCCCAAAGCTTTTCAATACAGAACTTCACATCATCCGTGTACTGTTGCACATCTTCTTTCTCATGCTTTAAGTAAGATTTTAAATCTCCTTTTAGAACCCCAAATTGGACGTAATTTCCATCCTTATCCCAATGAGCTTCTCCAATTTGATCATGAGCCATCTTGTTCCTAAACTCTCTACATGCATCTATCTTTTTAGTAAGTTGTTTATCACCTAAGCCCAACTTATTATTCATAAATAGTAAAGGTTCATTGAATAACTTGACCTTATGAAGCATACTGATTTTACTCAACAAGGCATAGCCGAAGCCACGAAGCTCTTTTTGAAATATGAGATTAGTAAATACCTGATCAAACTTACCTTCTAGGTGAATAAATTTGGAAATAATTTCTCCACGCAGCTGGTATTCTTTGACTTTAAACTTTTCAAAGGGATCTTCCATTCAAACAAAGTTAAATCTTACTTTTCGGGAGGTAGACTGATATCTTTAAAGAACTCTTGAACCGTTATCTTATGTATGTCTAATAGCCTAAACAGGCTTTTCATGCTGATATTCTGGCCGCTTTCCATCCTCCAGTAATGTTTTCGATCTAGGTCAAACTTCAAAGCGAAACTTTCATAACTGGTATATCCTGCAGCTTTACGCAATTCCTTGATCCGCGAGGCTATAGCCTCAATTCGTGCTTTGTACAGTGCCTCTGCATCCATTCAACCAAAGACGAAAATCCTTGATTTAAAAATTACGGCATAAATGCCTCTTTTTGTATTTTTGTGGCACAAATGCCTCAAGTATGATTTCACACATCTACAGAAGCCTTCTTTTGGTTTGGCTTATAACATCCGCATCTGCAGTATCTGCTCAAAAACCTGAAGTTGAAAACTACGATCTGCGTGGAAATAACTATTCAGATGAACAGATCGCAATTACGGCCAAAGCTTATGCAAAAGATAAGCTGGTCATAGTTGCAACGGTCAATAGTGGCAACACATACTATGAAAATTTGGTGTTGGATATTATCGGGGATCATATTAGGGCAGGGCGCACAAAGATCATGGTCTTATTTATTGAGCGCAGTGAAGGTGCACGTACTGCGGTTTACCTGTTTGCTGAAGGTCAATTAGTCGATGGGGTTTTGGGAGATGGCAGCGATTATGGACTGACTATGACAACAGCTATTAAAGAGGCCTATCTCACGCATATTGCTCAACCTTAGCGAAGTTTTGGAGCCGAGCCCAACTCAATAACCTGCAAAGTGGCCGATTTCTCGGCCATTTTGTTTTCCACTTGTCGTTTTTCCGGTACGGATATAGTTAAAAATTTGCTGGTTCTTTCAAGTTCGGAAGGGCTGATTTCCTCTTGCGCCAGCTTTTCATCCAATTCGTTGAGTTCCTGTATCAGGCGTTCTTGCTCCTGCTTTTTGGAGAACAATTGTACAGAAAGATCATCATATTGGTTTTGATGGTCTTTCATTATGGAGAGCAGTATTTCAGGAGCATCTTCAGCTTCCGGGTTCCAGGAGCGGCCATGCGCCTGCTCCCATTCCCGAATAGCCTTCGCAACTAACGGATCACTGATTTCAAAGCGGCCATTTTTACGGCCATCATTCAAGCATTGCTGCAATGCTTCCAGGCGCTGACTTACCCTGTCACGTAATTCTAACAGTTGATCAATTTCTTCTTGCAACTCGGTAATGCGCTCCATCAGCGCTATTCGTAATTGTTCCAACTGAATTAATATATCAAGCCTTTTTTGTTTTTCTTTCTCTTTGCGCTGTTCCCCATCATTATCCAGGGCAATAGAAAGAGCGGTTTCGATGCGCCCGGCATTTTCAAGGCCGCCCTCCACATGAGAAAGATTAAGGTCTGTTTCTTGTTGCTGTTTGATGGATTTTGAAGTAAAATCAATGTCATAAGCGTTTGGCGACCTATCATTAATGATAGGTGCGGGAATATCCGTTCCCGATATTCCCGACTCCATGCCCTGAATGCCTTGCTTGAAAAGGCGGGATAACTGCCCTTTATCGAATGTACTCACACACGCCCCACTACCGTAAATAGAACTTTAAGCTTCTATTCTACCTGAAAACCATTAAAAGAAGATTAATTCTAATCCGCATGAGGGATTGCAGTGGCTACCCCGTAAACCGCTCCAAGCGGTGCGGAGTAATAGCGGAAAGCCCGGTCCTGCGCAGCAAGGACATGCCCACTTATACAAAAACAAAAAAGGGGCATAACGCCCCTTTAAATTCTAAACAATTCAAGCCAGCTCTTTACTCGCTGCGTGAAAACAAACCAACAGTCAAAAGGGCAAGGAAGGCCCCTCCCACAACATTCGACACCTGTTGGCTTTGAGATACTCCAAACTGCACAAAATTGGCAAAATGCTCACAGTTGAAATTCATCAAACTGTAGCTTTCCCCAATCTTGGAGTTAGCTCTACTTAGAGCTTGTATCCTATCCATATAGCTTCCATGAAACCTGTTTATAGCCTTAGGAGTAAAGCGCCTGGTATATTGGTGCAGATCTTGTTCCGACAATAACAGGACACCCTTATTCATCAGGTTAACGCTAAAGAACATCTCTCCGTTTTGCTCACCCATATACACAACGTAGTGGTCCAGAACATTCCATCCGTTCTTGCCCACTATAATGACATCAGCCGGTTGTAAATAATTATTCAAAACAAAATTTCTAATCATATTCTTATAATTAGAGGGTCATACAGACCCTGAGATTAATAATTGATCATTTTAAAAAGACCCGGAGGTAAACACCTCCAGCATTCATTAAGAATTTCAATGTTTCTTCTTATACAATGTTTTTTAAAAAAGGGGTGAATAAACTTATCAGCTAGCTTATAGTGGATAGCCGACTATCTAAATCATCTTGATGATATTAAGACAAATATATTCATTAAAAGGTATTTATTATGTTGACAAGTGAAAGTCTGTGAATGAAGTTTAAGGATTCTTCGTAACCACTTTTGATTTATAATATTGATTATGATAATGTAGCCTTTCCTCAACGAATAACTATTGTGTTAAGAATAGCACCCTCAGAACACACCTTTATCACCGCGAGTCCGGCTCCCGGCATCCGAAGGGTCTCTGTACCTGAACATTGAAAGTCCAGTAGTTTTCGTCCATCCAGGTCAAAGCAAACGATAGACAGCTTTTTGTTTTGTGGATTATAAATCATCACCCCTTCGGTAGTATTAAACACTTCCACATCCTTCAACACATACATCGTGCGACTGGTATTATTGGACATCTTATACCCAAACTCAGC
Source organism: Owenweeksia sp. (assembly GCA_965212245.1). GTDB lineage: Bacteria > Bacteroidota > Bacteroidia > Flavobacteriales > Schleiferiaceae > CAKZNE01. The sequence continues at coordinate 1,756,989 of OZ243107.1, read as the reverse complement.
CACCACCGGAATATGATCCGAGGCATAATGAAGTGCATCAGCCAGGGTTTGCCCTACGGCTGTATTGGTCGGAGCCGCATTGATCGCATTATTATAATGCAGCCCATCATTACCATAGGCATACATAGATCCCTGTACATAATGTAATCCCAAGGTATCATCCAAAGCCTCTGACATTAAGATCATGTCAAAACGATCATCCATACCCCCATGTGCCCCACCATTGAACTGTGTGGTGCGGGGAGACTGCGTATGATAGGGAGCATAGATTGCATTGTTCCAGGTGCCCGGCATAGCGAACTGATCCACAAAATGACCCTCATCGCCTGGTGTATCCTGCACCAAGCGGGAGTAGGCAGGCTCATTAGCTCCATAGATATTGAAGTCCCCGCAAACTATAAAATTCGTGCCCGGAGCAAACTGGTCGGTCACCTGACGAAGTACATCCACCTCGTCTTTACGGGTCTGCTGGTTCGCTGACCCGCTACTGGCTTTCAGATGCACACTAAACACATGCAGGGTGTCAGGTATTCCCATTGGGCTCAATTGGAAATGATAAATAGCCCTTAAAGCCGTTGGATAGGCAGTGGTAGAGATAAAACTAAACTTAGCCATTTTATAATACAGAGCAATATCCAGATCATTGCCATCCACAAAACCGGCCATCGAATAGGTGGTGCTATCCACATTTAATACGCTGTCCATATACATCTGTGCAGAGGGCAGACCAGACAGTTCCTGCACACATAAAATATCCGGTTGCAGATCGTTTAGGATCAGTCGCAAATCCGGATGCCGCGCATCAATATTATTGGGGCTGTAGCGGAGACTATTGTAGGACACCAGCTTGAAGTGTTTATCCTGGGCAGAACCTATAACCTTTAAACCCAAAAGCAAGAGAAGGAGGAAGCGTGTTTTCATGAAAACAAAGCTACGGTTTCCGGTTATGTGATACAGAAGGGGACTGGGATGGAATACATCCGTGTAGAGATTAAACACCCCCGACTATCAGTGTTCTATGGAGAGGTTTGACAGGATATCTTCTACATACACCCCTTTTTTTGAACTGGCTTTTTCAAAGGGTATGATTTGCGGTTTCGGCAGTGTATCACCCAAATAGGTCCTATCCGATTCTGTGGCAATGAAAGCCCACTGGCCATCTTGTGTTCGGTCCACACCAAGCAGGCCGTCCCGGTCCAACACCAGTGCGCCCCCGTTATGATGGTAGGTGATCAGTAAATACCGGGTATTCTCAAAAAGCGTCCCGGATTATGCACCGGATGAGCCATTGGAAAACCAACAGAGCAGTTTTCTTAATCCCTGGCCAAGGGTTCTGTTCCATGAGAAAAGCAACGTGGGCCATTGCTTTTGGGCATCAAACCATCCTTTGCCGCTCTACGCCATTTGTAAATACGTTGAACCGGGATATCCAATTCATCTGCCAGCTCCCTTAAGTTCTCTCTCCGATGACTCAACTTCACTACTTCTGCTTTAAAAGCAGGATCATAATTCCTTTTATTCATAACTCTAAGATATTTGTTTGCTACAAACAGTCTTAAATTTTATGTCCGAATAAAGGTACTAACTCCAAATCAACTTCCAGTCTCTTAATAGCGCAATAGAGGGGCTTGAGGAAAAGGGAATGATTGAACAGTGATCAACCCGAAGAAAGTATAAAGTATCGTCAAAAGGAAAGGTTACTATGAGAAATATTCAGTTAATGATGATTCAGTTGCAGAATAGTTCGCTGGATAAGGTGGTTTGTGAGTTGAGTAAGTAAATTTAGTTTCAGGCTTTATAGTGCGTTGAATATAAATACTTTCCAAAAAAGATGTAATTTTAAGAATGAAACATACTCTTAAACTCTACTCAAATGATTTTTTTAACTCAAATGAAAAGTTCAATACTTTTTTATTTCTTGCTCTTGGCTGGTTTAGGTCATGCTCAGGTATTGCCTGGGCTTAATTCCGTTTGGAAAGTCCAGGAGAGACGAACATATAACGGTATGAACCCTGAAGACACAATTACTGACTATTCTAATTATCATTTAAAAGATAGTATTTTCAGACATGGTAAATGGTATAACATACTTTATGATAATTTAGATACAGTAGCCTTGATTCGTAGTGAGGGTAAAAAGATATTAGCTCGAACAGCCCCTGAACTCGAATGGTCTTCGGGGACATACGATACATCAGAATTTGTGCTATATGATTTCGGGATGAATATTAACGATACCATAGCATTGAAATTTCATGGTTTATATTTTTGGACTGGTATTCTTGAGAATTGGGAATCTTTCCGTCTAGTAGCAAAGGATTCTGTACTTACAAGTTCTGGTTTAAGATTACGTCTGAAGCTAGTGTATGAATTGAATAGCTCTACTCCAAATTCAAGTCCAATTTCAGGTTATGCAGGGCAACGGTGCTATGGCGATACACTTATATGGATTGAAGGTATTGGGACACAGCAAGGATTTTATTATCCAATTGACGGCTCGGACTGTGAGGGTTTTGCTGGTGATTCATTTCTGCATAGATTAATATGTGTGGAGACTGATACAGTTAATATATATCAGCCCTATGGTACCTGTAGTCCTGGTTTTTCATTAGAGGAACAAAGAAGGATATCTGAAGCTGTAGTCTATCCAAATCCGGCAAAAGATGAAATAAGTGTTAAGTTACCAAATACAGTAGCTGGTCAGATGTCAATTTCAATATTTAACCTTATGGGCAAGAGGGTTTTTGAGGGAATTCATAATGGCTCAGATGAAGTGTTATTTCTTAACATTTCGGATCTGCAAGACGGTATCTATACCATTAGGTTACAAAATGAGAAGGGTACGGACTATAATCTAAGGTTCGTGAAGAGTACGAATTAAAGAAATATTGGAATCTATGTAACTATAATCAAGATTGATGGAAGTTATCTTTTTTATTCTATTACAAGCTTTTTACTCATCACAGCCTTTCCTTCTAAAGTGAGATTTAAGAAATAGATACCGGGTGGGTTATCGGCAAGATCAACAGCGTATTCCAACTCACTTAAAAAGACATTATTATCTTTATAAATCACTTTTCCGGTAATATCCTGAATGGTCAATTCAAAGGTTTCCGGGGGACCGTAGGTCCATTGTAAACGGAATGAACCATTGGACGGGTTAGGATATACTTCAAGCAGACCGGGAACATGAGCTTTAAAAAGATCCACTTTATGGCAACCGCTTGAATCACAGCCGTATTTATCCGTTTTAAGAAGCCAGGTAGAAACAACAAAAGAGGAGGACTGAAACAAATCCGCATAATAACCGGCATGTACAAAACCGCTGTCCGGAGTTTCGTGAAATATATCTATTTGAGAATGATCCTGGTAATCATCATAATGATAATAACGCATCCAGAGGCTGTCTCCGTTGGGAGCAAACTTTAAACCGAAGCTGTTGTAATAACCATTTAAAAAAATAAAGCCAGATGTATAATAGTTCCCATCAGAAGTAGGGATCAAATCAGTTTGGATAACGAATTGATTAGGCGGCCCAATGTCTTTGTAGGTGATTATTGAGCCATTTGTATCTATTTTGCCAACTCGCAAGCGGGTGTATCTAACGGACCCATTAGATCTTCTAGCCGTGGCTTCATTCTGGCAAAATTGGAAGGTTCCATTTTGATTATCCACAGTAAACATGGCTCCTTGGGAAATTGTGCCTGGGTATTTCTTAAGCCATAAGATTTGTCCGTTTACAGGGTTTATGCGGGCACATAAACCTACATTGGAATTACTATATTTCCCATAGCCGGATATAATAGCGGTTCCATAACAATCCACGAGGATGTCCTGACCAATATATCCTAAGTGCTCATTCGGTCTGCTGTCGGGCTCAATCGTTTCCCATATAAGGTTAAAAGCGGTATCGAACTTTGCTACCAATAGATCATATTTACCCAATAATGGAGGTTTTTTGCGAAAAGCCAATCCGGTTACCAAAAAAGTAGAATCGGTGTCAAATTCTAAAGCATGAATTTGAAGAGAGGAGTATGGGAAACCAATGAAATACCGGGAAGTGTCTTTGATGTTTAGATCGCTGTCAAATCTTATAAATTGCACATAAGCTGAGTCAGCTCGCTCCACATGCATTTGACCATAAAAAATGCTTCCATTCTTTTCTTTCAGGCATTTCCCACAGTTTTCTATACCTGCTGTTACATGGTTAAAAGAGTAAGAAACGGTATCGACCAGGTGGCCTTCAAAATCAAAACCAATAAGATCAAGTTGATGCGGGTTAGAGTTATTTTCGGATGCGACTAAATAGCCTTTGGGTGTAATTAGAAGTTCTGTAAGGTTATTCCCGCCTACCCCGCTGTGAGATCTGTTAAATGGTGTTTGTGATCTCATTGAGAAAAATGAGAAGAACAAAATTACCAAGACAATTGTGGTTTGAAGCAGTTTCATGAAAATCCAAATATAGAATTAATATTTAGAAAGAAACCTCTTACAATATTTTCCTTGCAGGAGGTTTCTTTCTCTTTTTTATTTAACCATTAATTTGGAATTAAAAACTGTCTCTCCTTTATGCAAGACCTTAATCAGATAAGAGCCTTGAATAAAATTTTTACTGGAAATTATTTCAATATTTTTTTCAAACTGCTCTACTTTTTCATGGTATACCAGGCTCCCCTTCAGGTCGTAAATTTGAATAGCAATCGGTTCCGATAAACCTGCTTTTAACCAATCCCATTGTAAAATAGTATAATCTTCTGCGGGATTAGGACTTAAGCTAAATCCGCTTTCTGCAATTTCGGGCCGGTCAGGTATCGGGTCTTCCGATTTTTTACCTGAAATGCCCGGAATGTACACCGGCTCAAAGTAATCGGTAGGTTCATTATATAGGGCCAGCAAGTTCCTGGCTCTTCCGGCTGCCAAATGAGCATCGTTTTGAGCTAAATTTTCCAGGTCTGATTTAAGCTCAGAATCCAGGTCCACCGGATTACTTCCATTCACGCTGATCAGAATAGAGTATAAATCACTCATTTCATTATAATCATTCCAAACTGCGTCTGACATGGGGCACACATTGGGAATGTCATCCAATACAGTCTGTGCTCCCGCTGCATCGCCAGCAGCAATCAAAGCATCTACTACGGAATAGTGAAAATGCGGTTCATCAGTAGATAATAGGTGGCTTATCATATTATCCAGTTCATCCTCACCCGTGGAGCGATAATAAGCTAGTATTTTACGGGTGGCTATTTCACTTCGGCTTTGGGCATCCATAACCTGCATATCCAAAATGTCTTTTGAAGTTATGGTCTGTTCACCAGCCTCAATATCATCGAGAGTCTGTTGTGATAGGGCAGGCTCTTTGTTCCAAAGTGCTTCCATGATCTCGGAGTTCCGCGATGCATGAGGATTAGCTACCATGATATTGCGCAGAGCCAGCTCAGGATAATCTGAGATTTCGGCTACATTTAAGAGATTTTCTTCCGATACATAGGGGGCGGTATTCATCAGGTCAATATACAGGTCCTGGTATTCCTGTTGATCATCAGCTATTAAAATCTGAGCTTCCAGGGCCGGAGTAGCTCCATTGTCTATGTACTGGGTTCGTAAGCTAAGCCCGTTGGCCAAGTCTCCTTCCGCCTGTGTATAACCCTGGGTAGGACTACTCAGATCACCTGGGGGGGCTATAGAACGTTCAGGACAATGAAGCAGGTAGTCGACATTAAGTAATGAACCTATAGCAGAGATTCCTATTATTTGCCGAGGCTCAAGCCTGCCGCTGCCTTTACCGTAAAAGTATATTATACTGCTGTTCTCGTTATTTTGAAAATTACTGGTAAATGGGTTCCCATTGGACGTAAAGAGGTTATTCATTAGGTCTTCGGGGAAAGTTTGGTTAGTATTCTGTCCCTGGAATACCTGTATGCCGTTTTCGGGATGGCTGGCAGCCTCAGCGATAAAAATGTCATAGGCATTGCCTGCGTTTGACCCAAAATCATTGCACTTAAAGGTTAAGCCTACATCGGTTACACTGGCATCCCTGTTGCGCCCTATAGCTTCCATACCTACCGTAAAGCCATCTATCTGATTTCGGTATATCTCGGTGGCTACGGCTCCGGTGTTTTTCAGGATCATCCCTGCGCTTTCAATAAAGCTATTTTGACTACCGGTGGCCAGGGTGTTCTCATACAGCTCAAAGTCCTGGCAGCCGTCCATATAAATACCATAACGTATAGATTGAAAAGCAGTGGGGTTTTGAGAAGTACGCTCCTCTGCATTCAGCACATTTACCGTGTTATGTGATACTTTGGCATACTGCGCTTCACTGAGGTAGATGCTATGGTAATTATGCGTGAAAACCGTATTGTTTATTTCAATGGGGTTGGTCGTTAAGGCGCATAATACATTTTGCGCTCTCACCGCATCCCGGTAACCGGTGAATGAACTATTCTGGGATGAGGAGGAGTTAATGGAAAAGGTAGCGTTTAAAGCAAATATACCTTCTCCGTTTTCCTTAAACGGTCCGGAGGTAATAGTATGGGTAAACTGGCACCCTTCAATGCTCACACCTTCCACGCTCAGCATAGAAATGTGCGCCATAAGGCTGGAGTTACGGTAATTATCATCACGTTCAAAGGTGCAATCCTTGAACTCTGCCCAATAAACGCCATTGTTATGAGGGTTGCTGTAAGATACTATAGCGGCATCGCGGGTATTATTGCGAAAGGTACAGCCGTCTGCTTCTATAATACCTCCCTGGGTACCCCATACAACCCAGTCATTGCCGGAAGGTGGCAGCGAGTTGGTAATGGCCTGCTCCGCGTATTCTATGGTAGAACCGGGACGTAAATCCAGGTGGCCCTGTTGGGGTGAATTAAGAGTTTGAGCAAATAATGAATTTCCTTCTATCCAAATCCCACCCCAACTGGCATTGCAATTACCAGAGGTCAGTGTGCCGGAATCCTCTACTATTAAATGGCCACCACCTTCTATAATTATGCGGGCATCACGCCCCATGTGTATCTTAGCCCGCACCGTGAGCGTGGCCCCATTCTCTACGATCACATCCCCATCCATAAAACGATCAGAATCCCAGCTTACTAACTCGTGAATGTGGTGTTGCGGGCGCACAAAGTCAGTTAAGGGGGCTTTCCAGATTCCACGCCCCAAAGTAGAAGCGTATAAGGTTTGAGTGCAACGGTCATGTTCCAGGTTTATCACCATCGAATTGGGCATTCCGTTGTTAAAGCATTTCCAGGTTTGATTGGGCTTGTCCCAATAATACACCCCTCCGTCTGTAGCAGCAAAAAGCAGGTCATCGGTTCCGGCCACATATTCCAGATCATTAACCGGGATGGGTTTTAAGCCGGTAGACATATCGGTCCAGCTTATGCCTCCATCGGTTGAATGGTATACGCGGTATGTTCCCTGAGTAGGGTTGGCAGCATCTTTAGAGTAGTTCTTAAGACTGATAAAGACGTTGTCCTCATCTTCAGGGTCTACAGCTATATCGCTAATATAGCTCCAATGATAAACAGAGCCTCCCCCGCCATAGGAGACATCATCTGTAGCATCTGCCCAGGAATTACCTCCATTGAAGGAGCGAAGGAACTTATTGTGGACTGGGTCCCCATACGAAATATTGTTATAGGCTATGTACATCCGGTCCGGGTTGGAGGGGGCTATGGCAAAGGCCGAAATGACCGAACTTCCCCCCGTGCCGTTCTGAGGCTTATGGAAAAACTCGGACCATGCGTTGGTGCTGCGATCATAAGCATAGAGATTATGGATCAGATGAAATACCCGGTTGTGATCATGAGGATCAATGTAGAGCTTTTGCCCCCGGTAAAAATACCGCTGGCCAAGTTGGTTAGCCATGCCAGCATCGGATAATCCGTAATTTGTTTTGCGTTTTACTTTCCCATTGATTACTATATAACACACACTCTCGTCTTCGGACAGGTGATCAATTTCAGACCAGTCGCCATCACCAAGATCATTAAATAGCTGCCAGTTTCCTTCTTTTTTTACGGCAATTGCATTATGAATAGCTCCTCCCATGACAGTTTCAGGTGATGAGCGAAATACGTCAAAACCATAAAATTGTGTAACACCTAGCCCTGTTCCATTTAGGTTACTATAACTCGCTGCGCTGTTGGTAGTCAATGAAACACCACCGTCATTAGCCACCAATAAGTGATCTTCTCCGTTGATATAGCCCAGGTTGTAGATATCCCTTACATCTGCATGCGTGTGTTGGTCGGGAAAATATTGATATGTACCTATATCAAAATAAGAACCCTGGTTGGTGGATTTAGCAACATAGTATCCACCAATGTATAATATCGAAGGATCGTTATCAGAAAGCTCAAACTCATACTGCACGGCTCCGTAGTTCAGGTTAGCCGCAGTATGAGAAGATCGCCTGGTAAGCTTATCGTTCACCAATATCCAGGTCTGGCCGGCATCGGCTGTTTTATAAAGCTGCATATGTTCGGTGACTCTGGGCTTACCATCCGGATACTTACCCCAGAAATTGGAAAAGAAGGTATACACATAACCGGGGTCTGCCAAAGTCACGTCCATCGGCATGGATGCGGCCCATGACGTATCGGTTTGATTGGTGGGTAGGGTGACTTCGGTCCAGCTTCCATTATTCCCTGTGGCGGCAGAACCGAATATCTGAGCGGCATGTGGAGATTTGGTCGTATACCCCACCTGGGTAAAGCGGGTGGAGGCCATTACGTAATGAGGCGCGTTCAGGTTGAACTCCACGTCTATAAAAACGGAGTTTTTGCCCGTGGGATTGGTAAATACAATGTTCCAGTTCAGGCCACCATCGGTGGTCTTAAAGATGGTCTTATTGCCTGCGGCAATGGCTACGCTGGAGTTGATGGGATGATATTTTACTTTCTTTACAAACCATTGCTGGTTGTTTATAGCGGCACAGGTTCCCACTGTCCAGCTCTGCCCGCCATCCGTGGATTTCAATATACCAAACCCATTAGATGTGGAGGCCCAGTCACTTGGAATCTCAAAGGCATGAGTAACAGTACCCACTAAAAGATTATTGGAATTATTAGGGTCGATCGCAATGGAGGAATACCCCATTCCTGCTATAGTCCCGACATTGCTGTTCTCTATAATATTTGACCAGCTTTGTCCCCCGTTAGTGGTTTTCCAAAGACCGGACTCAATGGTTCCCGCGTAAATAATATTGTGATTGTTGGGGTCTGCCGCCACGCAACTGATCAGACCTATGGCTTGTTTCATGCCTGGTGCAGGGTCTGGCCCCACCTCGCTCCACGGAGCGGTAGCAGGTCCCATATTGCAGAAGCTGTAATAGTCCGTTCCTGTCAGGTAAGCATTCAGGTCAGAGGCTGTGGAAGTGGGCGTAACACCGGGAAAGGCGGTGCGGCCTTCGGTGCGATATTTCCATCGGTAATAAGCCTTTTTTCCCATTTCCAAAAGACTATCATTTTCATAGATGGAATCTCCTTTTTCGGTGATCTCAGTATAACTCAATGTGGGAATAGCCATTTGTTGTTGCAACTCCCCTACATTATTTATTTGGGAAAAAGAACTTAGAGATATGCAATATAGAACCATTGCATATAGAGCAGATTTAGACATAAGTTTAGAAAATTGGTTATAGCAAAGCAAATAATTTAATTTGAATTATCAAGTATGTTTTTTGTAAAAATCATTCAATCTATTGGGTTTGGAATAGTAATGTAAGATTGTATATTTTAATTTGATTAAAATATGTTTCAACGTAATTAACTGACAAAGTGAAGGGTGTGATTTTTAAATTATTTAAAAGTATTTCAAGTGGAGAATTGGTTTTGACATAACTATTAAGGATAAAATTTCAATTCTTATATGGGTTAATTGATTGTGCTTAGGATTAAATATTGAAATTAACCCGTTGTGCTATTAACCAGTCCAGGCATGTTTAAGGTGGTTTAGAGGCCTCTCATTTTCAAAGTTCAGTAATTGCAAGGCAGATACAGCCGCTAGTTTAGAAAGAATTCTGGTGTAAAATCCCCGATAGCTTTTAGCATAATTGATTTTAATGCGAAACTGATCACAAAGCTGTGATAAAAGGGTCTCAATACGTTTTCTGTTTCTGCGTTTTTCACCCGCCCATTTTATCTGTACTTTTTGATTCTTACGAGTGGGAGTACAAAGCCGGATTTTATAATTATCAAATAGATTAGTTTGCACAGAAGCAGAGATATACCCCCGGTCTCCCAGCAATTCTTTGGAACGTAGCCTGGCTTTGTTATTCCAGCCTTTTAAGAAATGGATATCATGGACATTGGCGGGGCTAAGCTGAGCATCTACTAAGGCTCCGTTACCGGATATCATCAAATGTAACTTATACCCCACCAGATAACTTTTATCTACTGCTGAATATCCTTTAGCCGGTGAAGTAGTCCAGTATTCCCGGCATATTTTAAAGCGGTTTTCTCTGGCTTTTTTTACAATAGGACAAGGCATAGAATCCACGATTAACACCGGATATGCCTTAACTAAAGGCTCTGCCAATACTTTCCCCACCTCCATAATCTTATCGGCCAGGCGTCTGCGTCTTCTGTTATACCGCGTACGGGAACCTACCCCCTGATACCACCCGGGATAGCTTCCTTTTAGCTTACTGAAAAGCAGGTTCTCTGAGTCTATACTGCAGGCTTCGGCACAAAGGTTTAGAGCAATCAGTTCCATATCACTCATTTTAGGGGGCCGGGGATAAAAACGAAAGTTACCATCTGATCTAATTGGACGGTAATGCTTTTTGGTAAGCTCCAGGATTTTTTCGTAATTTACTCTTAGGTCGTGCATGGTTAGTTTTTTATAGATTTAAGCGCCTTTAAAATACTATATACCAGATAATTTCACGACCTTTTGTTATTCACATAAACCTCAAGTTTTCAATAGCACAACGGGTTATAAAATAATCTAACAATTTTTATTCATTTAGTTTGTAAGCCTCCCTATGGGGTTCATATTTACCAATTTTTTTCATATTCAATTTACTAATAAACTTGGCTTAAAACAGTCATTTCAATTCTGGTGCTAACAACAACCGAGAACTTGCGGTATCAAATGGAATCTTCTGAAACATAGAAAAACCGAGTCTAAATATCGGATAGACCTCTGCGACTTCGATTTTTCAATTCCGAAACATTAGTTTCGGTTCTGATTAAATAATAATTCCATTGAGCCCTGATGAACCTAAATATCAGAATTCTTTAGACCAGCTTCGAAGTGTATATGAAAAACTTGAAACTCAAAATCCCGCGCGTGAAAATGGCAGCGATAAGATTTGTGGGTACACTGTGACCGTTAACCATCATGCCATAGACCCGAACCTTCTACGCGAAAACCTGAAAGACGTTTTGCGGATTGTAAACAAGTACAAAAAGTGAGGTCATCTAAATGATCTGATGCTCTACCAGCTTTTTCCTTGTTCTATCAATCATTGGACGTTTTCCCATTTCAACAGCCTGGATAGTCGTTTTATCAAGCCCGGTTAATCGGGCAAGCTGTTCCTGCGTATAAGAATGTTTCATCCGATAGGCAAAAACAGGGCTTTCCAGTTGAGGGTAGTCCTGCAAACATTTCGGGGTATATCCCAAAAATTGAATAACAGGTATCAAAAACCTAGACTTGGGTTGAACCTTCCCATTTTCCCAATTCCCGATTGTCATTACATCAACGCCTAAGATATTCGCAACATCCTCCTGCAAAAGCTTTCTATCCACTCGTGCTTTGCAAATGTGCTCCCCAATGGATTGCGGATTTTCAGGGTAATATTCAGGTTTTGGTTTTTCCGCTTCAAGCCGGATAGTTGTAAAAATCACACGCAAGCACACGGGTTCATAGAAGCCACCAACATGAAAGCCGAAGGGTAATCTACCGTAAACCTGGCCCTGCTGATCGTAACCTTTCTATCTTCCATAGGTTGTCGCATTACTTCCAATACGGTACGCTTAAACTCAGGTAATTCATCAAGAAACAGAATGCCGTTGTGGGCAAGTGATATTTCTCCTGGTTGTGGAAAACCTCCTCCCCCTACCAGGGCCACATCTGAGATACTATGATGGGGATTGCGAAACGGACGACTAGCGATCAGCCCTCCATTCTTTCCCAGTTTACCAGCTACAGAGTGAATCTTTGTCGTTTCCAGTGCTTCGTTCAAGGTCATGGGCGGCAATATGGAAGGCATACGCTTAGCCAGCATTGTTTTACCCGCACCGGGCGGACCGATGAGTATAACATTATGCCCACCAGCAGCAGCAATTTCCAAAGCTCTTTTTATATTTTCCTGACCTTTTACCTGGTCAAAATCATGCTCCGGATTATCCAGATGCTGAGCGAACTCCTCGCGCACATTCACCTCTACAGGTATTGGTTTGATCGGGTCCGTTAACAAATTCACCACATCAGTCAAGCTATTTACCCCATATACGCAAAGGTTATTTACAATGGCTGCCTCACGAGCGTTTTCATTGGGTAGAATGAAGCCCTCAAAACCTTCCGTCCTCGCCTGAATAGCAATAGGCAAAGCACCTTTTACCGGTTGAAGGCTCCCGTCCAGTGACAACTCTCCCATAATCAGATATTTTGCAGCTTCTTCTGCGGATACTTCTATTTGGCCGGAAGCTGCCAATATTCCAATAGCTATAGGTAAATCATACGCTGAGCCCTCTTTTCGGATATCAGCCGGAGCCATATTCACCGTAATCCGTTTGCCGGGCCACTTAAAGCCGTTATTCTTAAGAGCGGCTGTAATACGGTGCTGGCTTTCTTTTATAGCATTATCCGGAAGTCCAACCAAATGAAAGTGTATTCCGGAATCGGTATTGACCTCAATGGTAATAGTGGTTGCATCTACACCAAAAACGGCACTTCCAAATGTTTTAATGAGCATACAGGAGAGTTTTCGAGAACTGAAAATAGGAAATTTAAAACATTAATAACAGTTCATGACTCTTTTAACCCCACTATCATTAGCCATAGCCATAAATGTTTTGTACTGAAGCCTCCACGTTTATTAAAGCTTCTTTTACGAACCCTTCAGCAGACTAATTATCTACATTTACAGGAAATATACAGGGTTGAATAAAAAACTATATGTTCTGGCTATCCATGGTGGAGTGGGCACTATCCTTAAAGAAAATATGAGCGCTAAAAAGGAGGCTTCTTATATACATATTCTAAATCAAGCCATACTTACCGGTGAAAAAATTTTAAGAGCGGGAGGAACTGCAGTAACAGCTGTAGAAGAAGCCGTAAAACAAATGGAAGATTCACCCTTGTTTAATGCCGGGAAAGGCTCTGTTTTTACCTCTGAGGGTAAAAACGAGATGGATGCTTCCATTATGGACGGTTTAACTCTGAAGGCTGGTTCAGTTGTGGCTGTCAGCCGCATAAGAAATCCGGTTTCAGCCGCTCGTCAGGTAATGGAACATTCGCCTCATGTAATGTTGGCCGGAATGGGGGCTGAGCAATTTGCCCAGCAAAGGGGGTGCAAACTGGAAGAGCCCTCTTATTTTTATACAGAAGAACGCTTCCTACAACTGCAGTTGGCTCAACAAAGTGGTGATATAACACTTGACCATAACGGAGCAAATAAAATGGCAACAGAAAATACTGAGAATGGTGGCCGCAAACTTGGCACTGTAGGAGCAGTTGCATTAGATACGCATGGAAATCTGGCAGCAGCCACTTCTACCGGTGGAATGACCAATAAGCATTTTGGCAGGATCGGGGATTCCCCTATTATAGGAGCCGGTACTTACGCCAACAATAACACTTGTGCTGTTTCCTGCACAGGCCATGGCGAATATTTTTTGCGCAATGTGGTAGCCTATGATATTTCGGCATTAATGGAATACAAACAACTTGAATTAAAAAAGGCCGCTCATTACGTAATACACGAAAAACTTAAAAATCAAGATTGTGAAGGCGGGATTATAGCCCTTGATAAAAAGGGAAATTGCAGCATGACCTTTAACACCCCTGGGATGTACAGAGCCATGCTATCAGCCGGAAAAAAACCAGAAGTGAAAATTTACCAGTGAAGCACCTTTTCAGTGTATCAAACGCCTTTCAGACAGGATATAGCTGTGGCCCTGGGAGAGAATATGAACTATTAGGTTTTCTACAGAAATAGGCTCCCCCACATTTACTTCTTCAATATTGGTGTATTTAATGTGATCCCCCTCTACTATCATTACAAGACCGGAGCCAATCGCTTCCATATGATCCCCATTGGTAATGAGCAAACCTGTATCCTCGCCCAAACCAATCCCTACATAAACCGGCTCTGTAGCTATAGCCTGGCACAATCGCCCAAACCGTCCTCTTTGTATGAAATGCGAATCGAAGGTCACTTCTTTGATAAATCCCAGCCCTTCAGTGATATTTACCATCCCTTTAAGTAAAGCTTCCGTACTTATGCCCCTGCTTATCATATTATACGACATAGCCATAGCTCCTGCGCTGGTGCCCGCCAGCACAAATTCCTCATCTTCATATCTCCTCATTAGAATTTTCAAAAACTCTGTTTTCGAAAAAATCCGCGTCAGCCTCATCTGATCACCTCCGGTAAAAAGAACACCCTCTGCTTCCCTCACCCGTTGCAGATATTCTTCGTTGGAAGCATCCTTACGATCCTTTATATGAATAACATCAATATTTTCATTACCTAATCGTTTGAAGGCATCCACATAATGCTCACCTGTTTGCTCTGGTATCTGTGATGCGGTCGTAATAATCTCCACACGATCCGTCTTCCCGGTAAGAGCTGTAAGCAATCGCTTCAATATTCCGGTTTCCAGGAATTTGATACCGTAATCTTCGGAATTCTCTTCATCAGGAACCGTTCCCCTATCCACTCCTCCTCCGATAGCTATCAGAATACCCTTTGGTATTTTTTTTTCTCGAGTTGACATAATCAATAATTTTAGTGTGGAACCATTCATGTCCCATGGTGAAGATACCATCTCAAACTAGTGATTGTCCGTCTGGAATGGTTACTTTTAAACAAAATGTTCAGAAAGTAGATGCCAAAGTGAATTAAGGGTTACTCTCCGCTCATCATAATAAAAATCTACACCATGGAAATCCTGGACATTCAGGCATTAAGAGGACCTAACTATTGGTCCAACCGCTGGCACAAACTAATAGTAATGAGGCTGGATCTGAAAGAGATGGAGGAAAAGCCATCAGATAAAATAGAGGGTTTTGCCGGCCGCCTGGAAACACTAATTCCATCTTTATATGAACATCACTGCTCCGAGAGTCACGAAGGAGGGTTTTTAAAAAGAGTAAAAGAGGGAACCTGGATGGGGCATATCATAGAACACGTAGCCCTTGAAATACAGACACTGGCTGGAATGGATTGTGGTTTTGGCCGGACCCGGGGAACAGGTGAAAAGGGCGTTTACAATGTGGTGTTTAGCTATACAGAGGAACGGGCAGGAATTTATGCTGCCAAGGCCGCCACAGCTATAATAGAAACGCTCATTGAAGGAAAATCAGGCACGCTGGAAGAAGACATACAGGCTTTGAAAGTAATCCGTGAGCAGGAAAAACTAGGCCCCAGCACATTTTCTATTGTGCAAGAAGCTGCAAAAAGAGGTATTCCATTTATGCGCTTAAATACAGATTCACTGGTGCAATTAGGATACGGCTTAAACCAAAAGAGAATTATGGCTACTATGACCAGCCAAACCAGCGGTATAGGTGTTGAGCTGGCAGGAGATAAGGGGGATACCAAACTCCTGCTAAACCGTGCAGGAATACCTGTTCCCAGAGGGAGGTCTGTGAATACGGAAAGTGAGCTTAGCAATGCATTAGACTATATCGGCTACCCCTGTGTAATTAAACCGGTAGATGGTAATCACGGTCGTGGGGCCAGCATTAATGTTAAATCATGGAATGAGGCTTTAAAGGCCTTTGCTGCTGCAAAAAAACACTCAGAACTGATAATAGCAGAAAGCTATATCGAGGGATTTGATTTCAGGCTTCTGGTAATCAACAATCGTCTGGTGGCCGCAGCCAGGCGCACACCGGCTCATATAACGGGGAATGGACGATCAACTATAAAGGAGTTGATAGCTGAGGTAAATGCCGATCCCAGAAGAGGATATGGTCACGAAAATATGCTTACTGAAATTATTGTAGACAATATGACCCTTCATATTCTGCGTATGCAGAAACTCACAATGAAATCCGTATTACCACCTAAAAAGAGGTTATACCTCAAAACAACAGCCAATTTGAGTACCGGAGGAACGTCAACTGATGTTACCGAAACGGTTCACCCCTACAATGTATTCCTGGCAGAGCGCATTTCCAGGATAATAGGTTTGGATATCTGTGGGATAGATATTATGGCCCCTGAACTTAAAACCCCACTCAACGAGAGTGATGGTGCTGTACTGGAAGTAAATGCAGCCCCGGGATTCCGTATGCACCTTGACCCTACCCATGGCCTGCCAAGAAATGTAGCAGAACCTGTGGTGGATATGTTATACCCACCCGGGAGTTCATCCAGAATACCTATAGTTGCCGTAACTGGAACCAATGGTAAGACCACCACCACCCGGTTAATAGCCCACATTATGAAAAGCGCAGGTTATAAAGTAGGCTTTACTACCTCTGATGGCATTTATATTCAGAACAGGATGCTGGAGGCCGGTGACTGCACCGGTCCTAAAAGCGCACGTTTTGTTTTAAGTGACCCAACGGTAGATTTTGCAGTTTTAGAAACAGCCCGGGGTGGTATCATAAGGGAAGGGCTTGGGTTCAGCTATAGCGACATTGGGGTGGTAACAAATATTACATCAGACCATCTTGGCATTAAGGGTATTCATACCCTTGAACAACTTGCCCGGGTAAAATCAGTGGTAGTGGAAAACATTCACAAGGATGGCTACGCAGTTTTGAATGCAGATGATGACCTGATCTTTACTATGCGTGATAACATAAATTCCAATATTGCTCTTTTCAGCATGAATGAAAAGAATCAACGCATCATAGATCATTGCAAAGCAGGCGGCATTGCCGCTGTTTATGAAAACGGATATATTTCAATTAATAAGGGAGGTTGGAAAATGAGGATTGAAAAAGTAGTCAATATACCCCTCACTTTTGCGGGCCGGGCCGTCTTTATGATACAAAATATATTACCCGCTGCCCTCACGGCATTTTTACGTAATATAAAGCTTGAAGATCTCCGTATAGCCTTACAAACCTTTACCCCATCTCCGGCACAAACCCCGGGAAGAATGAATTTATTCACATTCAGGGATTTTGAGGTCTTACTGGATTATGCCCACAACCCTGCAGGAATGACAGCCATTGGAAAGTTTATTGCAAAAACGCAGGGATATCCTAAGGTGGGAATTATTTCCGGCACGGGAGACAGGAGAGATGAAGATATAATTGAACTGGGACGGGTGAGTGCACGCATTTTTGACGAGATTGTAATACGTCAGGATCCGGAATTGCGAGGCCGGACTGCCAGTGACATCTATGATCTCTTAATGAAAGGCATTTTGCTGGTGGATAAAAAAAAGCCTGTTCGCACAGAACCAAATGAAGCGGAAGCTATTGTTAACTCCATCCGTAAAGCGGAAAAAGGAACTTTTATTACTGTACTTTGTGATGACATCCCCAATTCCATAAAGCTTATTGGAGACTTAAAGGAAAAAGAAACCGGAATAGATGTGCAGGAGAATGATATACCCAATAGGTAATTTAAAAAACACTAAGCTGAAAAAGCTTAGGCTGAGGATACTGTAAATTACAAATATCCTTCCTGCTAATAGGCTCCGTAAAATATGAAACTCCATGCAACTGGTTAACCTGTTCGCCTATAACAAACCCCGGCAGGTTAAATAAGTAATACTAAATTCTCGATTTAGGTGTACAAAGCAATGATTCTTATTTTTTTGGAATTCTGTTTTTATTGACTTTATTTGCGCGGTATAATCACATATGTGCTTAAACCATTCTATATTTGCACAAAATACAATCAGAAATAATTTCTTCAAAATATTGCTATGAGTAACGATAAAGATGCCAAGCTAAAAGCACTCAAGCTAACCATGGACAAGCTTGATAAAACCTATGGGAAAGGTGCTGTTATGCGTATGGGTGACAATGCCGTGGAGCAGGTTGAATCCATTTCATCCGGGTCCATCGGGCTGGATATAGCACTTGGTATTGGTGGCTATCCTAAAGGTCGTGTAGTTGAAATATACGGACCTGAGTCTTCCGGTAAAACCACTCTTACCCTACACGCTATTGCTGAAGTACAGCGAAAGGGCGGCATAGCGGCTTTTGTAGATGCTGAACACGCTTTTGATCGCTTTTACGCTGAGAAACTAGGGGTTGACACGGAAGAGTTAATTATTTCTCAACCAGACAACGGTGAACAAGCCCTGGAAATTACCGATAACCTGATCCGTTCCGGAGCTATTGACCTCATTGTTATTGATTCCGTTGCGGCTCTTACACCCAAAAGTGAAATTGAAGGTGAAATGGGGGATAGTAAAATGGGCCTGCAGGCACGTCTTATGTCACAAGCTTTACGTAAGCTCACCTCCACTATCAGTAAAACCAGGTGCTGTTGTATATTCATTAACCAACTGCGTGAAAAGATCGGTATTATGTTCGGGAACCCCGAAACAACTACCGGTGGTAACGCTTTGAAATTCTATTCTTCTGTTCGCCTGGACATTCGCAGAACTTCTCAGATAAAAAGTGGCGACCAGGTAATGGGGAACCGTGCACGGGTTAAGGTGGTTAAGAATAAAGTAGCCCCTCCTTTCCGCCAGGCCGAATTTGATATTATGTATGGTGAAGGTATTTCAAAGATTGGCGAGATCATTGACATGGGGGTTGATCATGATATTGTTAAAAAATCAGGATCATGGTTCAGTTACGGTGACACCAAGCTGGGACAGGGCCGTGATGCCGTTCGGCAATTACTTACAGATAACCCTGAACTGGCTGATGAAATAGAAGAAAAGATACGCACAGCTATAGAAGCCTAAGCATTTAAGCAACGAAAGTTCAAAAGCCCGGTCTTTAGACTGGGCTTTTATATTTTTGCACTCTATGAAGAACATTTTTGCAGCGCTAGTAACACTTGCCGTATGTCTTACCGCATGTGATTCTCCGGAAACGAAAAACGAAACTCCATCTACAAAAAATCAACCGGCTGAACCTATCGAAGTACCTCAGCGGAAACCGACCGGGGAAATGGTAGCCATTGATTCATTGAGCCGTGTGTTGAAAGCTGACCCTGACAACCAGGAAGCCTACTTGATGCGAGCCGATCTCCTTTTGAAAAGAAGGGAAGCTCAAAGTGCTGCCAACGATATATATAACGCTATGCAACTGGACTCCAGCTCGGCCAAAGCACGCCTGCTTAAGGGGCAGTTACACTTTATTCAAAATCGTACCCGGCTTTCTAAAATAGAGTGGGAGAAGTGTATAAAACTGGAACCTCAAAACGTAGAATGTCGTCTAAAATTAGCTGAGCTCTACATTGTGGTAATGGATTTTGAAACAGCTCTAAAATTGCTGGATGAAGTGATTCGAATAGACAATAAAAATCCGGAAGCTTACTTTTTTAAGGGCATGGTGATGCGCGACCTGAAGCAAGATACCGCATTGGCATTACAGTATTTCCAAAGAGCCATTGATCTGAAGCAGGATTATGTGAGAGCACTGGACATGATGGGGGTTATGTTATCAGCACGTAATGACACACTGGCCAAATACTACTTTCAGCGTATTCTGGAAATGGAGCCTAACCGGGCCGATATCTATTTTAAGCTTGGTGTTTTTTACATGAGTCAGAATGAAATAAACCGTGCTCTGGAAAATTATACTAAGGCCGTACAGTTAAACCCCAGGGATGCCGATAGCTATTTTAATCTCGGCTTTATGCATGTAGAATTAAAACAGTATGAAAAGGCCAGTGAATATTTTACCAAGGCTATTGAGGTGCAGGATAAGAACTACAAAGCTTACTACGGCAGAGGCTACTGTTATGAAATGTCAGGTCAGTTTAAAAAGGCTAAGGAAGACTACCGCAAGGCCATTGAGTCCAATCCTGTATATCAGCCAGCTGGTGTTGCCATGGAGCGCGTTAACAGAGCCCTGGAAGAGCTGAGGAAAAATCCGGAAAGCAATTAATTCACCCGCTTGCTGATGGCGGGATAATCCGTTATAATACCATTCACTCCGGCATTTATTAATTGTTTTGCATCTTCAACCGTGTTTACGGTCCAGGGGATCAACTGTATATTATTTTCCCTGCAATACACCACAAGCTCCGCATTTACCAGGGTGTAGCCGGGGCTGTAGATATCCGGGTGGAAACCCAACTGCTCCATTTCATTTTGAAAATCGGCATTACTTTCTACCAATAAAGCGAGTTGTAGTTCAGGATACGCTATATGTGCGTATGCCAGACAGCGCTTATCAAAACTTTGAAGTATAGTTCTGCTAAATATTCCTGAACGGCTAATCACATTAACCACCTCAGCTGTATAGGAATCTACCGAATGGTAATATAAGCCATCCCATTCTGGCTTACTTTTCACTTCGATATTGTAAAACACTTCATCTTGCCCTGGAAAAGATTCAGACCTCTCAATAATATCTTTCAAAAGAGGCTTACACACCCTTTGCTTTTTTTGATCGGGAAAACGGGGGTGTGGTTTACTTCCGCAATCAAAATTCTGTAAATCAGCATATGACATGTGAAAAATATTGTAATCAGCCTCATCTTCAGCACGTATAGGGTACCCCGTACTGTCAAGACAAATCTCATGACTCAAAAAGGGCTCATGAGATACAACCACCTGACTGTCTGCAGTGAGTACTACATCCATTTCCAGTGTTTGCATATGCTGCTCCAAAGCGTTTTGAAAGGCCGGCCAGGTATTTTCAGGATATATACCCCGGGCACCCCTATGCCCCTGCCAATTAATAGGCCGTTTCGGTTTTTCCATGAAATTACAAGCTGTACCACTGAACAGCAGCGCAATAACCAGAAGCAGCTGTGCTCTCAAAATTATTCCTTTGAGCCCCGGGTTGCTTTTTCTATCCAGTCCCACATTTCAGGGGTTACTTCATCCAGAAAATTCATTTGTCCAGCGCCCTGCAACCATTCTCCTCCATCAATGATCACTACTTCTCCATTCATATAAGCAGCAAAATCAGAAACCAGATACGCAGCCAGGTTGGCAAGTTCCTGGTGGTCACCTGCTCTGCGCAAGGGTACTTGTTCTTCCAGGTTAAGCTTCTTGGAAATGTCTCCGGGTAAAAGCCGGCTCCAGGCCCCCTTAGTCGGAAATGGCCCGGGAGCGATAGCGTTAAAGCGAATACCATACTTAGCCCATTCTACGGCTAAAGAGCGGGTCATAGCTGTAACACCGGCTTTGGCCATAGCCGAAGGAACTACAAAAGAAGAACCCGTTTCGGCATACGTAGTAACAATACTGAGTACTGTTTTATTTTGTTGCTTTTCTCTGATCCAATGCTTGCCAAAGGCCAGTGTACAGTTTTTAGAACCTTTAAGAACTATATCAATAACAGCATCAAAAGCTCCTGGCGAAAGCCGCTCAGCCGGACTGATAAAATTACCGGCTGCATTATTCAGCAATACGTCTACCTGTCCGTAGTGGTCAATAATCTTATTCAGGAAAGACTCTACCTCATCGTAGTTACGAACATCACAAACAGCCGTTAAAACTTCTCCCCCACAGGCCGTTTCCATTTCGGTTTTTGCCTGTTCCAGTTTTTCTTTACGTCTTCCACAGATAGCAAGCTTAGCTCCAAGCTTCAGAAAGTACTCACCCATGGAGCGTCCCAAACCAGTGCCGCCTCCTGTAATAGCTATAATTTTTCCTTTGAGCGCATCATCGCGCATCATGCCCTGTTTATATTGACCCTCCATAATTCATCACATTTAATCGTATTACATTCAGATTAAGGCTTGCTATTGCCCTAATGGTCTGTAGTTTTGCCTTAAACTATTACACGATTTTAATTTCCCGCCAAAATATGCAAAAGCCGGTTATCAATATTCCTTTTACTGAAAAGATTGCAAAAGAATTAAGGCTACACAATGACGTCCGAAGGGATGATTATTACTGGCTTAACCAGCGTGAAAACCCCAGGGTTATCGACTATCTGAATGCCGAGAACCAATACCGGGCTGATAGTATGAAGCATACTGAAGAGCTCCAGGAAAAACTCTTTGAGGAGATCAAAGGACGTATTAAACAGGATGACTCCAGTGTACCCTATAAAAAAAATGGCTATTGGTATTATGTGCGTTTTGAAGAAGGACGTGAGCACCCTGTATATTGCCGCAAACCAGGAAGTCTTGAGGCAGAAGAGGAAATTCTGCTGAATGTGAATGAACTGGCCTCGGAGCACGAATACTATAAGGTATCCGGCCTGAGTATAAGCCCAAATAACAAATGGCTGGCCTTTGGAGAAGATACCCTGAGCAGGCGTATATACAACATCCGCTTTAAAAATCTGGAAACAGGAGAGATAAGTACAACTCAGCTGGAGTATACCACCGGAAGTGCGGCTTGGGGGGCAGACAACAAAACGATCTTTTACACCATTAAGGATTCCAGTTTAAGAGCGGCCAAAATTTACCGCCACACCTTAGGGAATGACCCAGCCGAGGACGTGGAAATTTACCACGAAACAGATTCTGCTTTTACGTGCACAGTATACTCAAGTAAGTCAGAACAATTCATAATGATAGGCTCTTTCAGTACGGTTTCAAATGAATACCGTTACCTGGCTAGCGAAAACCCTACTGGTTCATTTCAACTAATACAAGAACGGGAAAGAGATTTGGAGTACGGAGTGGCGCATTTTGAAAACCACTGGTATATACGCACCAACAAAGATGGAGCTACTAATTTCAAGCTAATGAAAACTCCACTTGATAAACCGGAAAAAAAATACTGGGAGGACCTTATTCCACACCGCCCTGATGTTTACCTGGAAGGCATGGAAATATTCAGAAACTTCCTGGTGCTGGAAGAACGCTCTAACGGCCTGACCCAAATTCATATCAAACCCTGGAATAAAGAGGAGAGTCATTCCATTAAATTCCCGGAAGAAACCTACACCGCAGGCATTGGTAATAATCCTGACTTTGACAGTTCTACCCTGCGTTACGGTTACTCTTCTTTAACTACACCTACTACTGTTTTTGATTACGATATGCACACGCGTACTCAAATAGTAATGAAGCAGCAAGAGGTAGTCGGAGGGCATGATCCGGGTGCTTATCAGGCTGAAAGGATATGGGCTACTGCTGAAGACGGAACCCAAATCCCTATATCATTGGTTTATAAACGTACGCTCCGTAAAACAGAGGGAAACCCTTTACTGTTGTACGGTTACGGCTCATACGGTATTACAGTGGACCCCGGCTTTTCATCTACCCGCTTAAGTTTACTTGACCGGGGGTTTATTTTTGCAATTGCTCACGTAAGAGGAGGCCAGTACCTGGGACGCCAATGGTATGATGAGGGTAAAATGCTTAAAAAGAGAAATACTTTCACCGACTTTATTACCTGTGCTGAAAAGCTCATCTCTGAGAGCTATACTTCTCCTGCTCAGCTTTATGCTATGGGCGGCAGTGCCGGTGGCCTTCTTATGGGCGCCATTATTAATGAGAAGCCTGAATTGTTTAAAGGTGTTATTGCCGCAGTACCTTTTGTGGATGTGGTAACTACCATGTTAGATGAAACCATTCCTTTAACAACAGGTGAATACGATGAATGGGGCAACCCCAATGATGAGGAGTATTATCATTACATCAAATCATATTCGCCTTATGATAATGTGAAAAACCAGGATTATCCGGCTCTTTTGGTAACCACGGGTTTACATGATTCACAGGTGCAATACTGGGAACCGGCCAAATGGGTAGCCCGCTTAAGGGAAACTAAAACCGACAAGAACCCGCTTTATCTTTTTACCAATATGGAAACCGGACACGGTGGGGCCGCAGGACGTTTTGAAGCCTATCGTGAGACCGCAATGGAGTACGCCTTTCTGCTTGATCTGGCCGGGATCAGTCAATAATCAGACTATATCCAAAACTTTTTCCGGAGGGCGGCCCACCACAGCACGCTCTCCATTTTCCAGAATGGGACGCTCCATTAATTGGGGATACTCTATCATGACTAACAGCACCTCATCATCAGTAAGCTCTTTATCAACAAACTCATCTTTCCATACTTTTTCTTTTACCCGTACCAAGTCAATAGCGGGAATATGAAGTTTTCCCAGCAGCTCCTCCAAATCATGGGGTACAAGAGGTTCTTTCATATATAAAACCAACTCTGGCTCTAAACCTTTATCATGAAGTAATTGAAGTGCCTCGCGGCTTTTCTGACAACGTGGGTTATGGTATAATTTCATAGTATGCGCTCTGGTTTAAGCCACAAATCTACGTTAACCGGGCTGAAGTTTTTAGCGGGATAAGTGAACAAAACCTTTCAGGCGATGTACGACTGCGCAATCATCCTGATAAGTAAGTAAAAAATAATAAACCCCTTGGGGTACGGCTTTATTCTCAAAGCTACCGTTCCACCCCGCTTCAATAGCTGTTGCTTCAAAAACCTGAACACCCCACCGGTTAAAAACCTGTAATTGGAATTCTGAGGACTGAAAAGGAAATTTTAAACTAGCTTTAAAATAATCATGTACACCATCGCCATTGGGTGTGAATATATTAGGGACAGAGAAAGGTGAAACGGCCTCTGCTCCCGTTACCCCAAAATCCTGGGTGTATGAATAGGACCGGTTGCACAGCGTATCTTCACTATCAAGCCGGATGGCATATATACCTGGCTTACCAAAATTAATGGTCATCCTGTTACTCGAATCTTTCTGAACCAGCTTATCATTTACATACCATTTTTTCACCTGAAAACCAGATCCCCTCCCTGCAAAGGTGGCTTCCAGGGGCTGTTCACAGGGATTATAAATTGAAAAAAAATCGTTTTTTGAGTCAATATCTCTTATTTCAATAAACTGAGTTGCACTATCTGTTTTTCCGCAAAAATTACCAGTTCCGTATAGCTTTATAGCATACCAGCCAGGCTCCTCATACACGTGTACCGGGTGCTGTTCTTTGGAAGTAGTTCCATCTCCAAAATCCCATGAAATACTACTATTTACAGGTGAGTAATTGGTCAACTCCACAACTCCGTCAGCATCGCAGCTATCATAAGAATAAGCAAAACTGAGAGATGGGTTTTCTTCTGCACCATAAAAAGTGTGGATCAGCGAGTCTTTAAAACCACAAGTGGTATCTATTGCTATAAATTTAATATCCTGATACCCCGGGTCTTTTATTAATATAGAAGAACCCTTTAAAGTATCAATAAGTCCATTTGGCCTTTCTGCAATAAGCAGATCCCTATTGTAACTATTATCCATAAAACTGGCGTAATATGGGATACAGGCACTATCGTTTTGGATATCCAGATCAGCAATAATCTCATCATACTTTATGGAAAACTTGAACACGGCCATATTGCACCCGCCCTGATTTCCATACCTGTTTACCTTTGAATAAGCACTATCTGTTACCGGAAAACCACTTGAACTACCGCAACTGGCACACACCGCCTGAAAGATAGTTCCATCCTTCCTGAAACGACTGGTACCTCCGTCCACATGATCACCAAAACCGCCATTCTGGCCAAAATAGGTTGCATAGTTTACCTTCTTCCAGGATTCATCTAACACCAAAAAATAAAAATCACTGCCATCTGTAGTTTTTTGATGTGCTGAATTGGTAATATACAATTGACTGGTATTGCCCTGGTTATATGAAAATTGCCTGTTCAAATAACCTTCAGCACCACCACCCCAACCGGTAACGTATACATTCTCACATATATCTACCATTAAAGCAGTGGGCGAAATATTAGCCCGTCCTTCTATGGTAGACCTGCCAAACACCGTTGACCTGATGTCATCTCCCAAATCAGGCTTAAACAGCTGAATGAACTGCGGACCAGCTTGTTCACTAAAAATATCTGTTACTCCTCCTACCGGGTATATACCCCTGGTTTGCCCAAACACATAAATCTGACCCTTATCATTCTGCTCCAAAAAGTAATTGGCATCCATATCAGGTGTTCCGTTATAGGTAGCATATTGCATAAGACCATCTGAAGCTCTAAAACCTGCAATAAACCCATCACCAGAACCGGACAAGGCGTTCTGATAACTGGGAAAACCCAATGGCACCAGGCCTGTTGACGCACTGGCTCCGGTAACATAAAGCAAAGAGTCATTGACCAACTTAAGAGAAAGCAAGGCATCATTTTCGCTCCCTCCCACGTAAGTACTCCAATTTAAGGAACTGAAATCTGCGTTGAATGAGAATACCACACCATCCTGTTTACCCTGGTAACTTTGTGCAAAAGGACCCTTAACAGGAAAATCAGAAGACCATGAGTTGGACACAGCATATATATTACCCCGGCTATCCTCTCCTATATCGCCTCTGAAGCGATCACCGTAATTGAGGTCAAAGCCGGTGTTCAAACCGTCCTTTGCGGTGTCGCCTATAAACGTAGAACCAATAAGAGTGTCTCCCTGTGCACCCAGCCTGGCCATAAAAATATCAATACCATTATAATATTTACGGATAGCACCCACCTGAGCTCCCTTTGACAGACTATCTGAAAAGGCCTGACTACTCATTGGAAAGTCTTCAGACCCGGTATTACCCAGAATAAGAAGATCTCCGTTTTTGGCCTCCAGTAAGCTATAAGGCATTTCGTTGTTAGTACCTCCCAGGTAGGTACTATATATAAGATCTGTACCGTCTGCCGTATATTTTGAGATGGCAATATCCATTTCCGTTCCCGTACTATTGGCACTTACACTTTGAAAGGCCATTTTGGTAGGATACATAGAACCCAGACCAAATATAACCCCGCCTCCATACGCGGACCCATCAGCTCCATAAGTGGCCGTATACCCAAAGTTATCATGCCTGGAACCGGAATAAGTGCAGAAAATAAGAGTGGGGTCTATGATAAGTTCCTTTTCTCTATTATAAGCACCCACATCGAAAGAAAGAATATTGCCTTCTAAACGATACTCGCAAGGTACTTCTACCCGCTCACCATTTTCCAACTGATAAGCATAGGGAGCAGATTCCAGAACATTTTCAATTGAGGTGTACACCATTAGGTTTCCATATACCAACTCCAACCCTTCCTGACCTGCATAACTAATTTTCACCTGTGAAGGATTTGCTCCCGGCTTTATAACCAGATCATACTTTAGGTTTTTATCTTCTGAAAAATAATATACAGCATCAATACGGGGATACACTTCACTATATCTTACTTGTTCGTATAAGCCCACTTTTCCCTTCCAACGTTGGGGATCATTACCCTTCAGGTAATTCAGGTATGCTCTTCTTTTCTTTCCAGGTGTATGCTCTGGTGATGGATTTCCACCTAAAAAAGTCATTCTGTAGGCATGTGAACGTATCAGGGAATCAGGCTCGTAATGATGGAAATCACTCGCCTGAACATCTTTTCGTTTCGCCTTTATTCTCTCCACCAGATTGAAGGTTACCCTATTTCCCTCAAGAAAAACAGAGCCATTACCCAAGGTGAGTTTATAGTGAAAGGGTGATTCCCACTGCCCCTTATTCTCTATGAATGCATCATTTTGAGCACGGCACGTAGCCCCTATTGCACATAAGAGAAAAAATAGAAAAGCGGGGATATAACTCTTCAAAATAGGTTTTGAAATCCTTTAAATTAATGAATGAGACATAATAATGAAAATAATAGATGTTACAGGCACTACCAAATGAGTAGCTGCACGCTACCTTTAAATTATAAAGTTTCTTGTTGAGTAATAGACGGCCAGACTCAAGTTGCTCCAACAATTACCTGAAAATATGAAAGAACCCTTTTATTTCCTGGCCTTGTCCGCAATCATCCGTATAGCTAAGGAGGTAATAGTATACACCTTGTGGCACTTCTTTTCCATCAAAAAAACCATCCCAGTATTGGTCTGCTGAATTAGCCTGGTATAACTTTACCCCCCAACGGTTAAAAACCTGAAATTGAAAATTTACAAGTGTGACCGGGTAATTTTGAGTAACCGCGATCCGGTCATTGCTGCCATCTCCATTTGGGGTAAATACATTAGGCATAGTAAACGGCAGATCACCGGTAGCACCGCTTATTTCAACACTGTCTGAAGCGGTGTAATACCGATCACAAATAGTATCTTCACTTTCCAGTCGGATTTCATAAGCTCCAGTGGTTGAAAAATCTACAGCAAGCTGGTTTAGATCACCACCAAAAACCAAACTATCATTGACATACCATTTAAATATTTGAAAACCAGATCCCTGACCGATAAAACTAGCTTTAAGACCACTCTCACATGGGTCATACCCAATCTCAAAATCATTCTTGGGTGTACTTTCCCGTATTACTATTTTTTTAGACAGGCTATCCGTATTCCCGCATAAATTCCCGGTAATAAATAATTTAACCTGGTATTCTCCCGGAACAGAATAAATATGCTCAGGTTCGGCTTCCTGAGAAAAAGAACCGTCTCCAAAATCCCATAGAACCTCACCTTCAGATTGAGATTGATTTATGAATTTTACGGGAGACTTGAATCCGCAACTATCCAGTTCATATTTAAAATTGATATCAATCAATTCACGATCACCAAAGAATACATGAGAGGTAGTATCACTGAAACCACAGGTAGTGTCAATTGCTATAAACCTGATAGTCTGATAACCTAAGGTTGTAATTTCAATGCCGGATGGTTTTAATGTATCCGTGTTACCACCGGGAAACTCAACCAGAATGATATCCGAATTATAGCTAAGATCCTGTATTTTGGAGAGGTACGGAATACAAGCACTGTCCAGTTGAGCATCTACATCTGCAATGGTGATATCTGTTTCCATAGCAAATTTAAATACGGCCATATTGCAATTACCCGAAGTACCTGAATTACGGGCCGCATTATTGGCTGAATACGCATTTGGAGTAGTAGGGAAAGCATTGGTACCGGGACCGCTTGTTTGGTTTGCACAGCTTGCACAAACGGCCTGGAAGATGGTGCCATCCTTACGAAAACGACTGGTTCCTCCGTCCACATGATCACCTGTACCTCCATTTTCTCCAAAATAGGTGGCGTAGTTTACTTTTTCCCAGGAAGCATCAAGCACCATGAGGTAAAAATCCCTTCCATCGGTAGTAGGTTTAATAGCATTAGGCGTTACAAACATATTGGCGGTATTGGTACCCGAAAACCCGCC
Organism: Owenweeksia sp.; assembly: GCA_965212245.1. Taxonomy (GTDB): domain Bacteria; phylum Bacteroidota; class Bacteroidia; order Flavobacteriales; family Schleiferiaceae; genus CAKZNE01. Next base: position 1,727,585 of record OZ243107.1, on the reverse strand, counting down.
CCATCCGGATATATAAACATTATTGCAAAAATCGATCATTAGAGCCGTTGGTGAGATGTTTGTGACATTAGATTGAGGATTTCCAAAAACCGTAGAACGAATGCTCTCGCTCAGATCCGCAGAAAACATCTGGATAAATTGATGGGCACCCACCTCGGCAAATACATTTTCTCCCTTCACAGGGTAATTTCCCAGACTCTGACCAAAAGTGTAAATATTACCTGCTTCATCCACGTCTAACATATAATTAGCATCTCTGGCGTTGGTACCATTATACGTCATGTATTTCACGGAGCCATCATTACTGCTCAAACCCACCGCCCATCCTTCCGGGCCAATATTTATGGAACTCTGAAAAGCATTTACTCCGGCTGGGATAAGGTTAGGTGAGCCCGTTACACCAGCCATGTACAACAAACTATCGTGCACCAGTTTGATAGAGAAAAGCGCATCATTTTGAGCTCCCCCTAAAAATTTACTCCAATTAAGCTGACTAAAATCAGGATTAAGTGAAAACACCACTGCATCCTGCACTCCACCATGTACGTTACTCACCCCTGGAAAATCTGAGGAAAACGTATTACTTACCGCATAAATATTGCCGGACATATCCTCGGCTATATCACCCCTGAATTCATCACCGTAGTTAAAGGCCATAGCAACATTAATTCCGTCATTGCTGCTTCCTCCAAGATAGGTTGAGCCAATAAGAACCGCTCCATCTGCCCGTAAACGGGTCATGAAAATATCTAAACCATTGGTATAGCCGAAGATTGAATTTTTACTGTAACTGGTTCCACCCTGCATGGTTTTCTGGTAAGCACTAGTTGCATCTACCGGAAAATCTGCTGAGCCGGTATTTCCCATGATTATAAGGTCACCATTACCTGCTTCCAGCAAGCTATAGGGCATCTCACTACCGACCCCTCCTAAATATGTACTATATATAAGATCCGTTCCGTCTGCCGTATATTTTGAAATCCCGATATCCACATGATCATTTTTTGAATCTCCTTTTACACTTTGAAAAGCCAGCCTGGTTGGATATCCGGCATTTTGCCCGAAAACAATTCCTCCTCCATAGGCAGATCCATCTGCGCTAAAAGTAGCCGTGTAACCAAAGTTACTGGTGGCAGAGCCAGAATAAGTGCTGAATATTAATGTAGGATCAATGATCAACTCTCTTTGCGAATCGTACTTCCCCAGATCAAAAGAAAGTGTATCTCCTTCCAGTACATACTCACATATTACTTCCTGCTTCTTACCATTTACCCACTGGTATGCATAGGGAGCCGACTCCAGAATGTTTTCAATGGCCGTATAAACCATCAAATTACCATAGACCAGCTTAAGCTGGTCCTGCCCTTCGTAAAGAATATTTATTTGCGAGGGATCTGTACCAGGCTTGATTATCAGGTCATATTTTAAGTTTTCATCTTCAGAAAAGTAATAGAGGGCATCTATACCGGAGTACACATCTTCATAACGCACCCCCTCAAAAAGACCCACATGACCTTTCCAGCGATCCGGGTTATTTCCCAAAATAAAATTCAGGTATTCCTTTCTTTTCTTTTGTGGTAAGGCATCGGGCGATGGATTGCCATTGAGGAAACTCATACGATAAGCATGTGATTCTATAACAGAATCCGGAGGAAAGTGATGTGGGTCATTCTGAGAAATCTCTTTTCTTTTAGGTTGTATGCCTCTTACCAAGTTAAAAGTCACTTGGTGCCCCTCCAGAAAAACACCGCCTTTGCCAAGCGGGAGTTTATAGTCAAATGCTTCTTCCCACTGACCCTTATTCTCAATAAATGCTCTATGCTGGGCTTTTACACAGGTGTAGCCCAGGCTTAAGATCACTATAAAAAAGATGGATACAGATTTATACAAAATACAACAGTTGTAACCCGTAAAGTTACTGAATTGCTCAGCGTACCTGAAATTACACGGATCATATAACGCAGCTGTTGAGCCAAAGAAGAATATCCAAAGGCTACCTTTGGCCCTACTGAGTATTAGATGTATCCTGCCCCTGTCCTTTTTGCATGAGATAGGCTTTTATAAAATCATCCAGATTGCCATCCAGCACATCATCCACATTACTGGTTTCTTCACCGGTTCGCACATCTTTTATAAGCTTGTAGGGGTGCAAAACATAGTTCCGGATCTGAGATCCCCATTCTATCTTCTTTTTACCAGCCTCAATTTCAGCTCGTTTCTGGTTTTTGGCTTCCAGTTCCATCTCAAAAAGCTGAGATTTTAAAAGCTGAATGGCTTTCTCCTTATTCTGAAGCTGAGACCTTGACTCCGTGTTTTCAATAATAATACCCGAAGGTTTATGTTTTAGACGAACACCCGTTTCCACTTTATTTACATTTTGGCCCCCGGCCCCACCTGAACGGAAAGTATCCCATTCAATTTCAGATGTATTTACTTCAATTTCAATACTATCATCTACCAATGGAAAAACATATACCGAAGCAAAGGAAGTGTGCCGTTTGGCATTACTGTCAAAGGGTGATATGCGCACCAGGCGATGCACACCGTTCTCGCCTTTCAGGTAACCAAAAGCGTATTCTCCTTCAATCTCCAGCGTTACGGTTTTTATACCCGCCACGTCTCCTTCCTGGTGATTGAGCTCCCGTACTTTAAAGTTATTTTGTTCGGCATAGCGTAAATACATCCGCATAAGCATACTGGCCCAGTCGCAGCTTTCAGTGCCTCCGGCACCGGCTGTGATCTGCAATACAGCGCTAAGTTTATCTTCTTCTCCGGAAAGCATATTGCGAAATTCCAGTTCCTCCACCATTTTTTCCACCTTCGCAAACTGCTTATTCAGCTCCTCTTCAGTGAGCTCTCCCATTTCGTGGAATTCAGCAGCCAGTTTAAGCTCCTCACCCTGATTTTCGGCTTCTTCATACGTTTCCACCCAAAACTTAAGGCCCCGGATCTTACGCATTACTTTTTCAGCCTCATCAGGATCATTCCAAAAATCCGGAACAGCCGTTTTTTCTTCTTCGTTGGCTATGAGTATTTTTTTCTGACCGATGTCAAAGATACCCCCTTAGCGCTTCCAGGCGCCCAACCAATTCCTTAATCTGGTCTTGTGTAGTCATAGAACCCGCAAAAGTAGGATTAAATGCTTTCCTAAAAAACTTCGGGTTTTATATCTGTAACTTATTTTCAAATCAGAAAACTCAATGCTATTTAGAGGAATTGAATTACCTCGCTTTACTACATTTGCCCAGAACTTTTAGTTACACTTTCTCCATGACAAAATTTGATGTTGCCATTATTGGTTCAGGTCCCGGTGGATATGTTGCAGCCATTCGATGTGCTCAACTTGGAATGAAAACCGCCATCATTGAAAAATATCCAACTTTAGGTGGCACCTGCCTGAATGTAGGTTGCATTCCGTCCAAGGCCCTTCTTGACTCTTCTGAACATTATCATAATGCTAACAAGAGCTTTGAGGAGCACGGGATTGAACTCAAGGATCTGAAGGTGAATTTCAAGCAAATGATAGACCGTAAGCAAAAAGTGGTGGATCAAACTTGCGATGGTGTGAAATACCTGATGGATAAGAATAAGATAGAAGTATTTCAGGGGATAGGTTCTTTTGCAGATGAGCATACGATCAATATTCAGGGGGAAGGCGATAAATCTGAAAAAATTGAAGCTAAACACGTTATTATAGCTACTGGTAGTAAGCCTGCTGAGTTGCCTTTTGCCAAGTTTGACAAAGAACGGATCATTAGCAGTACCGAGGCACTTAAACTAAGCGAGGTACCTGAGCACCTCATTGTAATTGGTGGTGGTGTAATTGGTTTAGAGCTGGGCAGTGTATACGCCCGCTTAGGTGCCGATGTAACCGTTGTGGAATACCTTGATAAGGTGATCCCTACTTTTGACGCGGCCATGGGTAAGGAACTCATGAAGTCTATGAAAAAGCTGGGGGTTAAGTTTAACCTGAGTCATAAAGTAACAGGAGTCAGCCGTAATGGGGATAAAGTAATGGTTAAGGCTACCGATAAAAAAGATAAAGAAGTAAGTTTTGAAGGTGATTACTGCCTGGTATCCGTAGGGAGAAAACCTTATACCGATAAGCTGGGCCTGGATAAAGCTGGTGTAAAGAGTAATGACAAAGGCCAGGTGGAAGTAAATAACCACTTACAAACCAACAAATCACACATTTATGCCATTGGTGATGTGGTAAGGGGTGCTATGCTGGCCCATAAAGCGGAAGAAGAAGGTGTGATGGTGGCCGAGCTTATTGCCGGGGAAAAACCTCATATTGATTATAACCTTATTCCTGGCGTGGTTTACACCTGGCCGGAAGTAGCCAGTGTAGGCAAGACTGAAGAGCAACTTAAGGAAGAAAAGATCGACTATAAATCCGGTCAGTTTCCAATGAGAGCCTTAGGACGCTCACGCGCAAGTATGGACATTGAAGGTTTGGTAAAAATCCTCTCTGATAAAGAAACAGACGAAGTACTGGGAGTGCATATCATTGCAGCACGGGCAGCTGACCTTATAGCTGAGGCAGTAGTAGCTATGGAATTCAGGGCATCTGCAGAAGACATAGCCCGTATAAGCCATGCCCACCCTACCTACAGTGAGGCCACTAAAGAGGCAGCACTTGCTGCCACAGGCAACCGCGCATTACATGTTTAAAATCGGATAATATGCCTATCTTTCGGCTCACTATTATTAGTTATGAGTTGAAAGTTCATAACCTTCTCATAAGGCCAGGCTAATTTGAATGTCAAAAATTTAAGCGTACTTTTCTTTCTTTACCTCGGTATAACCGTAGGCATTGCCTTTGGTGTATATTTTTTTGTAGGCTACATGGAGGACCGGCAACTGATGGATGCCCATCGCATTAACCTGGCAGGCCGCCAGCGCATGTATACCCAAAAAATTTCTAAATCCAGTTTGGCCGTAGCCTTTGAATCACCCTCTTTTATTGTTGAGGCCCATTGCCAAAGCATCAAAAAAGATCTGGCCAGCTTTAAAAGGCAATTGGATCAATTAAAGAACGAATCACGATCAGAGCCCTTATCTGATCCCTACCAGAAGGCACTCGATACCAATCATCAAAAAATAGTCTATCACCTTCGGAACCTGGAGAATGAGACCCGGAATTTACTCCGGTATTGCCAGGGTGAAATAAGTAAGGAAGCTGCTGCGGCTTATGCCCGGAATATTCTGGAAATTGAACCTATACTTCTTAAGGTGCTGGAAGCCAATGTAGCACTTTATGAAAGTGAGAGTAATGCCAAGCATAAAAACCGTGAGGATGTATACCTCATTATGTTGATCATTGCTATTACCACTTATACCGCTTTCACATTACTCCTCGCTATCCCAACCATCCGGAACTTTAACAGGATCTCCGGTATCAGAGAGGCAGCATTGGAAGAACAGCAGGAATTGAATCAGGAGCTGGCTGTGCGGGAGGAAGAGCTAACCCAAACTGTTGAACAACTAAACCTGGCCAACACCTTTATTGAGGAAAGCAAAACTAACCTGGATGCCATTATGAATTACAGCGACCTCGAAATATGGTCGGTAAACACAGATGGTATTTTGATTAAGGGGAACCATTCCTTTAGGAAAAGTTTCCAAAAAGTAACTGGCTATGAACCGGTGGAAGGCACCACCAATATCCTGGAAGTTTTTGATCAGGCTGATGAAAGTTCATGGTATGTATACTATCAAAATGCCTTTAAAGGCAAAAAGTGCTCCTTTACCATTAGCAGAAATAGTGAAACTTTAGATGTGGCGATCAACCCTCTTTTTGATCAACATCATGAAGTAGTAGGCGCGGCCGGGTTTATTAAAAATATTACGGAGCAGGTTAAGGCACAGGAAGAATTAAATATTTCCAGTACCAGGCTTCATATGGCCCTTGAAAATGCACAACAGGGTTTATGGGATTGGAACCTCATCACCAATGAAGTAGTTTTTAACGATACCTTCTTTAAACTTCACGGTTTTCATGGCCTGGATGAAGAGCAAAATCATTTTCAATTCTGGGAGGATCATATTCATCAGGACTACCGCAAAGTATTCCTGGAATACATTGCAGATGCTAAGAATCCTGACACACCCGCATCTGCGGCCTTTGACTATATGGGTATTCGTAAGGATGGCAGCAACTTCTGGCTGCGCTTACAAGGCAGAATTGTAGGTTTTAACCGAACAGATGAACCGCAACGGATGATCGGGACTATCACCGACATTACCAAACGGAAGAAAAACGAATTGAGCCTGCAGGAGCTTTATGAGTCAGAACAAGAACTTAATGAAGAACTGACCGTGAGGGAAGAGGAGCTCACTGCCCGCGAAGAAGAGCTGAGCCAGTATGTAAAAGAACTGGAAGAAATAAAAGAGCGCCTTGAGACTAGTGAAAAGCGCATGCGCAACGTAATTGATAACCTGCCGGTGGGGGCTGTACTGGTACAGGATGATCAGCTTTACCTCAATAAGAGAATGTCCGATATTATAGGCTATAGTGCTGATGATATTAAAACGGTGGATAAATGGTTCCGTACGCTTTACCCGAATGAAGAAGTGGATAAGGTTAGTAGTATGTATTATTCCATGTTAAAATCAGGGCATATTGATAATTTCCTTTTCAGCATTTTTACAAAAGATGGAAAACGAAAGGTCATTGATGTAGGTGGCTATGATTTTGGCACTGGTGTGGTTTGGACCATTACCGATGTTACCGAAAAGCGCAGGGCTGAAAAGATGTTGATCCGCAATGAAAAAGCGGTACGCGACCTTCACCTCATTTCGTCTAATACTGAAATGACCTTGCATGAAAAGATCAACAACATTCTAAGCCTGGGAGCGGAACGCTTTAAAATGGATCTTGCCATTTTCTCTAACATTGACCTCAAAAAGAATAAATACACTATTAAGAATGTAAGTCCGGCAGACGCGGCTCTTCAGCCTGGCGATCAATTGGATCTTAATGAAACCTACTGCGTTAAAGTTTTAGAGGAAGAGCAAACCATTGCCATAGAGAATATTCAGCTTACCGATCGCTGTGAGTTTATGGCCTATAAAAAACTACAACATCAGTCTTATATAGGGGCCGCAGTATATGTAAATAATGTAATCTGCGGCACACTTCATTTCAGCGGAAGCAAAGCCAAGCCTTATAAATTTACCGAAAGTGATAAGGATATGCTGAACCTGATGGCCCAGTGGCTGGGTTCAGAGCTGGAACGCATAGGGACATCGCAAAAGCTTATTGAAGCTAAGGAAGCTGCTGAAGAGGGAGCTAAAGCTAAAAGTGACTTCCTCGCTACCATGAGTCATGAGATACGCACTCCCATGAACGGGGTAATTGGTATGACCAGCTTACTCCTTCAAACACATCTTTCTGAAGAACAACTGGATTATGTAAACACCATCCGCCTGAGCGGGGATGCCTTACTTACTGTGATCAATGACATCCTGGATTTTAGTAAAATAGAGGCCGGAAATATGTCATTGGAAGAATTTCCATTTGAAATTGCTCAATGCGTTGAGGAAGCGGTGGAATTGCTTTCGGCCAAGGTTAATGAAAAAGGTATTGACCTGTTCTACTTTATTGATCCTGAAGTACCGGATATTGTTTCCGGAGACATTACTCGTTTGAGGCAGGTATTGATTAACCTTATTGGTAATGCCATTAAGTTTACCGATGATGGTGAAGTTGTAATACGAGTGGACCTGCGCGATCGTACCGAAGATGAAGTGGAAGTATACTTTTCTGTGCGTGACACGGGTATAGGTATTACTCATGAAAAAGCCAGCAAGCTGTTTACGGCTTTTACACAGGCAGACTCCAGCACAACCCGTAAATACGGAGGTACCGGATTAGGGCTGGCTATTTGTAAAAAACTGGTTAGCCTTATGGGTGGTAATATATGGATTGACAGCGACCCTGGAGAAGGTTCTAACTTCCAGTTTACCATCCGTAAAAAAGTGGTTAAGGAGCAAAAGAGCCGCAGCTCTGAAGAAAAAGGCATTAAATCACTGGAAGGAAAAAGGGTGCTAATGCTGGATGACTCAGAAACCAACCTGAAAATCCTCAAACGCCAGTTTGAAAAATGGGGTATGGAAGCCGATCCTGTCAACAACTCCAAGGCAGGGCTTAAAAAGGCTCTTACCGGAAATTACGATCTTATTATAATGGATTTTGAGATGCCTGAAATGGATGGTATTCAAGTAACCCGTATGATCCGGGATAAATTTTCAAAGGAAGAAATGCCGGTAATCCTGCTGAGCTCTGCTTACCCAGACCTTACCGATATGCAGAAAAGCGAACTGTTCTCGGCATACTACATGAAGCCTTTTAAACATAGCTTGCTTCTTAAATCTATATTGAGGACTTTAGCACCTACTATATTTAAAGAAGAAACTGCTGATAAAGAACTGAAGCCTTTGACAACTGAAACAGAAAAACAAGACCAAAAAACAGAGGCTCCCTTAAGCATATTACTGGCTGAAGATAATCTGGTTAACCAGAAATTGGCCGTGCTTACCATGAAAAACATGGGATATTCTATGGATGTGGTAGCCAATGGACTGGAGGCCGTGGAAGCCGTAACCCGTCAAAAATACGATGTGGTTTTCATGGATGTGCAAATGCCCGAAATGGACGGTGTGGAAGCCACGCATGCTATCATTAAAAAAATGGGGCGTACCCGTCCCATGATTGTCGCTATGACGGCTAATGCCATGGAAGGAGACCGTGAAAAATTTCTGGGAGAAGGCATGGATGATTATGTAAGTAAGCCCATTAGCACGGAGGCTATAAAGCGGGTGCTTAGTTATATCCTTAAAAAGAAGCAAGACTCTGAGGGAGAATGAAGCTGCTCCTTGAACCCTCCCAATTCCCTAATCTCAAAGAAAAATTAATTCAATCCTCCTGGCAGGAAGATTACTTTATACTACTGGATTCCAACGGGTTCACTGACATGTATGGTGTATACGACTGGATAATAGCGGTAGGAGCCCGGAAGGTTTTTTCACCTGGAGAGAATCATTTTTCAGCCTTAAAAGACTTTCACCAGGAAAGAAAGTCATGGCTCTTTGGGCATTTGAATTACAATCTCAAAAACAAGCTGGAAGATTTAAACACCACTAGTGAAGATTCTTTTGAGTTTCCACTAATGCTGTTTTTTCAACCGGAGGTTGTAGTGTATTCAATAGGAGAAAAACTATATGCAGAAAGTGATAACTTAATTGATGAATCTGCTTTTTGCAAGTGGCTAAAGCAAAAAACAAAACGGTTTTTATCAAAAAAAACACCTGTCCAACTAAAGTCGCAAACCAGCCGGGATCAGTACCTGTCCCACATACAAAGTTTAAAGGATCACCTTCAATTCGGAGACATCTATGAGGTAAATTATTGTATTGAATTCAAAGAGAAAGCAGTTATTGAGCCTGAAGCCATTTTCCGGAAGCTGAACGCTGCTTCCCCTTCCCCGTTTGCTGCTTTTTATAAGTGTAAAAGCCAGTACCTTATGTGTACTTCCCCGGAACGCTACCTATGTAAAAGAGATAAACGATTGGTCTCTCAACCCATTAAAGGGACCGCTGCCCGTTCAGCAGATCCTGAGAAAGATGAACAGTTGAAAACCGCTTTACTCCAAAGCGAAAAAGAGCGCTCGGAAAATGTTATGATCGTAGACCTTGTTCGTAACGATCTTAGTCACACCGCAGCAAAAGCTTCAGTTAAAGTAGATGAGCTTTTTGGCATATACTCTTACCCGGCTGTACACCAAATGGTTTCCACGGTAAGCAGTACTCTTGACGATGCCTTTCACTTTACAGACGCTATCCGTTACTCATTCCCTATGGGCAGTATGACCGGAGCTCCCAAAATAGAGGCCATGAAAATTATTGATGCGCACGAAAACTTTTCACGCTCTCTGTATTCCGGGTCTGTAGGGTACATAGACCCTTACGGCAATTTTGATTTTAATGTAGTGATAAGGAGCTTACTGTATAATGAAAAAAACGGTGTGATCTCGGCACGGGTAGGCAGCGCGATCACTATTCACTGCGAAGCGGAAAAAGAATATGAAGAGTGCTTATTAAAAGCGGACAAGCTTTTTAAGGCTCTGGAGTAAATAAAGTACAGAACAAAAGTCATGGATCAGCACGGGCTTCTTATTTTTGAAAACCCATGGATTGTATTCAAAGTGTTTCAGCCTTTTTTAAAAAGTCTCCTCTAAGGCCTCACCACACCTTACTCCTGGCTTGTAGCGGAGGCGTAGACTCTATGGTTCTCCTGCACCTCCTTTTACAACTGGATTATAAACCCGTTTTGGCTCATTGCAACTTCAACCTTAGGGGCGGAGAATCGGATGCTGATCAATTATTTGTAGAAAACCTGGCTGGTAAAAACGGTCTCCTTCTTCATACCAAAAGCTTTAACACCGATGCATACGCTGCAGAAAAAAACATTTCAACGCAGATGGCTGCCCGCGACCTGCGGTATGGTTTTTTCAGAGAGCTTATACAAAATCAGGGCTACACTTATCTGCTTACAGCTCACCATCAGGATGACAGCCTGGAAACTTTACTCATCAACTTAGGCCGCGGCACTGGTTTTACCGGTTTACAGGGAATAACTCACACTCAACCTTCTACTCTGCGCCCACTACATACATTAAGCCGGCAGGATATCATGGAATATGCCAAAAAAAACAATGTATCCTGGCGTGAGGATAGCTCTAACCAAAATGATCATTACCAACGAAATTTCATCCGGCACCATGTAATCCCTGCCCTTAAAAAAGCTTTCCCAAATTTTGATTCAGGTTTTCGGACCAGTCTTGAAAATTTACAACAGGATGGGGCTTTTTTTCAGTACGCCTTACAATCCGAATTAGACCACCTGGTTGAAAAACAAAAAGACTCGGAAATAATAGTCATATCAAAGATTAAAGGTTCATTTTTTCAAAAAACATTGCTTAATGCATGGCTTTCTCCGGTCGGGATTTTCGACCTTGAAGCCATTATCCGTTCATTTGACCAGGAAAGTGGCGCTATGTTTCACTCGGCAGGCCACACACTTTTAAAAGACCGTAAACACCTTATTCTCAAGAAAAATAAACCGGAGTCTGATGGGAAATATTCGATTCACGAAACCGATCATCAAATAGACGAGCCCGTTAGTATGGCTATTTCTCTGCGGAGAAATGATACATTTGAGTTCCCGGTATCACCAAAGCAGGCCGCACTGGATCTGGATCGTTTGGATTTCCCATTGGTTTTAAGGCATTGGGAAAATGGAGATTGCTTCAAACCTCTTGGGATGAAGGGCTTTAAAAAACTTAGTGATTACTTTACCGATATTAAACTGAACCGATTTGAAAAAGATGAGGTATGGTTGCTGTGTTCCGGTTCAGATATTGTCTGGGTGGTGGGTCATCGGATTGATGACCGCTTTAAAGTTTCAGATAAAACAAAAACTATTTACTTTGTTGACCTTTTGAATTAGATTCTATGCGATTATTTCACACCATTGCCACTCTGCTGTTCCTCAGCTTTTCACTTTCTGCTCAGGTTCAAGACCCTGTGGACTGGAGTTTTTCCGTAAACCGGATCTCAGATACTGAAGCCGAATTGCTAATGTCAGCCACTATTGAAGAAGGCTGGCATGTGTATTCCAATGACCTGGATACCAACTCATCTGTATACCCCACTGCCATCGTTTGGGAAGAGGCTGATGCTTATACCCTGAATAATGGCATACTGGAACCTGAGCCGGTGGAAGAATATGATCCTAATTTTGATGAAGTACTCCGCTTTCATGACGAAAAAGTAACCTTTCGTCAAAAAATACTGATCCATTCATCGCAGGACTTTGTGGTAAAAGGAGAACTGGTTTTTATGACATGTAACGATCGTATGTGCCTGCCTCCTGAGTATATTGACCTGGAGTTTGAAGTGAAAGGAGCCAATGATCCGATTAAGAAAGAATCTTTGGAAATTGATTATTCAAACCCTGTAGTCTCAGATGATTCTGGTGACACCAACACCACTGCTAATAATTCAGGACTCGGGGCTTCTACGGGATCTCAAAATTCAAGATCGCTGTTAAGTATTTTTATCCTGAGCTTTTTAGGAGGGTTTGCAGCATTGCTCACACCCTGTGTATTCCCGATGATCCCTTTAACGGTAAGTTTCTTTACCAAGCAAAGTAAGACCCGCGCTAAAGGGATATCCAATGCTATTTTATACGGCATTTCTATCATTATACTATATACCGGTTTAGCTTATGTGGTAACCGCCTTTTTTGGTGCGGATGCCATGAATGCCTTCTCTACCGATCCATACGTGAACATCGCTTTCTTCCTTTTATTAGTGGTTTTTGCTATCAGCTTTTTTGGAGCTTTTGAAATAACACTGCCCTCATCGTGGGTAAACCGTACGGACCAGGCATCTGACAAAGGCGGTATTCTCGGGATTTTCTTTATGGCCTTTACCCTGGCCCTTGTTTCCTTTTCATGTACCGGCCCCATTATCGGAACTTTACTTTTTGAAGCCTCCAGTGGTGGTGTTAAAGGTCCGCTGGTAGGAATGTTCGGTTTTTCACTGGCCCTGGCTTTGCCCTTTGCACTTTTTGCAGCTTTTCCGGGATGGCTTAACTCCCTCCCTAAAAGTGGTGGATGGCTTAACTCAGTTAAAGTGGTGCTTGGGTTTATAGAGCTGGCCTTCGCTTTTAAATTCCTGAGTAATGCTGATTTGGTTTGGGATGCCGGTATCCTGTTAAGAGAACACTTTATTGCTATATGGATCGCTATTTTCCTTCTGGTTACCGTATACCTGCTTGGTATGTTCCGTATGCCGCATGATAGTCCCCTTGAGAAAGTTTCTGTATTCCGCTTATTACTGGCCATATTTACATTGTGTTTTGTAGTATACCTGTTGCCGGGTATGTGGGGTGCTCCTCTTAAACTGATTAGTGGATTCCCACCCCCTTCCTTTTATGCAGAATCTCCGGGAGGTTTTGGCGGATCGGCAGCTAATATAATTTCTGTGGGAGAAGAAATACCGGAAGGTGCCAACCCTGATCATTGTCCGCACAACCTTAACTGTTTTGATGATTTCGAAACCGGTTTGGCCTATGCTAAAGAAGTAAATAAGCCGGTACTCATAGACTTTACCGGAAAGGCATGTGTAAACTGCCGGAAGATGGAAGAAGAGGTTTGGAGCGATCCCCGTGTTCTTGAAATACTTCGCGAGGACGTGGTATTGATCTCTCTCTATGTAGACTTGCGCACTCCTTTACCGGAAGATGAGCAATATGTATCTCCGGTAACCGGTAAAAAGATCCGGAATATTGGGAATAAATGGAGTGAATTCCAGATCAAGCACTTTGAAAATAATTCACAGCCTCAATACATCATATTGGGTCATACTAGTATGAAGCCCTTAAACGGCTCTACAGCCTATGATCCGGATATTGAATTCTACATCAGTTGGCTGGAAGAAGGTATTACCCGTTTTCAGGCGCAGAACCAGTAGCGATTAAAACCCTGAGACGCTTTTTGGAGTTTAAGTAATATGGTTGATTTTTCTGAATCACGTTACCGCCTTCGTAAAGGGAAAAAAATTGTGGGGTATATGCGCAAGATCTCTGATAATATGATCCTCTACTCCCGAGATTCTTTTTGGTGGAACGGTTCAAAGATGAATTACGAGGAAATTGATGAATGGACCGGACTCCGGGACAAAAACGGACGTACTGTTTACGAATGGGATATCGTGTATTACAAACTCGATCCCGATGCTGCTGACCGGGAAGGGGTGATCCTATGGGAAGAGAACAGGCAAACCTTTGGCATTCGCGATATCCATTCGGAGCTTTTTATTCCACTGGCCTTAGACGGCCTTGCCATGTTTAATGAGCGTCAGCTTAAGGTATTTTCCTACCTGTTTCTGAATCCTGAATTAAAGGAAAAACTGGGCATAAAAGATTAAAACCCTTAAGACGGGTTGTGATGATATATTCACCGGTTTTAATAAACGCAGGGCGGCTTCGTCCGCGGTTATGTAAAGAAACAAAAGGTTTCTCTGTCAATCGTAAATGCCCTACCGGAGAGGGATTAAAGCCGACTTGAGTTTATTTTTTGTTATACACAGTTTTTCTTTTCTTCCGTTGAGTAGGAATTGGAGGTTCGTACAAGTCACTGAAATGGTTCCGATCTAAATATGTCGGCTGAAATTTGGGCTGAACTTTCCCTCAGAACGGTCAATTTGGTTTCTCTTCAATTGGAAATAGACTATTGATCCTAAAAGTGGAAGTAGTATGACCACAATGAGCCAAATTGGAGTCATGATTCTCTTTTTGAAGCGTGTCTTGATGATGTCATGGATAGCCCAAATCCACAGTCCAATCGTTAAGGTATATAGTATAAATTGCATTGTCTCCATGGTTTGTCTTTTTTGTAAAATTATGTTTTTTCAAATTGCGTACACCATCCTGATAAACCCAACTTACACCTTTGATCAAATTAGTCTTTACAAAAGCAGTGCCCTTTCACGATTGCATTGCAGAGAGGGAAACCCTTACCCTTTCTGCAACACCTTAAGCCTTACTCCGCAAAATCAGGAGTAAGCTTCCAATATCTGTTCTGTAGCCTCTTTGGTTTTTACTTTGGTGAAGATCTTTTCTACTTTACCTTTCTCATCAATTACAAAGGTCTCCCGGTGGATACCATCGTATTCACGACCCATAAATTTTTTCTTTCCCCAAACGCCATAGGCATTAATTACTTTTTTGTCCGTATCGGCAACTAACGTGAATGGCAACCCGTACTTATCTATGAATTTCTGGTGTTTCTTTTCATCATCAGCGCTTACCCCTATTACTTCAAAACCCTTATTTTGAAGCTCCTTATAATTATCCCTGAAATTACAGGCCTCTTTAGTACAGCCCGGTGTATCATCTTTGGGATAAAAATAAAGCACCACCTTTTTACCACTATAATCACTTAGAGATATAGTTTCTCCATTTTGGTCAGTTGCTTTAAAATCAGGAGCCTTATCACCTTCTGTAAGATGTGTCATTTCTATTGTTTTTGTTTGATTGGATATAACAGTATAAGACGGCAGTGGTTCAGCGAAAATAAGAATGCAGTCTGATCCTTTTACGATTCGCTAAATTTGTCCCGCTGATCCGGAAAAGCAAGTAGTATGACCAAAGCAGAAAAAGTAGATTTTGTTATACATAAGCTGGAGGAGTTGTATCCCGAAGTACCCATTCCACTAGATCATAAAGATCCCTACACTCTTTTGATTGCCGTTTTACTTTCTGCCCAGTGTACCGATGAGAGAGTAAACCGGGTTACACCCGGCCTGTTTGCGGTGGCCGAGAACCCCCATGAGATGAGTAAACTTTCGGTTGAGGATATCGCTGCCCTGATCAGACCCTGCGGATTAACCCCTATGAAGTCAAAAGGAATTTATGGCCTTTCACATATTCTCCTGGATAAGCATGAAGGAAAAGTACCCGCCAGTTTTACAGAGCTTGAGGCACTGCCTGCGGTGGGACATAAAACCGCTTCGGTAGTTATGAGCCAGGCCTTCGGGTACCCGGCTTTTCCGGTAGACACGCATATCCACCGGCTGATGTACCGCTGGGGTTTCAGTAACGGTAAATCCGTAGAGCAAACGGAGAAAGATGCCAAGCGACTTTTTCCAAAAGAGCTTTGGAATAAATTGCATCTACAGATTATTTACTACGCACGCCAGTATTCGCCTGCCCGAGGCTGGAATCTGGCTCAAGATGTTATTACATCCACCATAGGCCGTAAAAGCGTAATTCGGGAAGCCCTTAAAAGTCAGTCCCCAGCGAAAAGTAAAAAATATTAGGTTTAACCAAACCATCTTCAATACCCCAGGCCCAGTCAAAGCGAAGAAAATAACCAAAAAGGCGGGTGCGCAATCCTCCACCTATTCCCCCCACAATCGGTTCTTTCTGACTATCCAGCACAATACTACCGTTACCAAAAGGTATGGTAGTGCTATTGATCACATTTTCCTCAGAGTAAGGAGTGAGGCCATTCCAGGCCGTACCCACATCACCAAAAGCAATGATCTGCAGATTTTTAAAGAAATCGCTGCGTATAGGGCGCTTAAAGAAATAGCTAAGTATGGGCCAGCGGATTTCACTATTGATCACAGCAAACTTATCACCATTCCTGATATTCTGGAACGAACCGCGCATATTGGTCGCCAGGGTCTGAAAAATGTAATTGTTATCCTGAGCTATAGGTGTGTTTGGCTCATAACTGGAAGAAAAGGAATTGTCTACACCACCCAGTATATAGATCAGTTTCTGAGGACCAAATGAAACCCCTGAAGCAAAGCGATTGGCCCATATCAGGTTGCGGTGAATGATCGTATAATGTCGTGCATCTATTCCAGCTGTATGTAAACCGGTAGGGCTGGTTCTTAAGTCACGGTAATACTCTGTAAAAACTTTATAACGTAAACCTGAATACAGGTTAAGACCTATTTTTCGTGTATTGTCATATACATATGCCAATCGAGCTACCAGGTAATCGCGATAAAAATCATCCGTATTCAGTGAAACCGGTTCACGGCTAAGAGAGATCGTTTTATCAATCCTGTAGCCGATTCCTCCACGCATGGAGGCCACCGGGTTAAAAGGGAAAATAAGTTTTGGGAATACTTCATGGGTTATAATACGCTGGTAGCTATTAAAATCCTGCACCAACAACTGGCTTCTTCGCGTAAATACATATTCCTTATCCCACCGGTTTTTATAATCCAGAACAGCCAGGTAAAATTCAGCGTCAGGCGCCAGCGAAGTTCCGGATAGCGGTTGGAAGGTAGTCCGTACGGCCCCCACCACACTGTAGTCGTGCATCAGATCCATAACTCCTACCTTGATATTCGCATTAAAACCAAAATTTAAAAGGTCGGGAGTAACAAACCCGGTAAATCGCTGATACTGCGGATTGGAGAACACGTTATCAAAGCCCACACTCAGGTTATCCTGGTAAAAAGAAAGGAAGTAATTACGCTGAGGGGGTATTTCCAGCTCTTCCTCTTCTTCTCCTGATGATGTGGCTATATCCGGTAAGGGTAATAAATTGATCTTTTTTGCTTCTGGTTTTTCTTTTTTAGGTGCTTGAGGTTTTCCAGGGTTGTCAAATTCATAGTCTTCAATATTGATCTCAAAATCTGATGCATCTACTCCCGGATAATACAAAGGTGTAGGGGTTTCCGAAAGCATTTGTATCTGATCCAATTCTCCTTCTCTTTCTATCTTTTTCGGGATTTCGGGTTGAGGCGGTTTTACCGCCACCAGGTTCAAATCTTCAGGACTTTGGTATGGGGTATCAAATATCCTGTAGCGATTATCCCTTAAAATGAGATCAAAGGTTTTGCCTCTTTCCGGGTCAAATACGTGGCCCAGTATATTACGGTTGTATGCGGTAACCTGGTATTCTTCAAAGCTGTAATCGTAATGGGTAGTGGTGTCTACATAAGATATGGCGCTGTCAATTTTAATGAGGTGCCGGTTAAGGGTTCCTGAGCGGTTACTGGTAAAAGCCAGAAAGCCGGGCGCATATTCTTTAAGCCTGCCTTCATTTACCCGGTCGCTATTGGTCATACGCCAAATCACCGAAGTGTCTGCCGGTTCAGCGGCTTCCATTGCAAAAATATCATGTGTCTCTTTCGGGAAGTCAAAAGACTCCTCGCCCGATTTAAGGGTATCGGTTATACGGTTTGAGATAAAAGCTACTCTTTTATCATTGTCAAAAAAGGCAGGATCCAGGTCATTGTATGAATCATTGGTGAGTTGCTCTACCTTAGTGTTAAGAATCGTGTAAATAAATATATCGGACTGCCCGTCTTTTACAGCGGACAACAAGAATTTACGTCCATCGCGGGAATAACTGAAAGAAAGGACCTTGTCAAATTTGAAAAACTGCTTTTTCTCAAGTTTTTTCTCTTCGAGGTTGTAGAAGTTGAGGTAGATAAAGCCCTTTTCTTCCGTAAACATAGCCAGGATGGTATTATTGGGGTTCCAGGCCAATAAGGGGTATGAGTAGTCTATATTCTGAGCAATCTTATACCCTCCTTTTAAAATGCGCTTGCGTTTCTCTTTCTCAAAATCATAGATATACACTTTATACTCACCAAATTTCTGGCATACATAAGCCAGATACCGTCCATCATCACTGGCGGCCATGCGGGTAACCACCCGTCCCTTGGGCGCTTTAAGAAAAGGCTTACCCTGTAGGGCATCCTTTTCTTTTGCTTGCTTATAAAGGTTATTGTAGAAATTTTTCCAACCTTCCGTAACGGCATCCAGATCTTTACCCAGTATGTAGTTAAAACCACTTTCAATGTTACGGTTAATGATGGCCATATAAACAATGTTCTTCAACACTTTGGGACCATAGGTTTGTGAGATGTAATACCACATGGAATGCCCGGCATAGCGTGCATCTTCTCCCATAAGTGAATTAATACGCTTGTAACGGCCACTTAGAATACCATCCCTTACACGGGTATCCACATCCGGGTTCCAGCGGTCTCCCATATAACTGATCAAACCTTCGGTATACCATTCCGGCAGATTAAGCAGGGTTGAATTCTTTATAGACTCGGTAAAGCTGCCATACACAAGGTTACTTAAAACAACCTCTGACAATCCGGAACGCAGATGATCCTCCAGTTCTTCATAATCACCATTAAAATGAAGGAATAGCCTTCTACCTGATATACGGGTTACACCAGTGGTATTATAATCTTCATCAGAGCTGGAGTTTACATTGCTCTGTTTAAGGTCTGAAAGATTATTGAAAACCAGTATCTGAACCCGCTCATCCAAGGGTGCATCCAGAAAATTTTCAACCCTTACCAGGTGTTTTTCAGTAAGCCGTGCTACCTGGGCTGCCAACTCTTCATTACCGCGATAAAAATAAACGTCATACCGCTCAAAGCGATAAAAAACCCAGTCAAACTCATTATATTGAACCCTGTTTTTACCGTATTCCTGCCGCAACCCATAAAAGAACTGAGCCTTTAACTGGGACCCTAAGCCCATAAAGACCAGAATAATAAACAAGCGATACGCGATACTGTAGTGTTTTTTCAAAGTTTAAACAAGTGGGCTATAAAACTAAGGAATAACCGGTAAAAACCTATATCGTTTAACTCCCTGGGTTAAGCTTTAGTATAATTACGATATTTGTGTAAGACGAAAACAAAACGCATGAAGCAATTTCTATTCCTTGCCCTTTTTTCTTTTACCGGCCTTAGCCTGTTTTCACAGGAGTTTACATACACCAGTAAATCTTTAAATGATGCTCATTATGTAGGTGATTTTGTTCCGGATAAAGTACAACGCACATTTGGGCCCGTATTGCAAACCGGGGAAGCTCCTAAACCGGGTACTGAAGTGAGCAAGCAAAAGCTTCGCGAATTAAAAAAGCAAATCCGGCCGGTGCCGCAAAATCGCAAAAAGGCCCGCACCAGCTTTGGCAGCTATGCCTTACCGGAAGTATTGGAAAAATATGAAGGCAATAATTTTAGTGGAAGTGTTCCCAATGATAATTCTTTTGCCATTAATCGCAACGGACAAATCCTTTCGGTTATAAATACCACCGTGCTGGCATATGATTTAAACAAAGACAGCCTTTTGTTTGAAACCAGCCTGCATATATTTACTATCCTTCAGGGATTGCGCAATGTGGCGCAGAACAAATATGATCCACGGGTTTTATATGACCCTGATATGGATCGGTTTATTCTGGTATTTCTGAATGGAACAACCTTTCAAACCAGTAAGATCATCGTAGCTTTCTCAAAAACGAATGACCCTTCGGACGGTTTTCACATTTATGCGTTAAATGGCAACCCTCTTGGCAATGACACCTGGAGTGATTACCCCCACATTATGGTTAGTAAGCAGGATTTGTTCATCACTATGAATACCTTTTACAATGGATCCAGCAACAATAGTGGCTATGTGGAATCTACCATTCGGCAGGTAAATAAAATGGATGGCTACGATAGTTTACCCAGCCTGCAGGAAACCTATTACAGCGATATAAAGATTGGCGGAAAGGCTCTTTTTAATTTTACCGGAATGGCGGGTGGTTCTGGTCCTTACAGCCCTCCCATTTACTTTATGTCTAACCGTAACCTTTCACTGAATAATGACAGCCTGTTTTTAGTCAGTATTACAGACAGCCTGAGCTCAACTACGCCACCTGTTTTACAACTTAAAGTGTACAAGGCCCAAATTCCTTATGGCTTACCTCCTGATGCGCGTCAACAAGACAGCAATCGCTTTGACTGCAACGATAGCCGTATTCAGGGCGGCTACTACCAGAATGGTATTGTACAGTTTGTGGGAAATACAGTAACCAGTAAGGGCTTCTCTGGTTTTTACCATGCCATGATAAACCCTTTAGCTCCAACTGCGGAGCCGGCCTATTTCAGTATTCTTGAGATGGACAGCCTGGATTTTGGCTACCCCAATATTTGTTACACCGGAAAATCGGAACTGGAAAACGAGGGAATTATCATATTTAACCACAGCGGACCAAGCACCAATGCAGGGTCTTCTTCAGTGTTCTTCTCTAATGATTCTTCCTATTCGGGATTAGCCGTTGTGGATAGTGGCAGAGGTTATGTAAACGTATTGAGGCCAGCCGGTGATCCGGAATACGAACGCTGGGGAGACTATACCGGAGCTCAGCCAGCTTATGGCGATACAGGTGTGGTATGGATGTCTGCTTACAGTTCCACTGAGAACAACACACCCCGTACGATTCTGGCCAAACTTCGCAGCCCTGATTTTGACCTGGACCCTATCCAACCTAAACCCATTGATACTACTGGCAACCCTATAGATACCAATGCAAATCCGCTGGACACTTTACCTCCTTTTACAGAAGTAAGGATATTACCTAACCCTACTTATGACAATTATACCATTGAGTTTGAACTGGATGCTCCGGATATGCTTACTTTTCAGCTGATCTCCATAAACGGGAGTGGAACAGATGAACAATTTTTAGTAAAAGAAGCCGCTATGGAAGGGAACAACCGTTTTACTTTCCACACGCGCCATTTACGAAATGGTGTATACTACCTGATCATATTTAATTCTCAGGGGAGGATACTGAAGGAAGAAAAAGTAGTTAAGCTGTAACCGATTCTTCAGTAAGCCGGAGCATTAATTGTTCCACTTCCCCGCTATCCCATTTATCATGGATGCCGGGCAGAGCCATTACTTGTTCCATAATGGCATCCTGACGTTTTCCCTCTTTTAAAGCTCTGGAATAACGGATGTGCGTGAAGGTTACCATTGAGTAAAGCGGTATCCACTTATCAGGATATTTTAAGTGGAATTTCTTCTCTATTTTTTTTTGCAACAGAAAATCAGGGTCACCCGTCAGGTCACGCATCTCCACAAAGTTCCGCATGGCCAGGTCAGCAATGGCATCGGCATCCGGTTTGCGGCTCTTTTGAAATTCTTCCAGTATCATAGCCCAATTATCACTGTGTTGATTTATCAATTCATCCAACACAGTACAATCTTCAAAACCACTATTCATACCCTGTCCATAAAAAGGGACAATCGCGTGAGAAGCATCTCCCAGCAGAGCTACTTTGGCTGAATCACTCACCCAGGGATAGCATCTTATAATTACCAGAGATGAGGTGGGGTTTTCTTCCCACTCCGAATCAAAATCAGGCATCAGTTTATAGGCATCCGCAAAATCTTCACGGAAAAAAGCCCGTGCTTTATCCACGGTATCCAGCTTTGAGAAACCCGGATCTCCTTCAAAAGGAAAAAACAAGGTACAGGTAAAACTCCCATCCGGATTTGGCAAAGCAATCAACATATAGTTACCCCGGGGCCATATATGCAGAGCTTCACGCTCCAGCTGATGATTTCCACTTGAATCAGGTGGTATGGATAATTCTTTATACCCATGCTCAATATACTCTTGCGAGTAATTAAAGCGATCCGATTTTTGCATCACTGCCCGTACCGCACTAAACGCACCATCAGTCCCAAAAACCAAATCCGATTTCACAACACGTTCTTCACCGGAAAGGTAATTTTCGAAATGCGTTTCACCTTCATCCAAGTTTACATCGGTACATTTTTCATCAAAATGAATGTTAACATGCCCGGTATCTTCCGCCAGCTGCATCAGTCTTGCATTCAAGCCGCCCCTTGACACCGAGTAAATAGCTTCCCCTTCTTTTCCATAAGGCTGAAAACTGAGGTTACCTTCACGATCATGCATAACCCTTCGGTACATAGGGATAGCCATTCGCCTGATATCTTCCCCAACCCCTACAGATTCTAATGCCTTCCACCCACGGTTACTCAGCGCCAGATTTATAGAGCGCCCTCCGTCAATAGTGGTTTTTCGCATATCAGGCCTTCTTTCATATACCGAAATACGGTGACCTTTTTTACCCAAATAAATAGCAAGCAGAGAACCAACTAAACCGGCTCCACATATGGTAACATCTTTTATTGTCATGCTGTTAAAGCTTCTTTTAGAATTAAGCCAAAATCATATACATCTCTATAGGAGTTATAGAGCGGCACTGGTGCCATCCGGATCACATCTGGTTCACGCCAATCGGCAATTACACCCTTAGCACTAATGGTTTCAAAAACACGCTTCCCGTTTTCAGGTACTACCAGCGATAGCTGACACCCTCTTTTTTCGGGTTCGGCAGGGGTAAGTATTTTTAGATTTACTTGTGTTTGATTGGCTACCTCCTGTATTATAAATTCCAGGTAAGCCGTTAATTTCACAGCCTTTTCACGCAATGCCTCCATACCGGCTTTTTCAAATAATTCCAGACTTGCCAAAAGAGGTGTCATGGAGAAAACCGGAGCATTGCTCAGCTGCCACGCTTCTGCCGTTGGGATAGGCACAAATTCATCAGGCATAGTAAACCTTGAGGATTTATCATGGCCCCACCAACCTTCAAAACGGGGAATATCTTTTTGACCGTGATGGCGTTCATGCACAAACACGCCCGACACGCCTCCGGGCCCGCTGTTTAAATATTTATAACCACACCAGGCGGCAAAATCTACATTCCAGTCGTGCAATTTAAGAGGTACATTCCCCGCAGCATGGGCAAGATCCCAACCAGCTATTGCTCCGGCCGCTCGCACTGCCCTGGTAATTCCGGCTATATCAAAATACTGACCGGTATAATAATTCACTCCTCCCATCATCAACAGGGCCAGTTCATCACCATGTTCTTCAATGGCCTGATAAACCTGTGCTTCATCAATTAATTCAGTTTCAGGATCAGGCTGTATTTCTATAAGGTTGGTTTCCGGGTCTAAGCCGTGAAACCTCAGCTGGCTTTTAAGCGCATATTGATCAGAGGGGAAAGCTTTGGCTTCACAAATAATTTTTGTTCGTTTTCCCTGTGGTCTGAAAAAACTAACCATCAAAAGATGAAGGTTAGTGGTAAGACCATTCATAGCTACCACCTCGGTTTCTTTACTTCCTACTATTCGGGAAAAAGCCCGGCTAAAAAATTCGTGATAGGGAAGCCAGGGTTTCCGGGCTTCCGTATGCCCTTCTACACCATACTTAGCCCAATCCTCCAATTCTTTAAGAATAAGTTCTTTCGCTTTAACTGGCTGAAGGCCCAACGAATTTCCGGTAAAATATATGGACGTACGGCCTCCCACAACAGGGAAGATAAACTGATCTCTGAAAGACCGCAGCGAATCATTCCGATCCTGGTCAGAAGCATAGGCCTCTGTAAATTGGTGCAACATGAAAATGATTTTGGCCTCAAAGGTAAACATCCCTCCGGCAAATCTTAAAGGATGGAGAACAGGATCATCATCATAACGATAAGAACAGGTGTACCTTCTATCCAAAATCCACAGTATAGCTCAGAACGTTTGGTATGCATCCTGAAAATGAGAAAAGAGCTGTATAAAAGCCCCAGTATCCAGGCCAGGCCTTCATATACCTCCATACGGCCCTGTGCCACCTCAATCACCTTCCAGACAGCATAGGTTATGATCATGATCAAAGCCAGCTGTTTGGAACGTTCTACCCCAAAAATCTGTGGAATAGTCCGCAGGTGCTGATCATCCATTTGTATATCACGGATATCAAAAGGGATAATAAGCGCTACAATGAATAAAGTCCGCATGAAAAACTCTATCCAGTCTGCTGTTTCGGCCTGGCTCCAGTATATTACCGGCAATATTTGAGTAATGTAAGCCCAGGATCCGGCTATCAGCATAACTTTAAGACCAGGAACAGAGCGCAGCGATGTAAACGAGCGCAGGGGGTACCTGAAACTCAACGGGTAAAAGAAAGATACCACGGCCGGCAAAGCCGTTAAGGCTGCCAGGCGCCAACTAAAAAGATCAAAATAGAACCAAGCCCCCAGAAAAGAGAAGACCACTGTAAAAAAACTGGCCTGCAGAAAGTGCTGTTTGAGCCAGAATTTTTGATTTACACCATGCGTATCGGAATAAGAGTGAATCTGTACCAGCCGCATATAATTATAGGTGGCCACAGTAAAAAAGAATGTAAACAGTAAATAGGAGAAGTCCATTTTATGGAGCCTGTGCAAAGTAAGCCAGGTAAAAGCCATTACTGCCAAACCCACCCATACATTAGAATACACTATGAACCTTATAGTTCTCAAAGCATTATAAAATTGAAAAACAGATAGTTACCAGAGCACTGGGAATCTTTACAACCAATCTCATTATTGGTTACTTTTGTGCCCCTAAATTCATAAAAAATCAGCAAGTAGAATGACTACAGATTCTTTCGCCTACAGACATATCGGACCTCGTGAACATGAAGTAAAGGAGATGCTGGATACTATAGGGGTATCTAGCGTGGAAGAGTTGATTGATCAAACCATTCCGAAGGGCATCCGCCTGAAGGAACCTTTGAATCTTTCAGAACCTTTTAGCGAGAATGAATTTATTAACCGTATTCGGGAACTCGGGCGAAAAAACAAGGTATTCAAAACATACATCGGCTTGGGCTATCACCCTACCATTATGCCGGGTGTTATACAGCGTAACATTCTGGAAAATCCGGGCTGGTACACTGCTTATACACCTTACCAGGCTGAAATAGCCCAGGGACGACTGGAAGCACTGCTTAATTTCCAAACCATGGTTTCTGACCTTACGGGTTTACCGATTGCTAATGCCAGTCTTTTAGACGAAAGTACAGCAGCTGCTGAAGCCATGTCGATGTTCTACGCCTCACGCAGCCGTGATAAGCAAAAAGCAGGTGCCAATAAATTCTTCGTCTCCATGCATTGCCTGCATCAGAATATTGATTTGTTAAAAACCCGTTCCGAGCCTTTAGGTATTGAGTTGGTAATAGGAGACCATCGCGAATTTCATCTGAATGAAGATTACTTCGGAGCCCTGCTGCAGTATCCTGCGGCTGATGGTGAGATCTTCAACTACCGCGAGTGGGTGAAAACGGCCAAAGAAAGCGGAGTCCGAACGGTTGTTGCAGCCGATATTATGTCTTTAGCCTTGCTCACTCCTCCAGGAGAATGGGGCGTAGATGCAGTAGTGGGTACTACCCAACGTTTTGGTATTCCCTTAGGCTTTGGCGGGCCACACGCGGCTTACTTTGCCACTACTGAAGATTACAAGCGCCACATCCCCGGCCGTATAATTGGAAAAACCATTGACAAAGATGGTAATACGGCACTGCGTATGGCTTTGCAAACCCGGGAGCAACACATTAAACGTGAACGCGCTACTTCCAACATTTGCACCGCACAGGTTCTGCTTGCCGTAATGGCGGGTATGTATGCAGCCTATCACGGGCCAGAGGGACTTAAGAACATTGCCACCAAAATTCACCACTCCGCTGTAACTACAGCCGAGGGACTCCGCAAACTCGGTTATGAACAACGGAATGATAGCTTTTTTGATACGCTCCGCATTGAGACCGGAGATATAGGTTCTGCTCTCATTCGCAGCATTGCAGTGCGGGAAGAAGTAAATTTCCGGTATATCAACAATCATGAAGTAGGCATAAGCCTCAGTGAGGTTACAAACCTGGAAGCTATCCAGAACATCCTGAATGTATTTGCTGAAGCCAAAGAAGAGAAAGCGCCAAATGTGGAAGCTCTTCTTGACCTTAATATCATACCCGCAGAGGTAAAACGGGAGAGTTCTTATTTACAAAATGAGGTTTTCAAGAGCTACCACAGCGAGACCGACATGATGCGGTACATTAAAAAACTGGAGCGTAAAGACCTGTCGCTGAACCATAGCATGATTCCGCTGGGAAGCTGCACTATGAAGTTAAATGCAGCCACCGAGATGCTACCCTTAAGCTGGCCTCTATTTGCCAATATTCACCCTTTTGCACCTGAGGATCAAACCATGGGGTATCGCGAAATGATCAGTGAATTAGAGCGGGACCTAGCGGAAATAACCGGTTTCCACGCCATGTCTATGCAGCCCAACTCCGGAGCACAAGGAGAATATGCCGGGCTAATGGTAATACGGGCGTATCATCAATCCAGAGGAGAAGGTCACCGTAATGTCACATTAATCCCTAACTCTGCACATGGCACCAACCCGGCATCCGCTATTATGGCCGGCATGAAGGTGGTGGTGGTAAAATGTGATGACAACGGCAACATAGATGTAGAAGACCTCAAGGCCAAAGCCGAAAAATATAAAGATGAGCTTTCAGCTTTAATGATCACCTACCCTTCTACACATGGTGTTTTTGAAGAATCTGTAAAAGAAATTACCCATGTTATTCATGAAAATGGTGGGCAGGTATATATGGATGGTGCTAATATGAACGCTCAGGTGGGGCTTACCAGCCCGGGAAATATCGGGGCTGATGTATGCCATCTTAACTTGCATAAAACCTTCGCCATTCCTCATGGTGGTGGTGGCCCCGGCATGGGACCTATTGGGGTGGCGGAACACCTGGCCTCGTTTCTGCCTTCTCATGAGTTGGTAAAAACGGGAGGTAAAAACGGCATATCATCCATCTCCGCTGCACCATTTGGAAGCGGCCTGATACTTATCATCAGTTATGGTTATATCAAGATGTTGGGCACCTCAGGCTTGCAAAAAGCAACAGAATATGCCATCTTAAATGCCAATTACCTGAAAGCCATTCTGGAGAAAAAGTTCAATGTACTTTACACCAATGAGAAAGGGAGGGTAGCTCATGAAATGATTCTGGATTGCCGGCCATTCAAAAAGGATTCAGGTATTGAGGTAGTGGATATCGCCAAGCGCCTCATGGACTATGGTTATCATGCTCCTACCGTATCGTTCCCTGTAAGTGGTACCGTTATGATTGAACCCACTGAAAGTGAAAGTAAAGATGAACTTGACCGCTTTTGCCGGGCCTTACTTTCTATTTACAATGAAATGGAACAAATTCGAACGGGGGAAATGGACGCCAAGAATAATGTACTTAAAAACGCTCCTCACACACTCGATCTTCTCACTATTGAAGATTGGATACTGCCCTATAGCCGGGAGAAGGCCGCCTTCCCTCTGCCTTACTTAAAAGAGAATAAATTCTGGCCCTCGGTGAGAAGAGTTGATGATGCCTATGGCGACCGAAACCTTATATGCACTTGTGAACCCATAGAGAGTTATATGGAAGCTTAAGAGATTTAACAATTTCTTTACTTCAGTTACTTGTATAGTCCTAAATTTTCAAACCATGAAAACAATTTGGGTTGCGGTTCGCTTATTAATTTCGTATATTTACCGTTTTGGAAACTAAATTAATTTAATGTGATGAAAGAACATCTACGCTTTAAAAGCATGTCATTATTATGTGCAGGTGTGGCTTTGTCCCTTACACTAGGGGCTCAGAATCAACCTGAACTTAAAACAGCTGAGCGCCCTTATGCTCAGGAAGTGGAATCTTTACAAAAAGCTCCACAACACAATTCAAATAAAGGAAAAACATCTGCTATCATTTGGGATGAGGATTTCTCCGCTGGTATTCCTGCCGGCTGGGTGAACCAGGGATATGCTGATGCAAGTGGTACCGTATTGGCTAACGCCCTTTGGGAATACAGAGGTGCTGCTACCACCCCTGATGTATCTACAGGTTCTCGTGGTCAGTATGCGGCTGCTAATGACCCAATCCTTTCTCCCACCCGCTCTAATGGTTTCATTATTTTTGATTCCAACTACTTAGATGATGGTGGTATTGCCGGAAACGATGGAAATGGTCCTGCACCAGCTCCTCATATGGGTACACTTACTACTAATACTATTGACCTTACCGGTCATCCTAACGTAGAGTTAGCATTCAGCAGCTATCTGAGACAATACCAAAGTAAATTCCAGGTTGCGATCAGTACTGATGATGGTCTTACTTTTCCTGATACTGTAAATTTCCACACTGACATTACTCAAAACTCTTCCAGTGCTAATGGAAATATGGTTTCAGCAAACATCTCTACTATAGCCGGAAATCAGGCTACTGTAAAACTTCAGATTGTTTTTGATGGTCTTGAAGTAAATACTCTTGGTTTAGCTGGTTATTATTACTGGATGATAGATGATATGATTATTCAGGATCTTCCTGCTAACTCTTTCCGTTTTGTAGAGTCTGGTGGTGCTCCTGCTAATGACATCATTTTTGGCGCCAGTGGTGGTAGTAAAACAGGTATTATGGACATTGACCATATAGTTCCTGTAACTTTCGACTCAAACGCCTTGAACTATGGTTTTGAAGATCAAACTGATATCAAACTTAATGTAGATGTATACGAAGCTTCTACCGGTTCTATAGTAGCTAGTCTTACTTCTCCCACCAGGGCTCTTTTAGCTAGTGGTGATGTAGCTGACTTTAATGATCTTACTACAACCGGAAACTGGACTCCTACTGCAATTGGTCAGTATGACATTGTTTATTATATGACATCCGACAGTATCTCTGCTACAGATGCTGGTTCAGGTTTGGATACTATGTATACTGTTTTTGTAACTGATAGTGTGCATTCCCTTGATTATAACAATTTCGACAACAGCCTTGGTACTAATGCATTGGGAACTGACGGTTGTGCCCTTGCCTCCAGCCTTTTCTTCCCTAATGGTTCTAATGGTGGAAATCCCTTAGCACTTTATGGTATAGATCTTCGTCTGTCTACACTTACCGTTCCTGGCGGTGATATTGAAATCCATGTATATGATACTACCGGGTTTGACTACGTAGCTGGTTTTGGAAGTGGAGCTCTTTACACAGAATCTTTCACCATTACACCCGGAATGGAAGGAACTTTAGCTCGTTTTAGCTTGTCTAACCCTCTTACCCTGAATGCAGGTACATACTATGTAGTAGTATATATGTTCTCTAACTTAGGTAACAACACTATCCGTGTGGCTAATGATCAGTCTGTTTCTCAGCCTGGCGCATCATCTATTATGTTTAATGCTGACGATGCTCGCTGGTACTCAGGTTATTTGAACTCACGTACTTTCAGTTCACCCTGGATTCGTGCTATTACCGGAATGCCCATTGGTATCGAAGAGTTTAACAAAACAGGATTCTCTGTATATCCTAACCCAACTCAAGGCCGTAACGTAAAAGTTGCTATTGAGCAAGGTGGTACTTATACTGTAGAGTTGTTTAACCTTACCGGTAAATTAATCATGAGTCAGGAAATCACAGTTAGTGGTAGCGAGGCTTATGACCTGAATCTTCCTTCAGAAATAGCTAGTGGTACTTACATGGTAAATATCAAAAGTGGTGATGAAGTAAAAGTTTCTAAGTTGACCATCAACTAAGAAATAGATTCTTAAAACTTTAAAGCCCGATGCTTAAGCATCGGGCTTTTTTTATGGGTAATATAATATGGTCACTTATTAAGTTTTAACAGCTATCATAGAAGTAGCCTGGTAACAGCTCGCCACCTGACAACGACTTACTTGGTTATACTTTATTTATGATGGATTTAAAAAAGGTGAAAATACTCCCTATTAGAGCTTGGCCTTTATTTTACGAAACAGTTCAGAGCTGTATACAAAATCATTGATGCTCTCATTATCCGTGTTCAGGATATCTTCACTACTTCCTTCCCATTCCTTTACCCCGAACTTAATGTAGATTATATGATCTCCTATTTCCATGACTGAGTTCATATCATGGGTATTGATGACGGTAGTAATATTATACTCCTGAGTAATCTCCCGGATAAGGTTATCTATTACAATAGCAGTTTTTGGATCCAGGCCTGAGTTAGGCTCATCACAAAACAGGTATTTAGGCTTAAAAGCAATAGCTCTGGCCAGAGCCACCCGCTTTTGCATTCCCCCACTAAGCTCAGCCGGAAATTTTTTATTTACATTCTCCAGGCTTACACGCTTCAAACAAAAATTCGCACGTTCGGTCATTTCTTCCTTACTCATACCCGAGAACATGCTTAAGGCAAAAATAACGTTCTCTTCAATGGTTAAAGAATCGAATAAAGCATTTCCCTGAAACACCATTCCCATTTCAGTGCGCAACTCTTTGCGCTCTTCATCCTCCATCGTGGCCAGCCTGCGGCCATCATAGATGATTTCTCCACGATCAATTTTATGCAGGCCTACCAGGCTCTTCAAAAAAACCGTTTTTCCGGAACCGCTTTGACCTATAATGAGGTTGGTCTTTCCCTGACGGAACTTGGTGGATATGCCTTTGAGAACCATTTCATCACCAAAACCCTTATGCAGATCCTTAACTTCCAGCATAGTTATACAAGTAAAATCTGGGTTAATACATAGTTGGCAATGATAATGGCGATACTGCTGCTTACAACCGCCTTGGTGGCGTTAATACCTACTTCAATAGCCCCACCTCTTACGTAAAAGCCATAGTAAGCCGAAACGGTGGTTATTATAAAAGAAAAGACTACTGTTTTTATAAGTGCATACGACACATAAAAAGGATTAAAAGCACTTTGTATTCCTTGCAAGTAATCTACAGGGGCAACAACCCCGGCAAACTCTGCTGCAAAATAGCCTCCCAGAATACCCAGAAACATACTTATGATGATAAGTAGCGGATTAAAAAAAACCAAGGCAATAACTTTGGGTAATATCAAATACCCCGCAGGGTTTATTCCCATCACTTCCAAGGCATCAATTTGTTCAGACACGCGCATACTACCAAGAGTAGATGCAATATTAGATCCTACTTTACCCGAAAGGATCAGGCAAATGATGGTAGGTGAAAATTCAAGAATAATAGATTCACGGGTAGCAATACCTATGTAGTAATCCGGAACCAGAGGATCATCCAGGTTATAGGCCGTTTGAATAGTTACAACCGCCCCTACAAAGAGTGATATGATGGATACTATTCCAATACTATTCAATCCGAGCAACTCCAGGTCCCTTGCCAGGGCTTTCCGGTACTCTACCCAGTTTTCCGGTTTATGAAATGTTTGACCTAACAGGAGAAAATACTTCCCCATAGACCTTATCCCCTCTGTTAAAAACATATCGCTAAAATAAGAGTAATTTTGTATCGCTAATGAGGAAAAGAACAAAGTATATCAAAACATTTGCTTTCCTGATTTTACTAATCCTTTTAAGCCAGGGCTGCCGTTCACTTGAAAAGTGCAATTGCCCGGGTACTCACTATAATACCAGTTCAAAAATTGACCGGCAAGTCTGAAAATACTTTACGTAAATACCTTCCGGAGGGCACTCTTGAGCTTACCATGGAATTGTTGCGCTCCGCTCCGGTTGAATTAAAGATCAAAAACCCCAGGAAGACAAAGTTTGGTGACTATCGCTTTCCCAAAGGCTCTGAGAGACATCGCATAAGTATCAATGGCAACCTCAACACCTTTGCCTTTCTTATAACTCTGGTGCATGAAATGGCTCATTTAAAAGCTTTTGTTTCTTTTGGACAAACTATAAAACCTCATGGTGAGGAATGGCAAAGTACTTTTCGAGAATTGATGCACCCCTACTTGGAGAGGGATGTTTTTCCTTCCAACCTGAAAAAAGCCCTTACTAAAAGTCTGAATAAAGGAAGTGCCAGCAGTTGTACTGACCTGGAACTTTTCCGGGTATTGCAAACTTTTAACGAAAAACCAGCCCTGGTAGTAGAACAATTGGAAGCGGGTACCTGCTTTAGTATCGGGAAGAATATGATATTTAAGAAAGGGCCCAAAGCGAGAAAACGTTATCGTTGCCTGAATCTTCAAAACGGCCGGGAATACATGGTTCATCCATTAGCCGAAGTAAAATATATTGAAACTGAAAAAAACATAAAAAGTGCCTGAACAAAAAACTTATTTTTCATCAGATTTTAAGCTCGGGATCCTGGGTGGCGGGCAATTGGGTAAAATGCTATTGACTACAACCCGACAGTATGATATTAGAACTAAAGTGCTTGCCCCTTCAGAAAGTGCTCCCGGGAGAATAGCCAGTAATGAATTTCATAAGGGGGACCTTATGGACGAGGAAACCGTTTACCAGTTTGGGCAGGACTGTGATGTAATAACCATAGAAATTGAAGGCGTAAACATTGCCGCTTTAAAACGACTGGAAAAGGAAGGTAAGAAGGTGTTTCCCCGCCCAGCAGCACTTGAAACCATCAAGAATAAGTGTGTGCAAAAGAAGTTTTACCGATCCAATAAAATTCCAACTGCTCCTTTCAAAACCTTTACCACCAGGGAAGAGCTATTTCATTTATTAGAGTATGACCATATAAGATATCCTTTTGTATGGAAAGCAGCCAGCGGTGGCTATGATGGACGTGGCGTGGAAATAGTAAAAGGTCCTGAGCAACTGGAAAACCTTCCGGATACCGAAGGATTATCCGAAGAGCTCATCTTCTTTGAGAAAGAACTGGCCGTAATTGTAGCCCGCTCCGAAAACGGAGAAACTAAATGTTTTCCGTTAGTTGAAATGGACTTTCACCCTACTGCCAATCTGGTTGAGTATGTTTTCAGTCCTTCCACCTTAGAGAAAAAGATACAAAATAAAGCAGAGGCTTTAGCCACCCAAATTGCTGAAAAGCTCGATCACGTAGGTTTACTGGCAGTAGAGATGTTCCTCCTGGAAAATGAAACCATCCTGGTAAATGAGGTAGCTCCCCGCGTCCATAACAGCGGCCATTTAACCATTGAGGGGAATATAACCTCCCAGTTTGAGCAGCATATAAGGGCTATCCTCAACCTTCCGTTGGGTGATACTTCGGTTATAAGGCCAGCAGTAATGATAAACCTCACGGGTGCCGAAAAGCATGAAGGCCCGGTTTTTTATGAAGGCATTGAAACCATTTTACAAATGCCCGCCACTTACGTGCATTTATATGGAAAAGCGCAAACCCGGCCTTTCCGTAAAATGGGACATATTACCGTTACAGCCGGCACACTGGCTGAGGCACGAGCCCAGGCTAAAGATGTAAAAGATAAAATTAAAGTAATCAGCAAAACATGAGCATTAAAGCACAGGTAGGAATTATTATGGGCAGCAAGTCGGACCTGCCCATTATGCAGCAAGCTTCAGATATTCTGGATGAATTGGGGGTTAGCTATGAAATCAATATTGTTTCGGCTCACCGTACCCCTGATTTGATGTACCAGTACGCCAAAACGGCTCACGAAAGAGGTTTAAAGGTAATTATTGCCGGTGCCGGAGGTGCAGCTCATCTTCCTGGCATGGTAGCATCTTTGTCTCCTCTGCCGGTAATTGGTGTGCCCGTAAAATCACGGAATTCCATTGATGGTTGGGATTCGGTTTTGTCCATACTCCAGATGCCGGGAGGGGTGCCGGTAGCTACTGTGGCGCTGGATGGTGCTAAGAATGCCGGTATTCTGGCCGCACAAATTATAGGATCGGCTCAACCAGAAGTGCAGAAAAAACTGGTGGATTATAAAAATGAGCTTCGGGATAAAGTCCTGGAGTCTGCCAAAACTATCTGAAAAAGAAAATCCCGCAGCCAGTACTGCGGGAAATAAGGGAAACGAAACCAAATAACAGATAGGACTGTATCTGATCTTCTAAAGATCATACTAAAAAGGCATTTTACCGCTGGCTAATGATTCAAAGCCAGCCCCTGCCTTGTCAGCGAAAAGCGATTCTACAAGTTTTTCAGTGTACTCAGCAATTGCTCTTTTTTACGGTTAGCCACCGGGATTTTAGAACCATCTTCCAGAATCAGATATCCCCCGTCTGTTTGCACATAACGTTTCAGGTAATTCATATTTACCAGGTGCGATTTATGTACCCGGTTGAAATTATAGCCGGTAAGCATATTATCAAATTCCTTAAGTGTTTTGGAGGCTAATAATGATTTATCATTATTCAAAAAGAAAGTGGTGTAATTACTGCTGGACTCCAAACGGATAATATCAGCCAGTTTGATTACGTGCATTCCATCTGAAGTGGGAACCACAATCTTTTTAGGGGAGTCTGAGGCCTGACGGATATTTTCAACCAGAACATTGAGATTGGCGGCATGATGCGGAAGCCCTTTATGTTCTTCTATCTTACGAATAGCCCGCACCAGTTCTTCCGGGTCAATGGGTTTAAGAAGATAATCCAGTGCACTGAATTTAATAGCCTTAATGGCAAATTCATCATGAGCTGTTATAAATACGATCTCCGGATTCAGCTCATCATTTTTAGCCATTTCATCCAAAATATCAAAGCCACTTTCCCCCGCTAATTTAATATCCAGAAAGACAGCATCTGGCTTATGTAAGGTGATAGCGGCAATACCGTCTTTTACACTCCCTGCTTCTCCTGATATTTCAACTTCCGGACAGAACAGATCCAGCTTACCCTTGAGGGAATCCCGGGAATTTTCTTCATCATCAATGATTACAACCTGTACCATATCAATTTTTTTTATAAAATTAATTATTCAAATGTTCTCAGCCGGCAACTTAATAATCACTTTTGTCCCGGCCGGTTCTCCGCTTTCTTTTACCTTATCCAAAATGGTAATCTCTACTTTTTCACTCATAGACACTCTCAGTAACCGTAAACGATCGCGGTTAATCTGGGTGGCCATGGAGCGGTGATCCTTTCGTTTATGCAGTTCTTTAGCTCTCTTTCTTCCTATTCCGTTATCCTCAACTTCAATTACCAGCAGATCTTCATCTATAATAAACCGTATATCTAATTGCCCGGAATCTTCCAGTGGCTTTAATCCATGAAGTATAGCGTTTTCTACGTGTGGTTGAATAAGCATAGGAGGAATACCCACGTCATAATCGATCTCATCATCTACCTCAATTTCGTACTCAAATTTTCCCTGAAAGCGTAACTTTTCAAGTTCAAGGTAATTCTTTAGCACGGATACTTCAGTCTCCACAGGATGAAGATGCTCCATCGATGATTCAAGGGTAAGCCTCATTAATTTTGCGAAATTATTGAGATACCGCACCGCTTTCTCAGGGTCTTTTTTAAAAATAAAACTACTGATGGAGTCAAGGGCGT
The DNA here is from genome assembly GCA_965212245.1 of Owenweeksia sp. Classification (GTDB taxonomy): domain Bacteria; phylum Bacteroidota; class Bacteroidia; order Flavobacteriales; family Schleiferiaceae; genus CAKZNE01. The sequence continues at coordinate 1,692,076 of OZ243107.1, read as the reverse complement.
TAAAAATAAAATGAGGATTCATTTGCAAACGAAGAGCTTTGCGTTCCATATCCAATAAAGCGTTTTCAAGTCTTAAACGCTGATTAGCCCTTTTAAGGCGATCCCGGATAAAAATGAAAGATAAGGTGCCCAACGCAAGGCAGCTTAGGGTTATGAACCACCACCTCAACCAAACCGGCCTTAAAATCTGGAATGTATATTTAATTCCAGATGGATTCCAGCCTTCCCCAAAACGGGATACCTCAGCCTCAAATGTATAATGGCCAGGTTTAATATTTGAAAAAATGGCCTCCCTCCGGCTACCCGCTAAGGTCCACTGATCCGACTGTCCGCTAAGACGGTAGCGATATTGCAGATTTTCTTTTTGATAAGCGGTTAGACCCGTAAGATTGAAACTCAGAAAGTTAAGATCATAAGGCAACCTCACATCAGCCGGCACAAGGGTAAACCTTAGTGAATCATCAGCGTATTCAGGCAAACTGGAGTTCTGGCCTAAAAACATCTTAATATCAGTTAATATTAGCCGTGGAGGAGGGCGTTGTGTACGGTAATCATTCAGGTGTAAAACCTGAAGACCAGCCGTGGTGCCAGCCAGCAGTTGCTCATTTTGAATAAGCAGAGACTGGGGGGTACAACTTTGTTCGTTAAGATCTGCGTGGTACGGTAACTTAATGATATTGGAGACATTACCTTTTCTGATCTCAAAAACACCTTTATTCGTGCCTACCCATAGTGTTCCGTCAGAAGCTACCGCCATAGACTGTATCTCTGCAAATTGCAGATCCTGCACCGGAATGCGCTGCACCCCGTTTTTGCTGAAATGAAAAATGCCTTCGGTAAGGCTACCGGCCCATATCTCATTTTCATTTACCGCGGCAAAACAACTGAACCGAAGGCTGTCCAGGCGCACCCCATTTAATTCTTTCATTACCTGCCACCGATCTTTTGCATAACGGAAAAAACCTTCCGTATATGTACCGAACCATAATGAACCGTCATTGCCTTCGGAAATGGCAAAAACCGTGGCGGGCGGCAAATCGTTCCGGCTGGAAACATTCTGTATTCTACCATTCTTATAACTGAATAGACCCGTACCCATACCTAACCAAAGCCGGTTCATTGCATTTTTCATAGCAAAAACAAAGTCTCCGCCACCGGGCGTCTTTACTTCCCTGTATATACCATCCTGGTTTTGGATAAGCCCCTTTTCAGTACCCAGCCATATACTTCCTTCAAAACTCTCAATAGAAAGAGTTAAGCCGTAAGGGAAGCCATTTTCCTTTTTGTGGACCACTATCTTTCCCCGATTGATCTCGGCATAACCGGAGGTAAGACCGGCAAAATAGTTTTCACCTTCCTGATGGACTGCAAAAACCTGCGGAGCTGCGGCATCAAGACCTGTATAAAATTGCCACGCCAATGATTCAAGCTTAACCAGGCCCTTATTAGAGTAAAGCCATATTACATTACTGTCGTCAATATAACAGCCTTTATAATCTTGCAAGGGAAGACCGTTGGATGAGTTAAATTCCAGTATTTCCCCTTTTGTATCACGGATGATCATCTGTCCCTGCTTACCCAGAGCAATATGATAATCAGTCGTTATAAAAATATCCTTCCAGGCAGCTGACTTTGACCTTAAGAGGCTTCCCGATGGGTTATATACAAGAAGGCCAAAGTCAGACAGTACAAAAACCTCTTTACCCTCAGGACCCGGAAAGATTTTTTGAATTTTACCGGAATCTACCCTTTCTACCCGACCATTCGCCTGGCGTATCAAACCATTATCGGTAGCCAGCCATATTACCTCATTCAGCACGGCAAGGTCATTTACCCCTTTCACATCTTTAATACTCAGACTATCCCACGCACCTGCCTGGTTTATCATCCAAATGGTTCCGGCCTGATCAGCTACCACTAAATTCAAACTGTCATATACCGCTACCTCAACCGGCCTCCTGTTTTCTAACGGAATTACAAATTCTTCCTGCTTAAAACCATTGAAACAGAAAAGACTATTCTCCAGTACTGCCCATATATTGCCCTGTGCATCCTCCAAAAGATCAGACATAAACAACTGGGAAGCCCGCGAAGGATCCGTATAAGGTTTAAACTCATAGCCATCGTATCGAAGCAAGCCATTCCCTTCGGTAGCAATCCAGTAAATACCCCGGGAGTCCTGAAGGATATCATTTACCCGGCTGTTAGGCATGCCCTGTTCCAGGCCAATTTGATCAAAATCATAGAGTTGACCATGGCCATTGTACGTCCAAAATTGCAGACCCATAAACAGGATCAGCAATACTGAGTTATTTCCCCTTATTTTCAGATATCCAAGCACGTGGTTAAAGATTCATAATAAATGCACTATTTTCAAAGTCCGCTTATGAAAAGGTTTATCTTTTTAATGCTTCTGCCGGTTTGGGCTTCAGCTCAAAATTACGGATATCTTGCCGGAGCGCGTTCCGCTGGCTTAGCTCATAGCAGTGTGGCCCTTGAAGATGTGTGGGCTTGCCATCATAATCAGGCGGCTCTTGCCTGGCTTGAAAGGCCGGAAATGGCCATTAGTTATGAAAACCGCTATTTCCTACAGGATTTAGCAATCGGCAATGCTGCCTTTGCATACCCCAGCCAGTGGGGCACAATGGGAGTGAGCCTCTCTTACTTTGGTTTTGATCTTTACAATCAAACCAAAATCGGATTGAATTACAGCCGTTCTTTTAGCAAATTCTTCAGCTTCGGATTGCAAATCAATTACGAAAGCTTTTACGTAAGTGAAGGATCCCGTCAAACGGGTACAATTACCTACGAAGCAGGCATAATAGGCAAACCCCTGAGGGAACTGAACCTGGCCTTCCACATATATAACCCGGGAAACCATTTCAAAAACATAGAAACCGATGAAACCCTTCCCTTCATAGGGCGCCTTGGCGCACGGTATGAGTTTTCTCCTGAGGTGGCTTTAACGGCTGAAGTAAGAAAGCAGCAAGAACTTTCCGAGCGTTACAGCCTGGGGTTTGAATATCGTCTGATGGAAATACTAAGTCTCAGAACCGGAGCAGCGCTTCAACCACTCACCAACACCTTTGGATTAGGTTTTAACTTCTCATCATTCCATTTTGACCTGGCCTATGAATATGCTCAGATTTTGGGCAACAATGCCACTATAAGCTTACAGTATCAGTTTTGAAGTTTCTAATTCTTATAATGGTTCTTCTGACTTCAGGTATTATTCTGAAAGGTCAGACTCCTTCACGAAACCTGGAATATGAGATCGAATCCATTGCAGAGGGAAATGAGGAAAATGAAACAGACCTGGTGCAACTGGCGGAACAACTGGAATTGCTTAAAGAAAACCCGGTACAGGTAAATTTTGAAGAACAGGAAGGCCTTGAAAAATTGCCCTACCTCAATATTTTCCAGATTCACAATCTTTTGGAATACCGCCAGCAAACCGGTTTTATCTATACACCTTATGAGTTAATTGCCGTAAAGGGTTTTGACCGTGAAACGATTGAAAAGATCCTTCCTTTTCTGGACTTTACCACACAACAAAATACTCCTTCGCTCAAAATTCGAAATATTGCACTTTACTCCAATCATAACCTTATTTACCGCAGCCTCATACCCTTTCAAAAACGCGAAGGTTTTAACAACCCCAGCGGGTATAAAGGCTCGGCTCAATCACATTATCTGCGATTGCGAAGTACGTATCGTGATATCCTGTCTTTTAATATGACCGCTCAGCAAGATGCCGGTGAACCCTTCGGAGGAAACACCGGGGTAGATTTCCTTTCCGGCCATATAGCTCTACAGAATTATGGTAAGCTCAAACGCCTTATTCTGGGCGATTTTCAGGCAGAATTTGGACAAGGTCTGGCTTTATGGAGTGGTCTTACCTTTGGTAAATCAGCTGAACCCGTGGAAATTAAGCGCTACGCACGGGGCTTCAGACCTTTTTCCGGAGCTGAAGAAAACCGGTTTTTCAGAGGAGCAGCAGCTACTTACCGGCTTTGGAACGGCTTAGATGTAAGCGCTTTTTACTCCTCTAACCGCATTGATGCGAACCTAAGCTCATTGGATACACTTACACAAAGTGCCCTGATAAGCTCATTACAAACCACTGGCTTGCACCGCACCGAAAATGAAATAGCCGATAAAAATGCAAACACACTTCAAACCTCCGGTGCGAATATCAATTATCGGGGAAACCAGTTTTCGGTGGGCAGTACGGTGGTGCATTATCAGTTAAAGTTACCCCTTGAGAAAAGCAACCGGCTTTATCAGCAATTCCGTCTTTCCGGACCGGATCTTACCCAATACTCGCTGGATTTTAATTACCTCTTCAGAGATATCAACTTATTTGGTGAAATAGCTGCATCTGATAACGGAGGCCGGGCCGGCACCATCGGGGTACAAAGCCATCCGGCTGATGCGCTTTACCTTACTGCTTTGTATCGCCATTTTGAAAAGAGCTATCAATTTCTGTACAATGCTCCTTTTGCTGAAAGTGGCAATTATGGTGAACACGGTACTTACTTGGGTTTTCAATGGCTCATGAGCCGTGTTTTCCAACTTAGGTCCTACCTGGATATTTACCGTTTTGAGTGGCTGCGTTTCAGAACAGATGCTCCCTCAAGAGGAAGGGACATATTGGCTCAACTGGATGCATCTCTTAGCCGGAGGTTCAGTATCTATCTGCGGTTAAAGAATGAACTTCAGGAAGTAAATGATCCTGAAAACACCCGCACGCCCCGCCTTACCGAACAAATTCGAAATAGCATACGACTCCATAGCAGCTATCAGGTGTTTTATAACCTGAAGATGGCTTCCCGTTTAGAATTATCCTATTACGATATTGGAACCGAACATGAAAAGGGAAGTGTTATTTTCCAGGATATACAATACCAATTCCGCAGAGTGCCGCTTGCATTAAGCCTGCGATACGCTTTAATTGACACCAGGAGTTTTAACACCCGAATTTACGCTTATGAAAATGATCTGACCTATGCCTTTAGTATACCACCCTATTTTGGTCAAAGCAATCGCTTTTACCTCCTTGCTGACTGGGATATCCGCTCCAACCTCACTCTACAAATCAAGTATAGCATCACCCGCTTTTCAGACCGTGATGAAATCAGCAGCGGTTTAAACCGTATTGAAGGCAATGTACAAAGCGGCTTGGGTATACAGCTAATCTGGAAACTTTAGATCAGGAGTAAGTCAGCTGGAAACCCACCCTTTCAAGGTCTTTCCAAAAGGAGGTGTAGCTCTTGTGTACAACATCAGGATTAATAATGGTTATAGGCTCAAGTAAGGCCAGCGGAGCAAAAGCCATAGCCATACGGTGATCATTCCAGGAATCAAAACTTACATCCTTTAAGGTTTGAACACCCTGCTTTATTTGCAAATAATCTTTCCCTATTTCAATTTCTGCACCGGTTTTTTGGAGCTCTGTCTGCAATGCCGCTAAACGATCGGTTTCCTTTATCCGTAAGGTTTGTAAACCTCTTATAGTAGCAGGTATATTCATGGCAGCAAAAGCAACTGCGAGGGTTTGCGCCAGATCTGGATTATGAACCAGGCTTAAATTATATACTTCCCGTAGTTCTGGTTCCCGTTTTTTAAGGCGAAAACCCGACCCTATATAATGTGATTCGAGGCCTAACGGATCAAATAAGCCACTCACAAAGGCATCACCTTGCAAACTGTATTGCCGGAATCCTGGTAAATATATTTCTGTTTCACAGGCCAGTAAACCCATCAGAAACCAATAAGAAGCTGAACTCCAGTCCGGCTCAACCTGAAAGCTGGCCGGTGGCTCAGGAATAAAATGTTCAATCTCTATCTCTTCTCCGCTTAGTTGTATCCGGAAACCTAACCTGCGCATGAGGTTTGCGGTAAGATAGATGTAGGGAGCTGATACGGAAAACCCGCTCATTCTTAACCGCAGCCCTTCAGGCAGGGCAGGGCCGATCATCATCAGTGCAGAAATAAACTGGCTGCTTATACCACCGTCCAGTTCAACACTTCCCCCTTTTAAGGATGAGCCGCTTATACGCAAAGGCGGATAACCTTCTTTGCCTTTATAAGCAATAGTGGCTCCTAACTGCCGCAAGGCATCCACCAAAACACCAAGAGGCCGTTCATACATTCTTTCCGTACCCAACAAACTGAATTCCTCTCCGGTTTGTATGGCACACCAGGCAGTTAAAAAGCGCATAGCCGTTCCGGCCTCACCTATATCCTTAATATTTGATGTACTACGCAAAGCGTTTAGGAGTGTATGAGTATCACGACTATCCGATAAACCGATGATCGGCATATCCGGAAAGTAAAGATTACGCAGTATAAGTAAGCGGTTGGACTCACTTTTACTGCCGGGTATAGTTACCTTTCCGATAACTCGTTTGGCAGGGTGCGTTATATGAAGCTTGCTTACCAAGTTTGCAACCGTTTAAGAACATCCCGAATTGCAGCTTCAGGAACCTCCACATCGGCTCTGGCTGTACCCACCCTATCTAAAAGAGTAAACAGAACTGTTCCCCTGCGGTTTTTCTTATCTTGTTTTACCATCTCAAAAATACGATCCACATCGCCAATCGTTTCCACTTCCTTAAAACTATTATGGATAGTACGTATAGCTTCATGTCCGGCTTTTTCTTCAAGCCCGGCAAATTCAGTGGATAACAAAAGCTCTCCCATCATGCCCAGGGCAATAGCTTCACCATGTAATAAGGGTTCACCTGTTTCATGAGAAACGCTTTCAAAAGCGTGCCCCAGCGTATGACCGAAGTTCAGGGTTTTTCGCAAACCAGACTCTCTGAAATCCTGGCTTACAATCCCGGATTTGATATCAATTGATCTGCGGATCATCTCACTGGTCAATGCAATTTCTTCCACATCAATTTCCTGAAGGTTTTTCCAGTAAGCTTCATCTGCAATTAAACCATGTTTTAACATTTCGGCATACCCAGACCTTCTTTCTTTGAGGGGAAGACTATTCAGGAAATGATTGAGCACGTACACCCGGTCTGCTTGAGTAAAAAGCCCGACCCGGTTCTTGATATGGTCCAGGTTAATACCGGTTTTACCCCCCACAGAAGCATCAACCTGAGCCAATACAGAGGTTGGGAAATTAACAAAAGGGATACCGCGCATATAAGTGCCTGCCAAGAAACCGCCCAAATCACTTATCATACCCCCACCAAGGTTTACTAAAAGGGAGAAGCGATCTGCTCCCAGATCTGACAAAGCCATCCACAATTGCACCAATACCTCAGCAGACTTACTGGCTTCACCGGCTTCAACTTCCAGTATTTCATTATCCCCCAACTCACCCAACTCCTGCATCAATGGAACCAGGCAATGCTCATGCGTGTTTTCATCTACCAGAAAAAAAACTTTGGAGAAATCACCTTCTTTCAGATACGCCTGGAAGTCTGACAGCGCTTCCTCATCAAATAAAATATTCTGTAGCATGAATGGTATTGATTCAATTTTTTTTAGGCGTTGAAAGTAACTAAAACCTTAATGAATTCGAGCCGTTCTATTACATTTGAAAACTTTTTAAATCAGGATGATAAATTTTGACGATACAGCAACGGCCTTTATCACCAAAAGCAACGCTCAGTTGCGCAAGGCGTTCTATATGTTTAAAATGGTAGGCAACTCCTCCCTGGTAGCCCTGGGCAAAAAAGCCACTGCATTTTCAATGGCGCTGGGTTTACCTATAAAGGGCTTGGTAAAGCGTACTGTTTATGACCAGTTTGTGGGGGGAGAGACCATAGAGGAGTGCGAAACGATCATAGAATTACTATATCGCTACAATGTAAAGTCTCTGTTGGATTATTCGGTGGAAGGTAAAGAAACCGAAGCGGATTTTGAACACACCAAGAATAGACTGATTGACACCATACGTTTTGGAGGGGCACATAAAGCCGTACCCTTTGCGGTTTTTAAAGTTACCGGACTGGCCCGCTTTGCTTTATTGGAAAAAGTAAGTGAAGGAAAGCTACTTTCCGAAGAAGAAACAGAAGAGTGGTTAAAAGCCAAAGAGCGGGTAAAGGAGGTTTGCCAACAAGCACATGACCATAAGATAGCCGTATTGGTGGATGCAGAAGAAAGCTGGATCCAAAAGGCTATTGATGACCTGGCGGAAGAAATGATCCGGCATTACAACCGGGAGCGCGTCATTGTCTTTAATACATTGCAGATGTACCGGGTGGATCGTCTGGAGTATTTACGGACTTTGGTAGATCTGGCTAATAAAGAGAATTTTTACCTGGGAGTGAAACTGGTGCGCGGGGCGTATATGGAAAAAGAGAGAGATCGTGCCAGGCAAATGGGCTATCCTTCTCCCATTCAACCGGATAAAGCTGCCAGTGACCGGGATTATGATGCAGGCGTGGCCTATGTGGTTGAAAACCTGGAAAAAGGACGCCTGGTAGCCGGAAACCACAATCAGGACAGTTGCCGTAAACTGGCTGATTTGATGGTGGAAAAAGATATTCCAAAGGATGACCCGCGTATATGGTTCAGCCAATTGTATGGTATGAGTGATAACCTTTCGTTTAACCTGGCTAAAGAGGGATATAACGTAGTGAAGTACCTGCCTTTCGGCCCCGTTAAGGATACGCTCCCCTATCTTATCAGAAGAGCGGAAGAAAATTCATCGGCATCCGGACAAACCAGTCGTGAACTCATGCTGATCCAAAAGGAAATGCGTAGAAGAGGGATTGATTAGATCCTAACGAAAAGTAATGCCGAGAATAGTGGCAGTGCTGTCACAGTTTTGAACTTCCGCTGAAAAAGAGCGCTTATGCTCTTCATCGGATTCAATCCAGTACACTTTACAGGAATCCTTTTCAGTCTCGCTTTTCTTGAAATTCACATTACCGGTTGAAAAAAGAGTGGAAATATCACTGGTATCCATACCGGAAGCTTTCAGCTGAGCCAAAACCTCATAAGGAATTATACGGTCTTTTTTACGGAGATCGTAAAGGACCCTGTCGTTGGGGAAATAGCTACACTGCAGCTCTCTACCGCCAAATAAAAAGCTAACCATTAAGATTCCCATGCTTACACCTACCAGGTAATAGAGTATTTTTTTCCAGATGGACATAGTATGATCTTTTCAGACGTGGCAAAAATAGAAAGCTCTTAAGGATACTCGGTAAGAATCAGAATAAAAGATGGGCTTCAGTATAAGGCAGGTCAAACCAATCGCCAATAGAGCTGTTTACCAGCGTACCTTTACATACATAGAGACCTTTGCGCACCCCTTTATTCTTGCGGAGTATTTCATCTACACCACCATAATCGCCAATGGAAAGAATGACGGGAGCCAATATATTACTCAATGAAAAAGAGGCCGTTCGGCTAACTCTTGACGCAATGTTAGGCACGCAATAATGCACCACATCAAACTTGCTAAAGGTGGGTTTATCATGACTGGTCAGTTCTGAAGTTTCAAAACATCCCCCCTGATCAATACTTACATCCACTATTACACTACCCGCCTTCATCTTTTCCACCATCTCCTCGGTAACTACGCTGGGGGTACGGCCATTCCCTGACCGGATGGCGCCAATAGCCACATCACAACGCATCAGGGATTTTTCAAGGATCTTGGGCTGTATTACACACGTATAAATAGGCATATTGTTGATCATACCCTGTAATCTGCGCAAACGGGAAAGTGATTTATCAAATACTTTCACATTGGCTCCTAAACCCAGTGCCGTACGGGCTGCAAAGGCACCAACCGTTCCTGCACCAATAATTACCACTTCAGTAGGCGGCACTCCGGAAACTCCGCCCAACATAAAACCCTTACCGTCATTAGCATTGGAGAGATACTCTGCTGCCACTAAAATGGAGGTATTACCGGCAATCTCGCTCATACTCCTTACCACTGGTATTATACCATCCTCATCTTCAATGCTTTCAAAACTAAGAGCGGTGATCTTCTTATCCATAAGCTTACGGAAATAAGCTTTCTTTTGAGTTTTAAGCTGCAGAGCTGAGACAAGCGTTTGCTTATGCTTCATCAGATCGATCTCCTCCAGACTGGGTGGCTCAATTTTCAGGATGATATTACATTCGTACACGTCTTTTGGCGAATACACAATGCGGGCGCCTGCTTCACTAAAATCGGCATCGGAATAATTGGCACCTTCACCCGCTCCGGTTTCCACCACTACCTGATGGCCGTTGCTAACCAGTACCTGAACCGCGTCTGGCGTAAGCCCCACACGCTTCTCCTGCATAAATATTTCTTTGGGAATGCCGATCTGAAGCTCACTTTTAGACGTTTTTACTTCTAAAACTTCCTCTTGAGGAAGTAGCTCAGATGACGAAAAAGATAAAAACCCGGAAGAACTGCTCATCGTTCGGTAATATTTAACTCAAAAATACGGATTCCATCTTTCACACGAATAGACAGGCGGTCATAAGCCTGTGGAAGTATATTACTAATCTTTTCAGGCCATTCCATAAAACAATAGTTCCCCGAATCCAGGTAATCATCCAAACCCATATCCAAGGCTTCTTCATCATGTTGTAAACGGTAAAAATCAAAATGGTACACTGAACCGTATTTAGAAGAAAAATATTCATTAACCAATGAAAAAGTAGGGCTGCTCACTTTGTCCCTCACCCCCATTTCCGCACATAAAGCCTGTATAAAAGTGGTTTTACCGGCTCCCATTGATCCTTCAATAGCCAATACTTTACCCTCCCAATGCTGCAAAAGCCATCGGGCCGTGTCGGGAAGCTGCACCAGCTCCCGGATTTCCCTTCTGATAATCATACTGCAAAAATACGTTTGACTTACCTGGGTTTCAAGACCGCAAAAGGAACGATCATTTCTTCCAATGATACACCTCCGTGCTGGTACGTATTCCGGTAATATTTTACGTAATGATTAAAGTTATTGGGGTATGCAAAAAAGAGGTCTTCCTTGACAAAAACAAAGGAGGAGTTGATATTGGGTTTAGGCAGATAGATATCTTCCGGGTTCTTCACCTCGTATACATCCTTATGCTGAAAAGACATATTCCGCCCTACCTTATACCGGAGGTTAGTACTCAGATCTTTAGGGCCTACCAGTTTAGAAGGATCCCCCACGTTTATAGTACCATGATCTGTAGTAATGATCACCTTCAGCTTTTTATCACGCAGGGTTCGTATGATGTCCATCAACGGAGAATTTTGGAACCAGCTCAAAGTAAGGGAGCGGTAAGCTTTATCATTATCTGCCAGTTCACGAATAACTTTCATATCGGTTTTGGCATGTGAGAGCATATCCACAAAATTATAAACCACCACGTTTAGCTGATTACCCGAAAGATTGGCGATATTCTCAGCCAGTTTTTTACCCGCATTATGGTTGGTGATCTTATTGTAAGAAAACTTCATATCGCCCTTACCTAAGCGCTGCAACTGATCTTTCAGAAAATCTTCTTCGTATAGATTTTTCCCTTCATCATCGGTGTCACCAATCCACTTATCACGAAAGCGCTTTTGGATCTCCAACGGCATTAAACCCGAAAAGAGGGCATTACGTGCATACTGCGTAGCCGTAGGAAGAATACTGTAAAAGCTATGCTCCTCTTCAGTTATATAATATTCTTCTAAAACAGGTTGTATCACCTTCCATTGGTCATGACGGAGATTGTCAATGACCACCCAAAAAACATTTTCATCCTCTTTAATGCGCGGGTATACCCATTTTTTAAAAAGGGTATGAGACATTACAGGTGCGTCTTCATCACCATGCAGCCAGTCTTCATAATTGCGTTCTATAAATTTGAAAAACTGACTATTCGCTTCTTTCTTCTGTGTAAGCAAAATTTCATTCAGACTTTCATCTTCCAGTTTATCCAGTTCAAGCTCCCAATACACCAGACGCTTATAAAGATCGGTCCAACCTTCAGAATCATTCACCTGGGCCAGGTCCATCCCTATCTGCCGGAATTCCTGTTGATAATTGCTGGTGGTTTTCTGACTGACCAAACGCTTGGTATCCAGGTTCTTTTTTATGCTAAGTAATATTTGCTTCGGATTTACGGGTTTGATCAGGTAATCAGATATCTGGGAGCCAATAGCATCATCCATAATGCTCTCTTCCTCACTTTTGGTGATCATAACCACCGGCAGGCTGGCCTGTATGGTTTTTATCCGCTGAAGGGTTTCCAGGCCATTAAGCCCAGGCATATTCTCATCCAGGAAAACCAGATCGTAATGTTTTTCCTCAACCATTTCCAGGGCTTCGTTACCATTATTTATGGTGTCTACAGCGTAGCCTTTCTCTTCCAGAAAGATAATATGAGGTTTAAGCAGATCGATCTCGTCATCTACCCAGAGTATTTGAATATTGTCCATATTTTTGTTTTGTCAGGTTTTACTGCAATTAAGAAACAATTATACCACAAAAGGTTTGAGCCAAAGGAATAAACTAAAGATATTAAACGACCCTATTTACGGTTTCATTACTATTCCCGACCCATTAATTTTTGACCTGATAGAGCACCCTTATTTTCAGCGACTTCGGAGAATTACACAATTAGGCTTAACCTACCTGGTGTATCCCGGGGCTTACCATACCCGCTTTCACCATGCATTGGGTGCCATGCACCTGATGGGTAAAGCCGTTCGCTTGTTACGGTCTAAGGGTCATCACATAACTGAGGAAGAAGAACAGGCCGTATACATTGCGATCCTTTTACATGATATTGGCCACGGCCCTTTTTCACATGCGCTTGAAAACTCAATTGTTCCCGGTATCAATCATGAAGAGCTTTCCAAAGAATTCATGAAGGTATTGAACCAAGAGTTTGATGGTCAGCTGGAACTCGCTATTCAAATATTCACCAATCAATATTCCAAAAAATTTCTGCATCAATTGATCAGCAGTCAACTGGATATGGACCGGCTGGATTACTTGCGCAGAGATTGTTTTTATACCGGGGTAAGTGAGGGGCAGATAAACGCTGAACGGTTAATCACCATGCTTAATGTGGCCGATGATCAATTAGTGGTGGATAGTAAAGGTATCTACTCGGTTGAGAAATTTATTGTAGCCAGGCGATTGATGTACTGGCAGGTATACCTGCACAAAACCGTACTCTCTGCAGAGTTCCTGCTTATCAAAATATTAATGCGCGCCAAGGAAGTGTATAGCGAAGAAATGATCATACCCTCGGTACTAAAGCGCTTTATCAAGGAAAATCTTCCGGTGGATTATGCGGACCTTATCCCACAATATGCTCAATTAGACGATTATGATATCATGTCTGCCATTAAAGAGTGGCAACATCACCCGGATCCGGTTCTTTCACTGTTAAGCAAAAGTCTTTTAGAGCGTAAGCTCTTAGGCGTTCGGGCTTCTTCAGAATCACAACCAGAGGAACTTATCAAACAGATAAAGAATTGTGCCTCTAAAATGTATGGTATATCTCATGAAGAAACTGAATACCTGGTGTTTAATGAATCACTTACCAATAACGCGTATAACCCTCAGCGCCATCGCATTAACCTGCTGTACAAAGATGGTTCCCTGCTGGATATTGCAATGGCTGCGGATCAATTGAATATCTCGGCACTGGCACAACCCGTTACCAAGAACTTCCTCTTCTTTCCTAAGGACTGCTGGAACGGGCGTTGAGCAGGTAAAATTTTTCTACTTTTGACCCAATGGAATTCTCCGCACAGCAAATAGCCGATCTTATTGGTGGTAAGGTAGATGGCGACCCGGAAGTAACGGTTAACAGTTTAAGCAAAATTGAAGAAGGACAATCCGGAAGTTTAAGCTTTCTGGCCAATCCACAATATACACCGTTCATCTATACCACACAGGCCAGCATTGTAATTGTAAATGATGATTTTGTACCTGAACAGTCCTTATCTTCCACACTTATCCGGGTAGAAAATGCCTATCAGTCTTTTGCCCGGCTCTTGGAAGTGTATAACAAAATGAAGCATGATAAAAGCGGAATTGAAGACCAGGCTTATGTTTCAAAGAGTGCGAAGGTTGGTGAAAACTGCTATATAGGTGCATTTACTTACATTGGTGATCATGTAATTATCGGTGATAACACTAAAATATACCCGGGTTGTTACATTGGCGATAATGCAAAAATCGGGACCGATGGCCTGATCTTTAGCGGTACCAAAGTATACGCGGATTGTGAGATTGGCAACTCTGTAACCCTGCACAGTGGGGTGGTGGTAGGAGGTGATGGTTTTGGTTTTGCCCCTAACAATCAATCTTATGACAAAGTAGCCCAGATCGGGAACGTAATTATTGAAGATCATGTAGAGGTGGGCTCTAACACCACCATTGACCGGGCTACGCTTGGTTCTACACTGATCCGCAAAGGTGTAAAACTGGATAACCTTATCCAGATTGCCCATAACGTGGATATTGGAGAGAATACGGTTATAGCTTCTCAAACCGGTATAGCCGGCTCTACTAAAATCGGGAAAAACTGTATGATAGGCGGGCAGGTAGGCATTATTGGTCACCTGATCATCGGAAACAATGTTAAAATTGCCGCCCAAAGCGGTATCGGAAACAATGTTAAAGATGGAGCCGTTGTACAGGGGTCTCCGGCTTTTGGATTAAGAGAATATAAAAAGTCTTACGTTTATTTCAGAAAGTTGGCACAAATGGCCGATGAAATAGATAACCTCAAGAAACAGATGCAATCGCTACCATAATGATTACGAACCAAACAACCATCAGGAATAAGATCAGTGTAGAAGGAACAGGGCTGCACACCGGTTCTAAGGTTACACTAACCTTTAAACCTTCCGCTGCAGATACCGGCTTTGTTTTCAAGCGAACGGATATTGAAGGACAACCGGAGATTCCTGCTCTGGCCAATTACGTGGTGAGTACCGACCGGGGAACTACCATTGGCAAGAACCAGGTGGTTATAAACACCGTGGAGCACGTATTGGCGGCCCTGGTAGGCCTGAGCATTGACAATTGCCTGATGGAAATTGACGGTCCTGAAACTCCTATTATGGATGGTAGTTCCAAATTCTTTGTGGAAGCACTTGAGAAAGTGGGTATTGAAGAACTGGATGCAGAGCGTCATTATTTTGAAATCAAAGAACCTCTGCGCCTTGAATTAAAAGACGAGGGCGTTGAATTGATGGCCGTACCGGCTGAAGAATATCAGTTATCGGTGATGGTGGATTATGGCACCAAGGTTTTGGGCAGCCAGAATGCCACTTTAAATCATATTTCTGACTTTAAGAAGGAAGTGGCAGACTCCAGAACCTTTAGTTTCCTGCATGAGCTTGAACTGCTTCTTGAACATGGATTGATCAAAGGCGGAGATCTGAATAACGCCATAGTATACGTGGACAAAGAAGTTTCACCTGAAACCCTTGAAAGTCTCAAAAAAGCATTTAAAAAGGATAATGTTTCCGTAAAAACCAACGGCATACTGGATAATCTGGATCTCCATTATCCCAATGAAGCGGCCAGACATAAATTACTGGATGTAGTAGGTGATCTGGCCCTGGCAGGCAAACCTATTAAAGGTCGCATTTTTGCCACTAAGCCCGGGCATAAAGGCAATACACAGTTTGCCAGGCTCATACTGGATAAGATTCGTGAAGAGGAGAAAAAGCCCAATATCCCCACTTATGATCCTAATGCCAAACCGCATTATGATACTATGGAGATCATGCAGCGCCTTCCCCATCGCCCTCCTTTCCTATTGGTAGATAAGATTATTGAACTTACCGAAGATTGCGTGGTAGGCGTAAAAAATGTAACCATGAACGAAGCCTTCTTCCAGGGACATTTCCCGGGGGCTCCGGTAATGCCAGGTGTGCTTCAGGTAGAAGCCATGGCACAGGTAGGAGGTATCTTAGCTTTAAGTACCGTTCCTGATCCTGAGAACTACCTTACCTACTTCCTGAAAATGGACAATGTAAAGTTCAAACAAAAAGTGTTGCCGGGAGACACACTGGTCTTTAAGCTTGTGTTGAGTGAGCCTATTCGCAGAGGTATTGTGCAAATGCACGGAGAAGCCTATGTAGGTAACAAATTGGTAAGTGAGGCCAGCCTTATGGCTCAAATTGTAAAAGAAAGAAATTAAGCTATGAATCAACCCCTGGCATACGTTCACCCTTCCGCAAAAATTGCGAATACCGTAGTTATTGAACCCTTTACCACCATTCACAAAAATGTGGAGATAGGTGAAGGCACCTGGATAGGGTCTAACGTAACAATAATGGAAGGTGCACGTATTGGAAAAAACTGCCGGGTATTTCCCGGAGCGGTTATTTCAGCCATACCTCAGGATCTGAAATTTGAAGGGGAAGACAGTTTGGTGGTGGTTGGCGATAACACCACCATCCGGGAGTGTGTAACTATTAACCGCGGAACCAAAGCACTGGGTAAAACGGTAATCGGCAAAAATTGCCTCATCATGGCTTGTGCCCATATTGCCCATGATTGTGTAATTGGCGACTATTGCGTGATTGTAAATGGCTGCCTCATGGCCGGCCATGTAGAAATGGGAGACTGGGCCATTGTAGGTGGACTTTGCGCAGTACAGCAATTCTCCAAGATAGGCACACATGCTTTTGTTGGAGGGGGCTCTCTGGTTCGTAAAGATGTACCACCTTATGTAAAAGCGGCTAAGGAACCTATCTCCTATGCGGGTATTAATTCCATCGGTTTACGCAGAAGAGGATACGACAACCTGAAGATCAACGAGATACAGAACATCTACCGCATTCTCTTTCAAAAGAGTTTTAACGTTACTCAAGCCCTTGATATCATTGAAACTGAATTTGAAGCTACCCAGGAAAGAGATGAGATCATCACCTTCATCCGCAATTCTCAAAGCGGTATCATGAAAGGCTTCAGGCTGGAATAAGCGTATGGAAGTCCGGCTGGAAGGTATTAGCAGAAAATTCAATCGCCAAAAAGTATTTCAGGATATTACCCACACATTCCGCCATGGTGAAACTTACGCTATTCTGGGAGGTAATGGAAGTGGTAAGTCAACCCTTATTAAAGTAATTCTGGGAGCATTAACTCCCAGCAAAGGGCATGTCACGTACTATCAGGACAATCAGACTATACCTAAAGAAAAGGCTCCGTTCCGCATATCTATTGCTGCACCATACCTGGAGCTGATCGAAGAACTTACTGCGCTGGAATTCCTGAAATTTCATTTAAAATTCAAAGGGTTTATTTCAGACTTAACCCCATTATCCCTTTTAACGCTGGCACACCTGGAAGACTCCAGAAACAAGGAAATCCGTAATTTCAGCTCTGGCATGAAGCAAAGGTTACGTTTGGCACTGGCTATATGCAGTGATTCTTCATTGGTGCTTTTAGATGAACCTACCTCCAACCTGGACCCCAGTGGCATTAAGTGGTACCAGACTCTTATTGCCAACTATTTATTGGGCCGCACCCTTATAGTAGGCAGCAATTTCAGTGAAGATGAAATGGGTTTTTGTACCCACCATTTCGAATTAAAAAATTACAAATAGTATAAAGCTTAAATTTGCTGAAATTTAAAGTGAATTATGGCTTCTACATCGGACATCCGAAACGGACTATGCATCAATTTTAATGGTGCCCCTTATCAAATCATAGAATTCCTGCACGTAAAACCAGGCAAAGGGCCTGCATTTGTGCGTACCAAAATCAGAAATCTTGATACCGGAAGAGTATTGGATAACACATTTCCTTCCGGAGCCAAGATCGAAGAGATACGAGTTGAAAACCGGACATACCAGTTTTTATATAATGACCCCACCGGCTATCATTTTATGAATATGGATGATTATAACCAGATCACCATTCTCAAAGAATTGATCAATGCTCCTGAATTTCTTTTGGAAGGTATGGAGTGCCAGGTTCTTTTTCATGCAGATGAAGAGCGCCCCATGGTGTGTGAACTTCCACAGAAGGTTACTATGGAGATTACCTATACTGAACCAGGAATTAAAGGTGATACGGCTACCAATACCTTGAAGCCTGCCACTGTTGAAACCGGAGCCGAGGTTCGCGTTCCTCTTTTCATTAACCAGGGTGATAAAATAGTGGTAGACAGTGCCTCTGGCGAATATAAGGAAAGGGCTAAGGAATGAAACTACCTCATCCCTATACCTTAAAAGAAGTAGCCGGGTTACTGGAATGTGATTTTCTGGGTCCTGAGAACCATCAGATCACCGGTTTGAACGAAATTCATGTAGTGGAGCCTGGCGATATTGTATTTGTCGATCATCCTAAATATTACGATAAGGCTCTTCAAAGTGCTGCCACTACTATATTGATCAACAAAACGGTTGATATACCTGAGGGTAAGGGTTTATTGATATCGGATGATCCTTTTCGGGATTTTAACCTGCTCACCAGAAGGTTCAAGCCTTTTGAGACCGCAGCGAATGCTATTGCTCCAAGTGTGAAAGTAGGTGAAGGCACATGCGTCCAGCCCAATGTCTTTATAGGGAATAATGTAACAATTGGTAAAAACTGTCTCATCCATTCCAACGTAAGTATCTATGACCATACTGTAATTGGTGATAACGTAACTATACATGCTAATACTGTTTTAGGAGCGGATGCCTTTTACTATAAAAAACGACCCGAAGGTTACGACAAGCTGATTTCAGGAGGAAAGGTGGTTATCGGAAATCATGTAGACCTGGGCGCTTCCTGCACCATAGACCGGGGTGTAAGTGGAGAAACGTATATTGGTGATGGAACTAAAATAGACAATAACGTACATATCGGTCATGACACCAAGGTGGGAGAAAAATGTCTTTTTGCCTCCCAGGTAGGTATTGCCGGATGCGTTATAATTGAGGACAATGTTACGCTTTGGGGGCAGGTAGGAGTAACCAGTGGCATTACTATTGGGTCAGGTGCAGTAGTATTAGCCCAATCCGGTATCTCCAAATCATTGACAGGTGGCAAAACCTACTTTGGCTACCCGGCTGAAGATGCCCGAAAGAAATACCGCGAAATGGCTTCCCTCCGTGTATTACCCGAGATCATTGAGCGCCTTGACCTTCCCGGTTCGCGCTGATTATTTTCCGGATTTTGAAACTGTAAAAAAGCCCCTTGTGAAAACAAGGGGCTTTTCTTTATCTCAAAAACAACAATTAATGTTCGTCTTCTTCAAAACCGGTACGATAGTGACCGGCCATTGTGTATATCGTGCCAGGATCATCACTGAACTCGGCTTCCATATAGATACTATCTACTACAATGCCACTGGTGGATTTACCCTGATTTGGTAAAATCATACCATTTCTGATAGCCACAGTAACCGTTGAGTCTGAAATGTTCAAAAGGTTGGTTCCTCCGAAAGTAAGGCTTCCGGGAGTACTGGGACACTTAACCTTAAAGGGCCATATGTTTCCTTTATCATCAATCAGTAGTTCATTACCATTAGTAGCTGCTGTATTCGAAGTTATTAATTCCACATAACCCAGAGCCACAGCACCTGTATCAGGTGTTCCAAGGTATGTTTGCACATACCATTGACCTGACATCTCAAAATTGGCCAGGTTTTCGGATTCATATTCTTTTTCACAGGCTGCCAAGCTTCCTACTAGAGCTAACCCGGCAAATATTTTTCCTATTTTCATTGATGTTTCTTTTTAGATTTTTTGCCACATTTTCGTTGCCGTAAAGCTAAAGTCAGCTAACGTCAGCTCCCACGTAATTAAACCGGTTGCATCCAGTGTACCGCTGCCTGAAATAGGTCCATATACCGAAATACTGTGTAACGGCATAATAATATCTGAACCATCTGTGCAAATAAACAGTGCAGGTATTACAGCTCCGCTGCTGCCACCCCAACAGTTGTCGGTGCGATAAAAGCCCGGAGCCACCTCAACAATATTGGCGGTATACTTAAAACTTCCTACGTTATCATACTTACCACCAATATTTGCATTATCAGGTGCTGGTAATACAGCCACATATTTTGTTACGCTACCGTCAAAACCATCTTTATTGGTTGCAGAATACGTAATACTGTAAATTCCCACAGTACTGCCATCTACACTTCCTGACGAATTAACGGTAATCTCATCCTCACCTTCAGTAGCTATCAATCCGGGATCGGTATAGTTTGTACCCACCTCAATAGATTCATAAAAAGCTCCTGAAACTATTGTACCATCTGCCTTTTTAAAAGTAGGGTAATCAGTAACCCTGGAAACATCTGCTGAAGACTCTTCTTTAGAACAAGAAGCTAACATCAACGAAGCGACCAGAAATAAAAATATTTTATTTAACGTTTTCATAGTCATTAGTTTAATCGTTTTTATTGTGCCCACCAAATTGGTGCGGCCAAGCCTCCATTAGGCTGTGTGGGCGAATTTGGATTTCTGGAGACTGATACATCAGCAAACAATAAGCGCTGCGGGCTTTGACCCGGAGCAAGTACTGAAGCTAAGGAATACACAAGATCTCCAGGTTGGGCGTTGGCCAGAGTTCTGAATTCAGGATACCCGGTTCTGTTGATCTCAAAGAATGCTTCCAGGTTTTGACTATTAGCCATAGCTGCCCACTTTTGAGTCATAATTTGTTTGATCCGGTCTTCAGGCGTACCGGCCGCATTCCACTCGTAAGCTCCCCCGGGACCGTAATAAGTATCAGCTGTATCAGAGTAACCATACATAGCAAAAGAGGCCTGAATACCCGCTTCATAGGCTGCCTGACCACTACCTCCAAATCTCTCCAGGGCTTCAGCCTGCAGGAAGTAACTTTCTGCAGCTGAGAAAAGTGTAATGGGCTTTAAGGCCGTTACTATAGGCTCAGCCAGATCGTCAAAAGGAATATCACGATTAGCGAAATCACCCTGTGGCTTAGTAGTAAACACACTATCATCATTGGGCTCATATACCGCAATGAGGCGGATATCATCATTATCTATAAAATAACTCACCATAGACTGGCTGGCGGCATGATTTACCCCTCCTAAACGATCATAATTTACATCATAAAACGGGTTGGACTTATTCGGTGCAGCTTCAAAAGTGGTCATCTGAGCATTTGTGGTGAGCAAGTTCCCGCCATTGGCAAGTGCCAAAGCCTGCGCCTGATCAAATACAGAAGGAACCTGGTAGGCCCGTAAAAGCATTTTAAGCTTCAGGGTGTTTCCAAACTGAACCCAACGGCTCATATTACCGCCAAAGATCAGATCATTACCAGTAGGAACCGGGCCGTTGGAGGGATCGGTTGCATAGCGTCCCATCGCGTCATCAATATTATCTAAAAGAGAAATATAAATGGCCGGGCCATCATCATAAGCCGGAGTCAGATTGCTGTTTTCGCCTTGCAGAGCTTCACTGTAAGGTACCTGACCGTATAGGTCTACCAGTACCTGATAGGTGTAAGCTTCCATAAGTGTAGCCACTAGATAGTAAGCGTTGTTTGTACCATCTGCCTCATCTTTAATATACTTATAATCGCGTAACGCTCCGGCATACAATTCTTGCCAGGTACGATCAAAGAAATCTGCTGATACGTTATACGCATCCATATCTTCATACTGACCCGCATCGGGACTCTGCGTATGATACTGGGCCCAAAAACCGCCCAGATTGTATAATTCACCTCCCACATGAATGCATGTGGAAGCCTGAGCAGCCGGTAAAACCACATCCAGCGAGGCAAACTCAGTTTTATTAGGATCATCATTTACATCCAGGTACTTTTCACATGAAGTAGCACTCCAAACAAAAAGTGATGCAATTGCTATTGTTCTGAAAATTCTCATGTTTACAATATTATTTGTTTAGAATGATGCTTTTAAGCCTACACCATAAGTACGAGCGCTGGGGTTAGCGCTGAACTCACCAAAATCAGCTTCTATGCCATTTCCAAAAGTGGTGGTCTCAGGGTCTACAAACTGGTTGTCCACAGGCCTCCACATTAACAGGTTCCTTCCGAAAATACTTACTGAAAGAGAAGCAAAAGCAGTATTATTAAGCAACTTCTGCGGGATTCGATAACCCAGAACCACTTCTCTTAACTTTACATAGGACTTGTCAATCAGGTATTCACTATCCAGTGCATCAGCTCTGTAATAATCATCCTGATGCTGCTGATCAATAGCGGTGGTATTTTCAATGTAACGGGTAACCCCATCATCTCCTTCCACCTTTTGAACAGAGTTAGGAACTATCCAGGGCTTGCGGTCATTAAAAGTGGTTTTCACACCATTACCGGTAAAGTTGTTGATATCAGCCGTACGTGAGAACATCAATCCCCCCTGGCGAATATCAACGGTAGCAGCAAGGGTAATTCCTTTATAACCCAAACGGTTGGTTAAACCCAGGATATAATCGTACTGCGCATTACCTTCAAGTCTCTTGGTGGTAGAGGCTACAGGAACACCATTGGCATCAACCACTATATTTCTGGTACCTGGCTCTGTTTCGGGCACGCTGTACTCGTATACACCCAGTGGCTGGCCGGGAACAGCAAAGAAACCGATAGTGGACAGACCTCCCAGGCTAACTTTATCAAGACCGTTGTTCAGGCTGATCAGCTCGTTGTCATTATTGGAATAATTGGCTGACACACTCCAGGTCAGGCCACCTACATCATCTTTCTTCAGGATATCCAGGGTTATCAAAGCTTCTATACCCTGGTTCTGTATCTCACCAACATTCTTGGTTTGAACGGTATAACCTGATGCTCCATCAATGGGAACATCAAGAATAAGATCTGTAGTTACCCTTTTGTAATACGTAAGATCTACAGTTAAGCGGGTAAAAAAGCGGAACTCACCACCAATCTCAAATTCCTTGGTAATCTCAGGCTGCAAATCAGGGCTACCTAAACGGTTACTCAGGCTAAAGGCATTTACACCTCCAACGGGGAATGAAAAATCGCGAAAAGGCACATCCACCGACTTCTGAACAAAATACGATCTGGTGATATACGGAGCCGCATCATTACCCGTACTTCCGTAACCCACACGGATCTTACCGTAGTTCCAGTACTTCGAACGTACATTAAGCAGGTCCGTTACCACAAAACTGGCGTTGGCCCCTCCGTACAGGAAACCGTTATTTTCTTCCGGCAGGGTAGATGACTTATCGTAACGGGCGGTAAGATTCAGGAAGATCATATTCTTATAATCAAAACCTGCCTGGCCATATACTCCTCCATATCTGCGGATAGACTCATCTTCAATACCTATACCCAGGTTGCTCTTGTCTTCCGGAACCGAGGGTTGATTGGGGCTATTACTGATGTCATAGAACCCGGGAATGGTAAGATCATTCACAAAGGCATCCACATCTGTATAAAGTCTTTCGTTCACGTTCAAACCAGCCAGGAAATCAACTTTTAGCCTTTCGGTAAGAGAAAACTTCTTAGTGGTAAGGATCAGGTCATGGTTCAACTGGCGTTGCGTATATAATCTCTCACGTACAGAACCCGCATCTTCAGTACTGGTTCCATCATTTGGAGATCCCGGACTCGCATCAATTACGGCTTCCCAAATATTATAGTTGTCTGTAGCATAATCAAATCCAAAACGGTAGGTACCGGTTAACCAATCGGTAAGTTCAACCGATGTTTCCAGTCCTCCGAAGAATTTACTACCCCTGAATTTACTACCGAATTCATTTAAGGTATAATATGGGTTTGTAACACCGTAGGGCGTAAAGTAATTATCAATGTTATAAAATTTGTTAGTGTAGTCTTCCATGTCTACAATACTGATATCACGCGGGATCTGCATAATATTGTTATACACCGTTGGCCCTTGTCCGGTGGGAACAAAGCTGGAGCGGGTATCCGTAAAGTTGAAAGAACCGGAAAAGTTAAACAAACCCTCTTTCCTGGAACCTCTTAAGGCTACAGTATTACGGTTATAGGAATCTACATCCGTAGGGTATATACCATCAGACTTGGTATTGGAGAAGGATACATAATAACTTCCCTTTTCATCACCTCCGTTAAAGGAGATAGAGTTTTGATAGGAAACCCCGGTTTCAAAAAAGTCTCTTACGTTGTCCGGAAGGTGTACAAAAGGTTTGAGTAGTTGAGAGTTATCTACCACATTACCCCATACGCGCTCTTGCCCGTCATACTTAGGTCCCCAGGATCCGTTTTCACCCAGCAAATGGGTTCCGTCCCAACCCTGACCAAAGTCTTCCTGAAATGTGGGTAAAATGTATACATCGCTAAAGGTTACATTACCGGCATAGGAAATGCCAAAGTTCTTTTTACCAGCTGGGGCTGTCTTTCCTTTTTTAGTAGTGATCAGCACCACACCATTAGCCGCACGTGATCCATACAATGCCGTTGCACTGGCGCCCTTAAGAATAGAGATATTCTCAATATCTTCAGGGTTAATGGCGTTGGCACCATTACCAAAGTCTGCACCGTTGTTTAGTGAATTGATATTGGAGGAGTTATTGAAAATAGGCACCCCGTCAATTACAAATAAAGGTTGGTTATTCTGGCTGATGGATTGCAAACCACGAATAACAATTCTTGATGAAGAACCAGGACTACTGGAAGCGGAGGAAATATTAACCCCTGCAACTTTCCCCTGCATAGAGTTAAGAGGGCTCCGGTCTCCACCTTCGGTAATTTCATCTGAGCTTACCGTGGCAGCCGTATAACCCAGTGAACGCTTTTCCTTGGAAACTCCAAGAGCAGTTACCACTACCTCGTCCAGCGATTCTGACGATTCCTTCATTTTAACAATGATGTAGTCCTCAGTACCCAAGACAACTTCCTTGTCTTCCATACCGATGGATTTGAACACTAGGGTGACGTTGGAGCCACTTACGGTCAATTCAAATTTGCCGTCAAAATTAGTAGCTGTTCCATTTTGGGTTCCCTTTTCCAGTACTGCTACCCCGGGAAGAGATTCTCCGGTTTCCGAGTCTTGAACGACACCGGAAATGGTTCGGGACTGTGCAAAACTAAATTGCACGCACAGAACCCATAGCAGCACCGCAAGCAGTGGCGCTTTGTTTTTCATGTAGGTAAAATTTTGTGTTAAACGTTATACGAAAGTGGTAAGAATAATTTAGATAATCAATGGCTATAGTAAAAAAATGTTAATCCAATGTTAACAAAACTATGCATGCATATTAAAATTTATCACTGATAATCATTGACTATCAACGATATACATTCATCTAATCCTTACTATCTGATTTCTTAATATAATACCGATCCAGAATGACCAGTAAAGCGGAGAACCCCCATACAGGACAAGCAGCCTTGTCCATATCCAGGAAGTTATTGAGAAACCCATGGGTCCAATAACCAATGAGCCCCATTAAGGAAGCTAAGGCAATGATCTTTAGATTACTATCTTCAAGACCGTAATACACTCTTATACCGGTTACCATGGTAATAAGAACTATTACAAGCACGGACAGCATTCCCAAAATACCTGATTCAGCCAAAGGTCCGATATATTCACTGTGGGCATTGCCAAGATCTCCGGCATTGGTACTTATTATAGTTTTTTCCGATGGCTTTTGATAAGCTGCATACTGAAACATATAGGTTCCGGGGCCAAAGCCCATGACAGGTCTTTCTTTAAACATCCTGAACGCAGACTTCCAGCGGTTAATCCTCTCCAGGTTGCTTACATCAGAAGAGATATTGGAAATAGACTCTACGTGTTCAGTCAGGTTATCACTACTCACCTGATCATTCTTTTCAAAACGACTCATGAGATCGTCTCCGGTGGATATCAGAAAAGCGACCCCTGCAGCCCCTAAAAGAAAAAGTATCTCTCTCCTTACCCTAAACACAATCAGGAGCATAGCTACAACAGATACGGCCAAGCTCACCCATGCGGCACGGGTAAATGAAAATATAACAGCTACCATCAGCAGGCTGAAGATCACAAAGGCTGCTATTTTTAAATTAAGGCTGTGTTTGTACAGAAAGGCAAAAGCAAAGGCTATAGGTATATACATGGACAATATAGCTCCATAAACCGTGTGCTCCTTAAAAAACGGGAACATTACCCACGTACCGGCCTGCCTGGTAAAATCAAACTGGTAATGCATATACAGCGTGTATACTGCGGCCACAGAGAGAGTGACCATAAACAGCCAGAAGAAAACAGTAATCTTTCTGCGATCTCTGAAAATTTGTGACATCAGGTAAAAGAATACCGACAGAAACCAGATGCGCGCTATGACATATTTTACGGAAACAAGGGGCATTTCACTGGTAATGGTCGTCATAACCATCCACATAAGATTGAATAATATGGCCAGCGATAAGGGGTGCTTTACAACCTTGAGATCAAAAGTTCCCTGATACATTAACTTGAGAATGAAAAGCAAGGTGATACCAAATAAAATTGGTTCGGTAGGTATACTAAAACCCACCCGCATTTCTTCATTGTAGTAAAAAACAGAAAGCGGGGTGGCAAAAACCAGGAACAACACCGCCTTATCCAGCGAAAGCACAATAAAGGCAAATAACGCCAGCATAAATGGCAGCAGTAAGCCCCAGAAATTTTCAGTAACAATAAAAACTACGTTGAGAATACTGAAAAGTACCCCCACCGCTATAATTATGCGATTATCCGTATTCCGGAGGAAAGTCCTCACTATTTGGAGTCTATGTTGGCATTCTTAATAGTATCCCTTATCAGGATTACGATAAGAGTGCTCACAAAGGCGCCCATTGCAGCTACCACTACAATGAGCCAACGGGTTGGGTATGATTTCTTCTCAGCAGGATAGGCCATATTCACCTTAAAGGAAGCGGGTAACGATTGCTCCACATCTACCTTGGCCTGATCATATTTAGTTTTGATCTGCACCAATTGTCCTCTCAGGTATTGCAACTCATCACGCACGGACACATAAGGACCTCCATATTTGGCCAGTGTGTCCAGTTTTACCTGTATACCACGAGCCTGCCAGCTGTCTTCTCCATTAGATGCAATTTCAAAGGCCAGTTGCTCACTATATACTCCGGACTGCCCCTCATAGTCATGCACCCCTTTGTAACGAAGCACTGTCAATGAATCTTCCAGTCTATCT
This sequence comes from Owenweeksia sp., assembly GCA_965212245.1. Classification (GTDB taxonomy): domain Bacteria; phylum Bacteroidota; class Bacteroidia; order Flavobacteriales; family Schleiferiaceae; genus CAKZNE01. Next base: position 1,665,025 of record OZ243107.1, on the reverse strand, counting down.
ACCTCCCTTTTCAATTCTTCGTACTCTCCCTCAATAATTTTTAAACCCTGCTGTGCGCGTTCTTTCTGGATACGGTTTTTGGCTTCGTCCAAAAGCAGTACGATATCATTGGCAATAAGAGCTGCAGTATCAGGATCTGTGTCCAGTACATTGATCTCTACTGACATGAACTCCGTTCGTTCAAATGATATATTATCATCAAACGTATCATAAAGCTCGGTACGCAAAAATTTGCTGCTACTATCTATACCGTAATGCTGAGCTAAATTGTATTTCTCGATAACCCGGTCCCGGATCTCATCAGAATTCAGTATCTGCAGTAATTGCTCAGCTTCCTCCTCTGCTCCAAACTCCAGAATATCCTGACCACGAGAAGCAAATTGCTGTGGCAAAAGTGCTTTAGACAATGAGTTGGTGGTAGTTGGGAAAACGGTAACCGATGACTTGTATTTGGGATCAATAAACGCAGATCCACTAAATATAGCGGCCAGGATAGCTGCTAAAATGGAAATACCAAGCAACGGAATACGCCATTTGTACAGGTATACGATTAAATTCCTTGAATCAAATACCCGGGCGCTATCTAGATTTTCCTGCATGAGTTATGTAAAAATTTGCGCAAAAATATAAAAAGAGCCGAACCTTAGAGCTACTTGAAACGAGACTTAAGTAATTCTATTGCGGCTTGATAATTAAAGAGTTTCATTAAAACGGAAAATAAAAGCACCAACGCTAATGACAGTACCATATTTATGATAAAAGGCAGTTGAACAAACTGCATGGCGAATACGCCTGAAAACGCAATGGCCACAAAACCGGTGATACGCCAAACATATACTTCAGGAAATTTAAGTTTTAGCCTTTGGAAAGAAAATGCCATCTGCGCAATGGCGGTAAGTAACTGAGTTAAAAGGGTAGCTACCGCAGCACCTTCCGCACCATAACCCGGAATAAGAATAAAATTCATAATTATATTGAGTACAAAGCCTGATAACGCAATGGTATTAAGCAACCTCAGCTCACCTGCTGCGGTAAGTAGCGTTCCAAAAACAAAGGTAGTTCCAAAGCCTACACTGCTGGCTATTAATAATTTAAACACCGGTATTAAGGAAGGGTCATCTACCAGATATAGGGCTCCCATAATATTACCGGCATTAAAATAGGCCACCAAAGAAACACCCAGTAAAACGGTAAACAGTAAGTTGAATGATAAGCGGGTTAAGTCACTTACCTTTTCTTTGCGCCCCAGCATGACACTAAACATGGGTAATAATAAAACACCAAATAAATAACCAAATTGGTTTACCATATCCAGCAAACGAAAGGAAGCTGCATAAATACCATTCTCGTATGAGCCTCTCATCCGCTCCAGCATAATACCATCTACCCTGGTATAAAGTGCCATCAGAAGAATAAGTAATGCATAGGGAATACTCTTTTTTAAACCTTGCTGGTACGATTTGAAATTGATACGCCAGGTAAATACCCTAACCTTTTTCCACACTATAAAAAAGGCAAATACCGATGCCAGTATATAACTCACACTTTGCGCCAGGGCATAATGAACCACACTAAACTCCATTACATCATCCAAACCGAACAAGAGAATCCCACACAGTACAATCATCAGTGTTTTATCAACTACACTAAGCATACTGTCTGCCCGGAAACACTGCATCCCTGAGAGATTGGAGCGAAAAAAAAGAATGAGGGAAGCCAAAAACTGGTTAAATGAAAGTATGAGAAGTAATGTAAAGGCAGTACTCTTATAACCAATTACAAAACCGGCAACAATGGTTATGCCCATATACGCCAGACCCAGTAAAAACTTAAGACTGGTAAGGTTGGAGAAGTTACGCACTACCTCCGTACGATTGCGCGCCACCGCCTGGTTGTTGTAATGGGTAAGCCCCAGGTCCAACAGGATATTAAAAAGCATGGAGAAGTTAAACAGAGCGAAATACAGCCCATACTCTTCTGCACCCACCCGGTTTTGTACTGTTAGATCTATTCCGAACACCCAGGCCGGTTTAACCAGGAAATTAAGGAACAGGAGCAGCAAGAGATTGCTTATAAACTTCTTCTGCATAGACGCTTAAAAAGGGCTAAAGTAAATATTTATGACACTATATTTGAGGCCGTGAAAATAGCGGTAAATACAAGATTTTTGCTGCCTAACCAATTGGAAGGCATAGGCTGGTTCACCTACGAAATTTTCAAAAGGCTGACCCAGCGCCATCCGGAAATTGAATGGATATTCATTTTTGACCGGCCCTATGACCCGCGCTTTGTTTTCAGTAATAATGTAACGCCCGTAGTTGCCGGACCCCCGGCAAGGCATCCCGTTTTGTGGTTTATCTGGTTTGAGTGGAGCCTCCCCCGTATTTTTAAAAAACATAAACCTGACCTTTTTATCTCTACTGATGGTTACGTGTCTTTACGAAATAAAGTGCCGGATATTGCAGTGATCCACGACATTAATTTTGAACATCACCCCGAAAACATACCTTTAAAAGCCAGAGGTTATTTCTTGAAAAACTTCAGGCGCTTTGCGCACAAAGCCCTGCGTATTGCCACTGTTTCAGAATACAGCCGGACTGATATTTCCAAAACATACGGTGTATCCGGTCAAAAGATAGACCTGGTGTATAACGGTTGTGGCGATTTCTTTTTTCCGCTTTCGGTACCGGAGCAGGAAAAAGTACGGCAGCAACTTAGTAATGGTGAAGAGTTTTTTGTGTTTATAGGAGCGCTCAATCCCCGTAAAAATATTGATGGCATGCTGCAGGCTTATCAAATTTACCGGGAAAAAGGTGGCCGGCACAAGTTTGTAATTGTAGGTGAAAAGATGTTTTGGAATAAGCACATTACCACCATCTATCAGAATCACCTCTATAAAGAGGATATCATTTTCACAGGCCGCCTTGAAGGTAAAGACCTCAACAGGGTGCTGGCCACCTCACACGCCCTTTTATTTGTATCCCATTTTGAAGGTTTTGGAATACCCATTGTTGAGGCTTTTAAGTGTGAGGTTCCGGTGATTACCAGCTCTACCACATCTATGCCCGAGGTAGCCGGAGATGCTGCTTTGATCTGCGATCCTGAAAATCAGGATGAAATTGCAGCGGCCATGCTTCGCATTGCTGAGCCCGAACTCAGGCAACAACTTATTTCCAAAGGAAAAGAACGAGCCGGTTTATTCTCATGGGATCGTTCTGCAGACATGATGTGGACCAGTATTCAAAACACCTTGCGTGATGCCGGTACGCCTGCGTAATTTCCATACCAGGGGAAAGACAGAAGCCGGTTGCGATGAAGCAGGCCGTGGTTGCCTGGCCGGCCCCGTAGTGGCCGCAGCAGTGATACTACCCCCGCGCTTTAGCCACCCAGCTCTTAACGATTCCAAGCTAATGACTCATAACGAGCGTAACGAGCTTCGAAAGGTCATTGAGAAAAAAGCTATTGCCTGGGCGGTGTCTTTTGCAGACCATAATGAGATTGATGCCGTAAACATCCTCAACGCCTCTTTCATGGCCATGCATCGTGCAGTGGACCAGCTACAAAAAAACCCCGACTGTTTGCTGATTGACGGCAACCGCTTCAATCCGCACAAACGCTACCCCCATTACTGTATCATAAAAGGTGATGGTAAATTCAAAAGCATAGCAGCCGCATCTGTATTAGCCAAAACCCACCGGGATGAATATATGGAGAAGCTGGCCACGGAGTACCCTCATTATCTCTGGGAATCCAATAAAGGTTACCCCACAAAGGCACATCGCAGAGCCATCAGTCAGCATGGCTTAAGTCCTTATCACCGAAAGTCTTTCCGGCAACTTCCGGGACAGCTCCCCCTGAACTTCTGATCGTTTCTTTGTTATACTTTTGTAGCAAATTTCACCTTATTAATGAGATACCTCGGAATTCTAGTGGCACTGATACTGCTAACCGTCAGTTGCAAACCGGATGTTAAGAACGAAGCCGACCTGTATTCAGGCGTTCCCCAATCTTCAGTGGTATTGATTGAAACCCGCAACATTGAAAAAGCCTTTAACGAGATTACCCAAACCAAAATATTCCGGGATGCTGACAGTTTACCGCTGATCCGTAATTTTCACGATCAGGCCCTGCATCTCAAAAATCTTTTTGCGGCAGACACGCTACAACGCTTTCTCAACAACCGCAAAGTATTGATCAGCACTTCACTAAGCGGAGCTGGTAAGTACGATATGCTTTTCCTCACTACTTCGGACGAAGATTTTGAGCGCATTGCAGGGCAAAGCCTCTCCAACCAGTACACATTCAAGAAAAGGACGTATGCCGGGGCTGAAATATTCACCTTTTATGACGATACCCATGAAAAGTTCTCGCTGAGCTCCTACCGTAAGGTATTGCTCTTCAGCAGCAGCATAAACCTGGTGGAAGAAGCTATACGGCAGCTGAACAGTGATTTTAATTTCCGGGCCAACCCTGAATTTGAAAAACTGTACAATACGGCCAACAAAAAAGATGTAGCCAATATTTACGTGCGGCTGGAAGAAGTACCGGCCTGGCTTAAAAAAAGTTTACCGCTGGCCGAACTTGGTTTTTTGAAGAAGACCGGGAAGTGGGCTGAACTGGATCTGCAGATCTACAATAAAGAACTGCTTATGAATGGCATTGTGCTGCTTCCCGCTGAGGAAGGTTTTTTTACACAGGCTTTTCACGGTACCCCACCGCAACAACCTGAAGCAGCTGAAATTATACCGGCCGGAGCCGGACTTTGGCTTTCCTATTCTTTTGCCAATGCCGAGGAATACCAACGCAATTATGAAGAGTACCTTAAGGCTTCGGAAAACTTTAAACGGCACGAACAGCAATTAGCTACTTTACCAGCCGGAGCCAAAGCTGCCGTGCTCAATTGGGTAGATACGGAAATGGGGCTAATCTATACAGATGCAGCCGTAAAGAGCAACTTTCGCATGGCTTATTTCAAACACCGGAAGCGCTCTTTGGCAGAAGAAACTCTTACAGCCGTAACCGACTCTTCCTATATTGAAGGTTACCGGGGCCTGATCCTTAAAAAACTGGTATATGAAAACCTTTTATCCAAAGTGTACGGTCGCCTGTTTAAGGGATTGCACAAGCCTTATTATACCGTAATGGATGATTTTGTGGTATTCAGTGAAAGTGAAGCCGCCCTCAAGGGTCTCATCAACGATCTTTTGGCTGGCAAAACACTGGCTGCTGAGGAAAGCTACCAGGAGTTTATTTCAAAGGTGCCTTCCAAATCACATATCCGGATTATTGCCGCCAACCCGCTTTTCCTCGATCTGATGATGGGAAAAGTAGAGGGAGCTGATGCACAGACCATAGACAAATCACGGGAGGTCCTGAACAACTACCGCTGGGCCTCATTGCAGTTAAACGTGGAAGGCGATGCGGCTTTTGTGAATTTCTACCTGCTGAACGAACCTAAAACTGAAGAAGAGGTAAGCCGCCAATGGGCCACTGTATTGGAGAGTCCTGCTCAAACCGCGCCTCAGCTGGTACTGAACCACATCAATAAAAAACACGAGGTGATCATTCAGGATATGGATAACCGCCTGTACCTGGTGGATGGCAACGGTAAGATCCTGTGGACTAAAATGATGGACGGGCCGCTACTGGGACCGGTTACGCAGGTAGATCTCTTTAAGAACAACAAACTACAGATGGTGTGCAACACCGCGCAAAGCCTTTATGTGATAGACCGCCTGGGGCGTGATGTAGAGAAATTTCCGGTGAAATTACCCGCGCGGGCTACCGCCAGCGCAGGTGTATTTAATTACGATCGGGCCCGTAATTACCGCTTTGTGATTCCGGCCGGGCCAAAGCTTTTAAACTATGATAAAGACGGAAAACCCGTAAATGGCTGGGCTTTCAAAAAAGCAGATAGTGATCTTATCAGCCGCCCGCAGCTCTTTACCATTAACCGTAAGGATGTTATTGTATGCCTGAGCCAGAAGGGTTCGCTTTACCTGCTGAACAGGCGTGGTGAAGAACGCTTTAAGACCATCACCGGACTGGATCATCTTAAGCCTCCCTTTTATTGGCGTGAAGGAGATCAGTTAAAGGAATCCGAATTGCTTTCACGGAATCAAAAGGGCGAGATGGTGGCCATTGGTTTGAACGGAACGGTGGATGCCATTTACCTGGACGAAAGCAATCCCGCTGAACAGTTCCTCTACTTTGATGATAAGTACATTTTTACGCATGAAGACCAGGTATTTGTGAAAAGCGATGAAAACCCGTGGCAGGCCGGGACAGAATCGGATATCTCCGCACCACCCAAGGTCATGATCTTCCGCAGGGAGTTTTACGTAGGCACCTACAGTGCGGATGCCGAACAGGTGATGTTATTTGATAAAGATGGACAACTGATCAAGGGCTTCCCGGTGTTTGCCCAGGCTCCTTTTGATATGGGCTCCTTGCGACAGGATGGCTCTATCAATATTATAACCTCTACCGAAGATGGTACGTTGATCTGTTACAGAGTCAATTAAATGAAAAAAGTTGTTTACACCAAAGACTGGTTATTTGTGGTGGTTTGTATTCACCAGGCTATGGCTCTTATCTCTTCATGTGTCACGCTATTTCTTTCGGGATTGAGTTTTAGCGGAGTGATCGCCTTAGTTTTGAGTCTGCTCATTTCAACGGCTGTGTTCATGAAACTAAGTACATCAAGACCCATTATGCTGTTCTTATTTGCATTTGCCGTATTTGCCCTGATTACTCAAATGACCCTTGGCGTTGGTTCTCCCGATCTGATATCAGTGGTTATATCCTCCGCTCTCACGGTATTTTACCTGTTTCTTTTGGTTTCGGTTACCAAGTATACCTATAAAGAAAAGGGTGTGAAAAAGATTGGAACCGGCAAGTAAACCGCCTCGGTTTTTTCACTCTATACAGCTAAAAGAAAATAGGTTACAATCGACAAACCCATGATTTTGGTTTGGAGTAAAAGGCTTTAATGAGTCCTGGGTGAACAGATATCTGGTTTCCAGTAATTGAAGAGTATCTTTCCGCTCCAATCTTAGCATACCATTTTCAAGTCTCCAATCTCCTTCAACCAAACCAAAATTCTGACTGCACCCATAAAAATGAAATCTATAGGTATGGTCTTTCATTAAAACCAGAAAGTTTTGTGCAAATCCATACCCACTACAATAAGAACGATAAACCTGTGTCTCCTGATACTTCCCACTATAATGAAGCATAACAGCCATTATGATGGAAAGTAGGGTAAGCATCCCTGTTAAGGGAATCATATATTCCCGATTTGACTTTTTTCTCCACAAGGACTTTCTATGTTGCATAGATCATTTAGCCTTAGAGGTATATCACCGCAACTCCAGCTCCATACCTGCCACCGGCTCCTGATCATCTTTAAGCTTATTCCGTTTACGCAGGTATTTCATCTTCACCCCGTACTGCTGGGAAATACTATATAGTGTTTCGCCTTTCTTCACGGTATGCACTTCAAAATCGCGAAAAGCTTTTTTGCGCTTGGGCTGGAGGTAGATGCGCTGACCTTTTTTAAGCGCCACATCCTCATCCAGTTCATTGTATTTTTTCAAACGTTTTACGGAGACGTCCACTTGTTCAGAGATGCTTTCAAATGAATCGCCTTCTTTGGCGGTAACGTACTCCACGTAGTTTTTAGAAACGTTTACCTGGTAGCTTTTCAACTCCTCCCCGGCCGGTATCTCCGGTTCATTTTTCGTGATCTCCTCTACATCCACCTTAAAACCTTTCAGGTCGTATTTATGCAGCTCGTAGCGTTCAATAAGGTCAATGAGCAGGGTTGGGTATTTACGGTTGGTGGCGTAGCCTGCTTTCTTTAAACCACGTGCCCACGCCCTATAATCCGTAGGGTCTTCCTTAAAAAGAAAGGCATAACGTGAACGGTTCTTCAGGAAAAGAGAATGATCACGGAAACTCTCATCCGGATCTTTATAAGCCCGGAAACATTCGTTCTTTTCATCATCATCGTGATATACCCGTTTGCCGTCCCAGTCCAGGTGGCATTTAATACCAAAATGGTTATTGGCCCGTTTGGCCAGGTAACTTTGCCCGCTGCCCGATTCCAGTATACCCTGCGCCAGGGTAATGCTGGCCGGCACTCCGAATTTCTTCATTTCACGGATCGCCACATCCCGGTACTGGTCAATGTAGCTAATGGTAACGGACTCTTCTCCCCCGGCAACAACCGAAAGGCCCAGCAACATCAATAATCCAAAAAGTTTAGTCTTCATATTGCAATGTGTTTCCCGACTTTTTCAAACGTTCGTTCATGCCTTTTATTCCCTGCAGCCCCCCGGTATGAATGGCTATAATCTTTGTTCCCGGCTTCCATTTTTCTTTTTCAAGGCCTTCCATAATACCAAACATCATTTTACCCGTATACACCGGATCCAGCGGAATACCGTACCGGCTATAAAAAGTATTCATAAAATGGATGAGCTCAGGCTTTACTTTTCCGTAGCCACCAAAGTGGTAATCTTCTTCAATAAAAAGACGTTCCATCCACACTTTTTTTCCATGCTCTTTTGTTGAAAATACACCTTGATAGTCAGCGAGGTGCGCATCAATGGCGCGTTTCAGGAAAATACCGCCCTTCAGAGCTGGATATAACTCATATTGGGCCGGGTAATCTGAGGTAAGCATCCCGGCCATGGTGGTTCCGGTGCCTCCCGCACAACAGATCACGTCAAAGCCTTCCGGCAACTCCTCTATAATGGCGGCACAGCCTTTCATGCCCAACACACCTTTTCCTCCTTCGGGTATCAGGTATACTTCCGGCAAGGTTTCCGCCATTCTTTCCAAAAACTCCGGGTCATCCTTAGTATCGTAGCGCTTGCGCGAAACAGGCTCGATCTCCATACCACATTCCCGACAGAAGTCCAGGGTAGGATTGTTTTGCACCTCTTCTCCCCTAACCAATGCCCTGGTAGGAATACCCGTCATCTTACCGAGTGCGGCAGTAGCGGCCAGGTGATTGGAAAAAGCTCCGCCAAAGGTGAGGATCACTGCTTTGCCGCTCTTCCGGAAATCCTGCAGGTAATACCTGAGCTTGCGCCATTTGTTGCCACTTACTTCGGGGTGAATACGGTCATCGCGCTTCATCCATAACTCCACATTATGGATAGTATCGATATGCTCCAGTGGAGAGTTAAGGGGATCGAAAGTTTTCACCTTGCAAAAATGATGAAAGCAAATGCTATTTCGAAAAGGCCAGTTCACAAAGTGTTTAGTTTTAGTATTTAGAGTTTTAGCGATTCTGGTTTCAACTCCACGTTGTTTAGCTTTGCAGCATGCCCGAACTGGAAAAAGGAGATTACTACTACAGCGATGAAGGTTTCATTGTATTTACCCGGCAGTACCACCTGAAACGTGGCCACTGCTGCCAAAGCGGCTGCAAGCATTGCCCTTACGGCTACGATAAAAAGACCAATACATTTAAAAAAAGATAAAGCGCATGGAAACGGTTACCCGCACATTCAAAGAGCAGATAGCAGAAGGAATTCCAACCCGGCTGCCCGCCCCTAAGGCTTATGACCCCGATACCAACCACGCTCCTAAACGCAAAGACATACTGAGCAAAGAGGAAAAGGTATTGGCCCTGCAGAACGCTCTGCGCTATTTTCCGCAGCCATGGCACCATGAACTGGCCGCAGAATTTGCGCAGGAACTGAAGGATTACGGGCGTATTTATATGTACCGTTTTCGCCCGGATTATGATATCTACGCCCGCCCCATTTCGGAATACCCCGGAAATTCAGAACAGGCCAAAGCCATTATGCTGATGATCCAAAACAACCTGGACCCGGCCGTGGCGCAACATCCGCATGAACTTATTACCTACGGGGGCAATGGAGCGGTATTCCAGAACTGGGCACAGTACCGCATTACCATGCAGTACCTGGCGGAAATGACCGATGAGCAGAGCCTGCATATGTACAGCGGGCATCCTATGGGCTTATTCCCTTCGCACAAAGACGCTCCCCGCGTGGTGGTCACCAACGGAATGATGATCCCCAACTACTCCCAACCGGACGACTGGGAAAAATACAATGCCCTGGGTGTAACGCAATACGGACAAATGACGGCCGGAAGCTATATGTATATCGGTCCGCAGGGTATTGTGCACGGCACCACCATTACCGTATTGAACGCCCTGCGTAAAGTGGGTAAGCAACCCCATAGCGGGGCTCTCTTTGTTACAGCCGGACTGGGCGGTATGAGCGGAGCACAGCCCAAGGCCGGGAACATTGCTGGGTGCATTTCTGTAACCGCAGAGGTAAACCCCAAAGCCTCCCGCAAACGCTATGAGCAAGGCTGGGTGGATGAGATCACTGCCGACCTGAACGAACTGGTGGAGCGCGTGCGCCAGGCCCGAAAGAATAAAGAAACGGTTTCCATTGCCTATGAGGGTAATGTGGTGGATGTATGGGAGCGCTTTGATGCCGAAGACATTTACATTGACCTGGGTTCCGACCAAACTTCCCTGCACAACCCCTGGGCGGGAGGCTATTACCCGGCCGGTCTCAGCTACGAAGACGCCAACGTAATGATGGCGAATGACCCGGACCGCTTTAAAGAACTGGTGCAGGAAACCCTGCGCAGGCATGCCGATGCCGTGAATAAACACACCGCCAAAGGCACCTACTTCTTTGATTATGGCAACGCTTTCCTTTTGGAAGCCAGCCGTGCCGGAGCGGATATCATGAACCCCGAACCCACCCTGGGCCGTGAGTTCAAATACCCCAGCTACGTGCAGGACATCATGGGCCCCATGTGTTTCGACTATGGCTTCGGACCCTTCCGTTGGGTATGTGCTTCCGGCAAGCCGGAGGACCTGGCCTATACCGACCAGCTGGCTTCAGAAGTACTCTCCGAAATGGCGGCCTCCGCACCGGATGAGATCCGCCAGCAGATGGAAGACAACATCCGCTGGATTAAAGCAGCCGGAGAAAATAAAATGGTGGTGGGCTCCCAGGCCCGCATCCTCTATGCAGACTCAGAAGGGCGCATTAAGATAGCGCAGGCCTTTAACGAAGCCATTAAAGCCGGAAAGATCGGTGCCGTGGTATTGGGCCGCGACCACCACGATGTAAGTGGCACGGACTCCCCTTACCGCGAAACTTCTAACATTTACGATGGCTCCCGCTTTACGGCCGATATGGCCATACAAAACGTGATTGGCGACAGCTTCAGAGGCGCCACTTGGGTAAGCATCCACAACGGTGGCGGTGTAGGCTGGGGCGAAGTGATAAACGGGGGCTTCGGTATGCTGCTGGACGGCAGTGAAGATGCCAGCCGCAGGCTGCAAAGCATGCTGCTCTACGATGTAAACAACGGCATTGCCCGCAGGAGCTGGGCCCGCAATGAACCGGCCCTTTTTGCTATTAAACGCGAAATGGAACGTACACCGGGTTTGAAAGTAACACTGCCGGAGGTGGTGGAGGGGGATTTGGGTGATTTGGTTTGATGATAATATAGAGGCGCGAGGATATATGAGCAAGTTTAAACCCACAGGTAATGCTAACAACACAGAAATAGTGTATAAGGATCAACTTACATATTTACTTCTGGTTCTTTTGCAGGCTGCTGGGCGTGACGTTCAATATGCGGCTAACTTTGAGAAAGCTTATAAAAAACGTTTGAAATTTCAAAGACAAACAGATTGGAGACGATATAGGGCCTGCGTTGATCTCATTGAAGATACCGAACAGGCAATTTGTAGTGCTTTCACGTATCAACTTGGGGATTTAAGTAATAATAATACAGATTATGGCGAGATTTATTTACGGTTATATGGGATTCTTAATGCAGTATATCTTCAAATGAATGCCTTTAAGGAAATTGCCAATCTGCTAAATTATCCCGAAAGAGAACAGGTGATGCCTAATTTCAAATCCCTTAAAATTTATAAACTCAGAAACATAGCAGGTGCCCACACGGCTGATTATGAATACGAAAAACAGGAACGAAAGGAATTTAAGAGTATAAGAAAGACCACAAGTTTTAGAATTATACAAGGGTCTTTGGATAAAACAGGAAAGAATATTCAAGCTTTGGATGAAAATAACACAATGCTAGAATTTAATTTGTTAAGCCTTCTGACAGAATACGAATCCCTAGCTACCAAACTATTGATGGGTTTGATTTTCCATATAAAGGAAAGCCTTTTATTAAAAAAAGAAGATAAGATGTGGATGCAGGATAGACTAGATGAAATTCTTCCAAATCTAATTGACTATTCAACTGTGGACATGAACAGAGACTATTATTCTAATCTTATTAAGAAGTTACAGCAAGAATTAAATACCTATAATAAATAGAAAGTACTTTCTACTGGCTGGTGAGAGCATCTTTGCTCGTGCTATTGTACCACAAAAACTTTACTACCACCATCCTTCGGCTAAGCCTGTCCGAAGTTTAGCGAAGGTCTCGAAATGATAAGATGTATTTCCTCGGCCCGATAGAAATGTCCTGTTGAGTGCCACGCCCTGGCGTGGTGTATCGAAGCATGCATTTCGGAAGAAATACTTAACCGTAAAGCGTAGTATTAGTCCCCTTCTAAGCGTAGTGTACTAGTACGCTTTGGTATCCAGCTAATGCAATAGCTACCGCGCGATTGTATTGCGCGTTTTATCCTAACTAATATGTTTTTTTTGGAATTGTCTACCCTCCGATTGTTCCATTGCCAAGGCTATGTCAACATGCGATCCGCTCAGGATAACCATCCTACCAAATAGCCAGGCTTTCTACTCCTATTTACTTAATCAGGCGCATCATATCCTCACTTATTACGGGCCAAAAATCAACACTTTTATAAGATAAGTTTTTTTAACTTTAACTAACCATTAATTAAAACCTTACATATATGAAAAAGTTATTTCTTTCGCTGATCTTTTCAGCAATCTGCTTTCATGGCTTAAACGCGGCTGTATTTCTTTGCGTCAACTCAGACCCCCTTTTCCCTGAGCCCTGTGAAAGGATTGACCGGGTAAGAATAGACGGAGTATGGCAAGAAGCAAACTGCGAAAATGTTGAAGTACCCGATGGTTGGATTATTGACTGCTGTTGCTAGTTTTAGTATAACTTCAAAAGAAACAGATGTCATGAAAAAGTATATCGCTCTATTATTTATGGCCTCATCATTTGGGGTTTCAGGTAAAGCCGTTGTTTGTAACCCGGACGGTTCCTATTGCAAAGAAGTGTCTAAAGTTCTCATACTGGAACCACGAGGATGGGTGGATGCCTGCTGTGATAATGTTTCCATACCGGCAGGACACAATTGTGAAGATGATTGCACTTTGGCTAAAAAAGAACCAGATTCAAAAACAGAAGATCCTTTCAGCCAGGAACTTCTACCTGCGAACGCCTATATTCTTTTCAATCAAGGCTATAGGGCATGGGTAGTAATTGATGGTGTTCCTGACCCCATGCCGAAGATTGAGATCAGTGTGGAAATAATCCGGGAATATCTGCCTTCTGCCAAAGAAGTTTTTCTCAATACTAAAAATACGCTTCAGCTTGCTTACAATCATGCCGAAGGCGTTGAGATCATAATTCAAAGGCCCCAAAATGATTCAGACCTAAACAATCCAATACTGTTTACGGATTGGGAAAGGTTAAGACAAGCAAAAGTTGAAAATCTCAAAAAAGAAATATTTGATCAATCTATAAGTATTTATCCCAATCCCGCTTCTTCAGACCAGGAAGTGGAACTTAAATTTGGGCAGATCTTTAAGGTAAACCGTGTGGAATTAGCGGATGTTACCGGAAAGATTCTAAAAGTAATTAAAATAGAAGATGACAAATCCGGCTTATTACTTGATTTAAGGGAAATAAAAAAAGAAGTGATATTCGTCCGAATAATCGGAGAAAGGGAACGATTATTTATCAGAAAATTAGTGTTACACAATTAAAGGATTTTATATTATGAAATTTAAAAGCACGCTTTCGGGCGTGTTTTTTTATACCCACTCTAAACTTAGCATCCGCTACGCTTTACTATCATGCACCTGTCCACCATAATACCACGCCCTTAAGGCCTAAGCACCTCGGCCACTTCCTGTGTATAGCACCTGGACATTCCCTTACTTTTATGAGATTAAATAGGCTTTTTGCGGAAGTTGGTATATTGAAAAATCAAACAACTAAAAAGTGTTTAACCTATGAATTCCTTTTTCAAATTTTCAATTGTACTATGTACCCTACTGATGTCCGGTCAAATGTTCGCACAGCAGGATTACGCTTGTCAGTCAGCCTTAAAAAGATGCCCGGCTGATGCTGATAAAATAGAAAAATTGCTCTGGAGTGATGATGCCTTAGACCGGGTTCATGCCAGTCGTTGCCAGGAAATATTAAGTAAAGTACAGGATGGCGATATTATAATTCAGGAATGCGATAACCCAGGCACTCTGAAAAAGATTCAAAAATCGCTGGGAAATTTAAAAGACAAATTCAAAGACTGGAGCAGTGGAACTTGTTCTAAAAGCTCATTGTGCAGGGAGATTGATGAGGCCTACGAAGAGTGGTTTGATTAGTCCCTGCGAGACGTAGCGAACGTTCCCCCCGCTAGCGCGAGCGTCACGCTCGTGCTACACTTTAACCTCCATCCTTCCACTTTACTTCGTCAAGCTCAGCACAGGCGCTCAGGATGACCATTTAATTTTCCCTGACATAGGGAAAGGGCCTTTCGGAGGTGAGTATAGAAATCAAGTTCAGGTCTTTCGATAGCATGAGAAATCCTGAAGTTGAGCGCAGCGAACGGCTTGGATTTCGGGAGAAAGGCCAGAACGTAGTATTTCAGCGAACCTCAGGGAAGCCTTGAATTTTTCTTGGTTCTTCTTTGGTTTCAAGACAAAAGAAGAACATCAATCTTGTAAGCTATGCGTCCTGGCCGTGCTATGAACACCAAAGTTCCTTACCTGCCTACCTTAACCGTCCCCCCCCCGCTAAGCACAGCGTACACCCTTGTACTATTTTGATACCAAAGCCTTACTATTTCCCTCCTTCATCCAAGCCTGTCCTAAATATGGCAAAGGGCTAAGGATGCCAAGGTATTTTATTACCTCAGCCCGATAGAAATGTCATCCTGAGTGCCACGCCAATGGCGTGGTGTATCGAAGCATGCATTTCGGGAGAAATACTTACCCGTAGATTTAGCCCCCGCTAAGCGCAACCTTTACTACGCTTTAATATCATCAAACTCTATCTGCTCTTCACTTTAATCTCTGTTTCACGGCCTAGCTTTGCACTATAAAAAACAGATATGCCCGTCCCCGTTTCGGTATTGGAATTAGCCACCGTAAGTAAAGGAAATACACCCGGAGATGCGATGCGCAACAGCTTAAAGCTGGCTAAAGCCACAGAAGAGCTGGGGTACTATCGCTTCTGGCTGGCCGAGCATCATAATATGATCAGCATTGCCAGCATGGCCACCTCAGTGCTGATCGGTTATATAGCCGCAGGAACCCAAAAAATACGAGTAGGCTCAGGAGGTATTATGTTACCCAACCACTCTCCGCTTATTGTGGCCGAACAATTCGGAACTTTAGGAGCTCTGTATCCCAATCGCATTGACCTGGGCTTAGGCCGTGCGCCTGGTACCGACCAGCTTACCGCACAGGCTATCCGCCCGGACCGTATGCAGGCGCAACACAGCTTTCCGCAGGATATTGAACTTATACAAAAATACTTTTCGGCAGATAACACCGGTGCACCGGTACGGGCTACGGTGGCAGAGGGAATTGATGTACCCATCTGGATACTGGGCTCAAGTACCGACAGTGCACAGCTGGCAGCCGCCAAAGGTTTGCCCTACGCCTTTGCCAGTCATTTTGCTCCGGGACAACTGATGGAAGCCCTGAGCATTTACCACAATAACTTTGAACCCTCTGCTTACCTAAAGGAACCCTACACCATGGCCGCTGTAAATGTTATTGCTGCCGATAGCCACGAAGAGGCCGAAGCACTTTCCACCTCACTGATCAGAATGTTTTTAGGTATTTTAACCAATAAGCGTGATTATATGCAGCCTCCTGCCCCTATGACGGAGGAGCTGAGGGAGCTTAGTATGAATCCCCATTTCCAGCGCATGCTGAAATACAGCTTTATCGGCACTAAAGCCACGGTGGCTGAAAAAACCCGCGAGTTTCTGAAAGCCACACAGGTGAATGAGCTAATGGTGGTTTCCAATATGTACCATGTGGAGGACCGGATTAAATCGTACCGTTATTTTGCGGAGATCATGAATTCATGATGCGCAATGGCGCAGCCCGGCCTGAACCGTATTAACTACTAAACAAAACGGATAAGAAAAACTCCCCGGAGTTTTAGAAAACCCTTCCTGATGTTTTGGAGAAAACTCTGAGGAGTTTTAGCCAATGGAACAGGAAGTTTCAGGCCACGAAACAGGGGGTTTTGGCACATTTATTAGCAGAAAGACATTTAAAAAAGCACTGCGTTTAACAAAACCGCTGCTTATCTACACCAACCACTAAACAGAATGGATAAGATCCCTGCTTAAAAAAAAGTCTGTACACCAAAAAAAGGCCACCTGTATCCAGGCGGCCTTGCTTCTACATTTTGGATCCGGTTTTATTCGGCTTTTTTCTGCAGCTTCCAGGTTTTACGGACACCTCCTTCCTTAGCTGTAACTTCCAGGAGATAGGCACCGTTTTGAAGTGTGTGGGTGTTTTTGGTCAAAGCGACATTTATTTCATCCACAGTTCCGGTGTGGGTCATGATCAATTTACCACCCATATCACGAAGGTGCACCTGTACTTCTCCGGACAGGCTCATATCCTTGTCATCCAGTGTAAAATGATCGGTAAATGGATTGGGGTATACTTCCAGGCTTCCCAGGGCTTCTTCATGATTCTCATTGAATTTATGACCGCCATGCTCATAATCCGGACACTTTACGGCTCCGGGAGTGGGCGTGGTTTTAAAGTTGGTGTTTATACTCATATCATGATACTTATGCATAAACCGCTTGGTACCGGAGGCATTTTGCTCTGAAAAGAACGCATACAGCCAGGGTGGGGAAAATTCGGTCATCTTGCTGAACGACAGCACAGGTGTAGGACTGGCACTTCCCGGGTTATTGGGGATCTGGAAATAATCCAGGGCACTGGTAATGGCTGATCCGTCCCGAAAGATCTCCAGGCCTACGTATGACTGGCCGGCATCGCGGGTGATCCACCCCACATTAATCAGGTCAAACGAAAAATCATAGGAGAGTATGGGCGCTTCGTTCCTGGAAAAGTTATTGGGAACATTACCCATAGAACCATCGTTCACCACAAAAGTGGCTGGCCCGGTACCCGAAGTAACATCAATGAGCCGTACCGATATATTCTGATGATCTTCGGTATAGGTATACGCCCAGTTATCAGGTCCGTGATCGGTTCCGTCCATATTACAGTATACATTGCCGGCCGAGGCACCGCTCAACACATTGAAATCCTCATAAACGGGAGTATAGGTAGTTGGCGCACCGGCTGCCCGCATTACCCAGAAGTCTTCCGCACTGACCTCCACCACGGGCGTACCCAGGCTGTTGTACACATAATGTACCCACAACTGGGAACCATGGGTAAAGGCCACATCTACATTATTGGGGTTAATGGTGGTTAAAATAGTGTGGATAAAACTGGGTGTATAGATACCTGTTTCATACACCGTGGTGTTTAAGGTACCGGCATCCGTCCAGCCAAGGGCTAACGCATATTCAATATGGTTATCCATACTTATGCGCGAAGGAGCGGGGTTAGTGGAAAGTGTATGTGTGGCGTAAAGAACCATGGTACACGCAAAAGGATCCCAATTGTAAAGGTCCACCGCATGCCCTGCACCAGCCTGGTGATAGGCTACAAAGGCCGTAAACGGGGCTCCGGAAGGGCTTCCTCCCAGGGCTCCTACTTCAATGTAGCTATACCCTCCGGTATAAGGTATGGTTCCGGAGCAATTAATCACATTGGTGCCGGGCACAATGTGTTGCCATATCACCTGTCCGTCATTACCATCATCATAGGCGGCAAGGGTAAAATCCTGGAAGAGGTAATTGGAAGAGTGTAAGGACTGCCCTCCGGCAACCGCCATCGGGTTGGGGTACTCCACCGCTATGGGCGGTTGATAGGTTTGGGCATTGAGCGTAACTGAAGTAACGGCTGTAAAAAGCGTGGCAAAGGCAGCACAGCTTGCCTTACGCCAAAAAATAGAATTTAACATAATGAGTAGAGTTATTGTTTCACTCTACAAGATAGTTCTTTTTTTGGATTTTAAACGCAGCCCACTCATAATGAGGGGCTCACACATCAGCCACTTGATAAAACAGAGGGATACCGGCCAGAGTATTGAATTCTTACCCTTAAAACAAAACAGGCTGAATACCCGGCAGAACCACGCCTTCCAGACGGAGCAACTTACGCTTGGCTTCCAGTCCTCCGGCATAGCCCGTAAGGCTGCCATCACTACCTACAATGCGGTGGCAGGGAACCATTACAGAAATGGCATTGGCTCCATTAGCTGAAGCCACAGCCCGAATCGCTTTTTCATCGCCCAGCTTTCGGGATAAGCCCAAATAGGTTTCAGTAATTCCGTAGGGTACTTGCAACAATTGCTGCCATACCCTTTGTTGAAAATCACTGCCACAAAGTTTTAATGGCACATCAAACTGCCTGCGTCCTTCGTGAAAATACTCATCCAGCTGCTTTGCTGTGTTTCGCAATATTTCGTTATCCCCGGGCTTAAAATCTGTTTTCAGAAAAGCCTGAAGACGCGCATCTACGCGCTGGCGCATTTTACGGTACCGCCAGTCCGCCAGGCACAACTGATCTTTATAGCTGCCTAACAGCATTTCACCGGCCGGAGATTTATAAGAGAGGGTATATATAAAGGTGTGGGGCATAAGTGCTACAAGTTAATTATTAATAAGCATAACCCCTGGATTAATCAACCCTGCTTCACTTGTTCTAAGTGTTGGGGAGACCTCATTTGCTTCAACAATACCTTTGCGCTTCTGCATATTTTTTTAACTCTTTTTCTACACCCTTTTTCAAATCATTAAACAATTCATTATTTGATTATCAAATATTTACGAAAGTATCACTTTTTGAAAATTTTATAACTCATTGTTTAAACCCCAAAAAACATATTATCAATTACTTACAAAATTTTAATACCTTTCTGTTTAACATTATAAAACCAATTAATTATGAAACCTAGATTTCTACTTCAAAGTAAGTGGCTTTTAATTGCCCTTTTCTCTGCTTTATTATTTCAACCTGCCAGCTTTGCCGCAGGAAGCACTTATGATTATTTAAACGCTGAGGATCAGTGTTATTGCAAGGTGGAAGCTGATTTCTCTGCTAATTTTGGCATTGTAGACCCGTGTACACTTTTCTTTTCAGATCAATCCATTACGAATTCATGCACCAATATTACCGATTGGTTCTGGGATTTTGGCGATGGCACTACCTCTACCGCTTCCAGCACAGGCCATACCTACTCCGGTGATGGCACCTACTATGTCTGCCTCACGGTAGTGGCCAATAACGGGATAGATCGCTGTGTAGACACATATTGTGACAGCGTAAAGATCAGTGGATGTACCAATTGCTCCTGCAAATTGGAATCGGATTTTAATTATATTTTCAATTACCTGAACCGCTGCGAGGTAAGCTTTAATGAGCAGGCTGTTACCAATTCATGCACCAACATTACCAGTTATTCATGGGATTTTGGTGATGGCACCTCTTCCAATGCCGCTAACCCCACTCATGTATACAGTGGAAATGGCACCTATGTGGTATGCCTTACGGTAGTAGGTAATAATGGTGTAACCCGTTGTGCCGATACCTATTGCGATACCATTACCATCAGCGGCTGTACCAATTGTTCCTGTAAGCTGGAGTCTGATTTCAATTATATATTTAATTACCAGAACCGTTGCGAGGTAACCTTTAATGAGCAGGCTGTTACCAATTCATGTACCAACATTACCAGTTATTCATGGGATTTTGGTGATGGTACCTCTTCCAATGTCACTAACCCCACTCATGTATACAGTGGAAATGGCACCTATGTGGTATGCCTTACGGTAGTAGGCAATAATGGTGTAACCCGATGTGCCGACACCTACTGTGATACCATTACCATTACCGGCTGTACCAATTGCTCCTGTAAGCTGGAGTCTGATTTCAACTTCCTGTTCAACGCACAGAACCGTTGCCAGGTGGCTTTCTTTGAAAATGGTAAAACCAACTCCTGTACCAACATCACCAGTTATTCATGGGATTTTGGTGATGGCACCTCTTCCAATCTGGCAAACCCTGTTCATAATTATAGTAGTGGCGGAACCTATACGGTATGCTTAACCGTAGTGGGTAATAATGGTGTAAGCCTTTGTGCTGACACTTACTGCGAAACCATTACGCTTAATGCCTGCTACTTTACTCCTAAAACAAGCAGCGGTCAAAATTCAGATTTACTGCAAGGCGGTTTGGAAGCAGAGGTATACCCCAATCCTTTCAGCGAAACATTAACTATTCGCTTTTACAACCCTGCTGATCAAAACGTAGATATTCTGTTGCTCGATGCTACCGGCAAGCAGATCAAATCTATCGGCAGTGAAGTATACGCCCAAGGGAATCATGAGTTTAGCTTCTCCGCCTCTGATGAGAACTTAACCAATGGCGTCTATTTCATTTCGGTAAAAGCCGGGGATGAATACACTTATCAAAAAGTTGTATTAAGTAAATAATTCAACTTTTAATTCACACCTAAGTGAAACCTTAAGCCGCCCTTACGGGCGGCTTTTTTAATTTCACAACCGTTCCTGATTTTCACCAGGACTGTATATAGTCCGGGTTTCCAACCTGAGTTGCCCACTCAATTTATATGGCACTTCACTAAAAAACACTCCGCTTAAATTGTATTTGTCAATTAGTTACGCCAAATTTGAAGGAACCAATTAATTCGTTTCAAACATCCAAACCTTTCAATTATGAGATCCTTTTTATTTGTTGTAATGGTTAGTATAACCATGCAAACTGCCTGGGGGTGGGGCCAGTCCGGCCACCGCATAGTAGCCCAGATCTGTTACGATAACCTCAGTGAATCAACACGTGCCGAAGTGGATAAGGTTTTAGGAGATGATTACCTGGCACAGGTAGCTACCTGGCCCGATTTTATACGCTCCGAAAAAAACTGGGACTTTACCAAACCCTGGCATTTTATAACCATTGATCCTGATAAAACCGTACAGCAGGTTATAAATGAGGGCAAGAACGACCCCGACATAAATAATGTAATAGAAGCCATTGAGCTTATGAAGGATATTTTGAGTGGTGATGCAAGCGCCACCAGGCAGTTTCAGGAGCTTATGGATAAGAATAAGGTAAAGCCATTGAATGGTTCTCTGAAAGCCACCGCCCTTGCCTTTCTCATTCATTTTATTGGCGATGTTCACCAGCCCATGCACGTGGGTAAAAACAATGATTACGGTGGCAATAAGATCAGTGTATTGTTCTTTGACGATAAAACCAACCTGCATTCCGTTTGGGATTCCGGTATTATAGACCAGGAAGGTTTAAGCTTTACTGAGTTCTCAGATTTTGTGGATAAGCACACGGCTCCAATGAAAAAAACCTGGCAAAAATCTACCACCAGAGAGTGGGCTGAAGAGTCGGTTAAAAAAAGAGAGCTCATCTACAATACGCTTTATGATAATACGGACCGGGATAGCGGGCTACCCAGCTTATCCTACAATTACCAGCATGATTTTTTACCTGTGGTGGAAGAGAGGCTGGGAGCGGCCGGGTACCGGGCAGCAGCTGTGCTAAACAGTATTTTTAATTAGCAACAAACCATACCACCAAACCATGAAAAGATATATCCTGCCACTGGCAGCATTCCTGTTGCTGGCCTTTACGGGCAACAGACATGAGGAGCCCACTGCCCCCAGCAAGCGATACAAGCCCATTGTTCTGAATCCTGAATATGAGCATACCAAATGGGGTATAGGACCGGAAGACATTATGTATCACTTTGCAGCCTATACCACCTCTTTTGATTCCAATGATGATAATAACGGGGATGGCTCTCCGGACCTGTGGGGCATACCCGAGTGGGTGGCCTACGAGATAAAGAGAGAGACCGGGCGTGAACGCTCCAAATATAAACGTCCTTCTCCGTGGATGACAGACCCCCGGCTTAACAAGCTGGGTATTGCCCCCGATGATGGCACCTATGCTGTATCCGGTACCCGTAAGCTAAAAGCGGTATCTACAGACTCTCGCTATGTACGCGGACATATGTGCCCCAAAAACTCTGCGGACCGTTTAAGTGACGATGCCGGATACAATACCCATACGGTGCTTAATGCCGTGCCTCAGCTACAGTGGCAGAATAACGGTATATGGAAATACCTGGAAGAGAAAAGCAATAGCTGGGCCGACACTTACGGGCGCATCTGGGTAGTTTCAGGACCGGTGTTTTTTGGAAAGAATCCAGCCGTGTGGCTGGGCCAGAAGGACAACGTAAAAGCAGCTGTACCAGATGCTATCTATAAAATTTTGGTGCGCGAAGATGCGGATAGTGAAACCGGAATAACCAGCCTGGCCTTCATCTTTCCCAATGTAATCCCTAAAGCCAAAAAAGATATTTCTGAATACCTCACTACCATTAATCAGGTGGAAGAGTTAACCGGTCTTGAATTTTTGACGGCTCTCAGCAAAAGCGATCAGAGAAGAGAAAAAAAGAGACACGAAGGCGCCTCTGCTGCTGAAGCCAGCAATGCTGTTAAAGCCTGGCAACTATAGAATAATGTAGAATTTTCAAACCTCTGAAATTATACTTAACACCATTTAATTATGTTACTACGATTTACGTTCCTGCTCAGCTTTTTGATCTTTTCCTTTACCAGTATGGCACAGGTGGTAAAGATCACCTTTCTGCAACTGAATGATGTATATGAAATGTCTGCCGTAAGCGGAGGAAAACTGGGGGGCTTTGCCCGCGTACAAACCTTGTTGGACAGTTTGAAGAAAGACAACCCCAATACATTTACCGTTTTGGCCGGTGATATGCTGAGCCCTTCTGCTATTGGCACCGCCACTTACCAGGGTGAGAAAATGGCTGGCCGGCAAATGGTAGATGTATTGAACGTTATGAATTGGGATTATTTCATTTTTGGCAACCATGAGTTTGACCTGAAGGAGCCCGACCTGCGTAAGCGCCTGGATGAGATGAAATTCACGCTTATAGCCGATAATGTACTGGATAGTGAGAACAAGCCTTTCCCCAACACCACCAAACAGTTTAAAATTGAGGTAGAAGGTATTTCCATAGGCATACTGGGCATTACCCTCCGCAATTTTAAAACTTCTTACGCCAATATATCTGATCCTTTACAGGCGGCTAAAAAAGAAGTGGAAAGGCTCCAAAAAGAAAAGACGGATATTATTGTAGCCATTACGCACCAGAGTATTGAATCAGACGTAAACCTGGCGGTAGAAGTTCCCGAAATTGATATGATTATGGGCGGGCATGAACATGAAAACTACCATCTCCTGCGTGGAGATCATTATACCCCTGTTACCAAGGCTGATGCCAATGCTAAAACGGTATTTATTCATCAGCTGGAATACCGCAAGTCTTCCGGAGAACTAAAGATACACTCACAGCTGGTTTTTATGGATGAGTCCATACCGGAAGACCCAGCGATAAAAGCCCTGGTTCAAAAGTGGACCGACATAGCCTTTGCCTCTTTTG
Source organism: Owenweeksia sp. (assembly GCA_965212245.1). Taxonomy (GTDB): domain Bacteria; phylum Bacteroidota; class Bacteroidia; order Flavobacteriales; family Schleiferiaceae; genus CAKZNE01. The sequence continues at coordinate 1,641,211 of OZ243107.1, read as the reverse complement.
AAAAGCAAGGCTATCACCCACGGGATGTGATCTGTATCTCCACCGATGTACTGGACGGTAGCGAATCTGCCGTGCGCAGCCGCAGCACCGGGCTTACAGACCTTATCACAGCCGGATTCATAACCGCCTACCCCCAGGCTGATGCTTCCCTCTTGAACGGAGGCTCCATCCGTATTGATGACAAACTACAACCCGGCCCCATCTCCGAGTACGACATTATGCGCATCTCTCCTTTTGGGGGAGATATATCACTGGTTAGCATGGAGGGCAGCACCCTTATCCGTGCCCTTGAGCAAGGTCTTAAGAACGAAGGCACCGGAGCCTTTCTACAGTATTCCAACATCCTGAAATCCGGTGCAAAATGGAAGTTGGGTGAAAATGAGATTCAGCCCGAAAAAGAATACCGCATTGCCATTTCCTCCTATCTGGTTGAAAAAGGCGATCAAAACCTGGGTTTTCTCACCTATGATGAAGGCCTGGTAAAAAAAACCGATGCTCCTAAAAAGGAGTTTTTCCAGGTAGTGATCAACCAATTTAAAAAACAATACCCCTCTACAAACTAAATCTCTACGTCATGAAATCCCTACATCTTGAATCCAAACCTGAAGACCTTTCGCATGAGCGCTCGTTACGCGACCGTGAAATATGGGAACACACCCAACGCGGGTTAGTATACCCCTCACCCAACGCCATTTTTGCCAGTTACTGGCTTACCAGTGAAAAAAGTCTTTCACGTAAAGACCTGCGCCAAATAAAGCTGGGCATACGCAGTGAGATACACACCAATCCAAAATTAAAAGACTGCAATACCACTGCTGTAATTGGGGTAGGTGTAAAATTCTGGAAGGCCCTGTGCGAAAAAGAAGGTTTAAGCCTGCCCAAAGGCATGAGTTTTCGCTTTCCTGAAGAGGATGGCAATTCATCCACCGTTATATCGCGCTCCAGCCAATCCTTTCTGAATAATCATGCCGACATCTGGTTTCACATTAAAAGTGATAAAATGGAGGCCTGCCGCATCGTACGGGAGTGGATCACCGCCAAACTGGGTTCGCATGTTAAAGAAACGGTATACCAGGAAGCCGCTACCAAATCCACAGAGGTGAGCGGGAAAGGCGGAAAAGTACTGGGGTCGCGCTTCAGTGAAAATCTGAATAACCCCACCGATCCCATTTCCATTGCCAAACATTGTATTGTAGGTGTTGAAGATATAGATCACTTTGGAGGTTCCTACGCCCTTGCCCAGCGTTTTCAGATCAATTGGGATCAGGTACATTCCATGAGTGAGGACCAGATTGAAGACCTGGTAGGACGTAAAACCAATGATACCATAATTCCCAGTCGTGATACCCGTACACACATTAAATCAGCCCGCAGGCAGGATGAGCAAGGGAACACCACCCCGGTACTGCGTCTTGGTCTTCCCTTTGGTATCAGCAGTTATGCCCGCTGTCCGCACTTAGCTGCACACGGCAGTAATATTGCCGATGAAGCGGGAATTTATTTTGCAGGCTACGCCAAGAGTTTCCCCATACTGGAAACCATAATGGATAACCAGATTGGGAGCACCGGGGGTTTTATGAATGACAGGCTTTTCAACCATATTAAATCCGACCTGGGCGGACTGTTTTACATTCCCAGCATTAAAGACCTGGAACTGGATACCGACCAATACCTGGAAAGTGAATGGAAGGGAAAAGAAGAAATGGATTGGTCGCGTTTTCCCGGTATGGATTGGTCACGGCTGGACCGGCATTTTGACCGTGCTTCGGACAACGGCCTGATGCATTACAACCACAAGGAGTTTCTTTTTAAAATGTCTACCATGACGCCTGAAGACCGGGAAAAATACAATCCCCCCAGCAGGCGGATACTGAGTTTATTGGAAAACACCTTCTCACGCTGGCAGGACAACTGGTATATTGACCGCAAACAGGAAGAATTAGGCCCAATTGAAGTATATCTGCAAAAATTCAGAAAACACTATCCCGAGGAGCCGGCTCCCACCCCTGAAGAATTGATGGAGCAATCCATTATGATCCGCAAAGGCTGGTCCGTTCGGCTTACGCTACACGAAATGTCATCCGATGAATACGGTTTCCGGGGTCAGAGAATGATGGATAAGAACGGGAAACAGTTCCCGCTTAGTTCCGGGCTAAGCCATGAAGAATACCGGGTGATCAACGGGGCTGACACCTTCCGCATACAACCCGAAGAGATTATCGTGGGCGGAATGCCCAACCTCTCCCTGGGCGAAGGACGCTACAATATGCTTTACCTTACCGAAAAAGAGCGCATGGATGGCTTCCTGGCCAACCTGAGTGAAGCTTCGGGTGTGGGGCATTGCATCCCTTCTTTTGAACGCGCTTTAGAAGTGGGTATTGACGGCTTGATAGCTGACATTGATCAATATGATCACAGTGAACTTTCCGAAGAGAAGAAAGACTTTTATACAGCCGCCCGCCTTTCTTTAAAAGGTATCAGTGAGCACTGTGTACGCTATGCTGCCCTCGCCCAAAAAATGGCTTCCGAAATGGAAGAAGGACAAGCCTGGGAAAAACAGAACCTGCAGGAAATAGCCGCACGCATGGAGCACATTGCCCATAAACCGGCCCGTACATTTATAGAAGCCCTGCAACTTATTTTTGCCATCCACTCTTCCCTTCACCTTACGGGTGAGCCTACCGCCCTGGGTCGTTTGGATCAGATACTGGAGCCCTATTACCGCAAGGACACAGAGGCTAAGCGAATTACCGCTGAGGAGGCACAAGAAGCTCTGGATGCCTTTTGTCTGAAACTGGATGAAAAGGTACAAAGCAACCGCATTTTTGTGGAGGATCATCAACCCTTTGGCAACCTGGCTATGGGTGGCTCTTCCGGGCCTTACCCGCAAGGAGCCTCTATCAATCAATGGATACAACAGGTAACCGTAGGGGGCTGCGATGTGCATACCGGTAAGGCTGCCTATAATGACCTTACCCGCATGTTCCTGAGGTGTACCACACGCCTGCCGCTCAATGCACCCTGCCTTTCCCTGCGTATGCGGGAAGATATGCCGGACGATATTTTTGAGGAAGCCGCCAAAAGTGTGCTTTCCGGGGGTGCACATCCCCTCTTTTTGAATGATGAACTCTTTATTGAAGGATTGCGACAAAGTGGTGATCAGGTTGGCGGAGAATACATTGTAGGCGAAGCCGCTAAAAAATGGCGTTCTGAAGTAAGCATTGAAAGTGCCCGTAATTACGCCTGCGATGGTTGCTACGAACCCCAGTTCCCAGGTGAGAACTGGTTTTCACTGGGTGGTTTCAGCACCCTTGAGCCATTGGAATGTGCCCTAAACAGAGGTAAAACCTATTCCTCAGCAGGCATGAGTTACTTTCAAGGAAAGGTTTCATCCTTTACCTCCAAACCGGCCGAAGAAATAAAGGACTTTGAAGAATTGCTGGAACTCTATTTCAAGCACTTTGAATGGTTGAACCGCAAACGTATTGACGGGCAGTTAAGGGGGTATGGGGCCAATACCGCCTATTGCCCTTCCCCTTTACTGTCTAATTTTGTGTATGACTGTATTGAAAAAGGCCAGGACTACTACAGCGGAGGTGCACGGTATAATATTTACGGCCCTTGTTACATTGCTCTGAGTTCCACCATTAATTCATTGTACGCAATCCGCGAAATGGTGTTTAATGACAAGAAGGCTATAACTTCTCTACCCGAATTGCTGAACTGCCTTTCCTGCGACTGGGGTTACGATATGAGCGAGCCTTTTGTAAGCACTCTGGCCGGTGATGCGCGCATAACTGCCCAGGCTGATCGCTATAAAAGGTTACGGGAAGTAGCCTTGAGCTTACCCCGTTTTGGGCGTGGTCATTCTGACATTGATACTTTTGGCAATACTATTATTGAGAAAATTGCTGATCTATCAGTTACCACACTCACCCAGCCATTGCCTCAAACCGGAGAATTCCTGGCTGACCTGGCTTTGAAAATGGGTACGGAAGAACTGCCTTTTGGCATACAGATACAACCCGGGGTGGGCACTTTTGAAAACCACGTTGAGATGGGGGCCTGGAATGGTGCCAGCGCAGACGGCAGACGTAAAGGAACCACGGTAGCTTCAGACATGAGTTCGGCACCCAGCCCTATAGACCTTCCGGTAGATCACCAGGAAGCGGACTTCAAAAAATCACTGGCCGGTTTTGCAGGAAACGGTTCACGCAAAATGACCGATGGTGGCCCTACCGATTTCAATATTCGTGAAGATTACCCACTGGATGACCTGAAGGAAGTACTGAAACAGTTTGCGCAAGCCAGGAGTTCCAACATACTTACTATTACGGTGGCCAATCCTCAAACTATGCAAGAGGCCATGACTTCACCGGAGCAGTATGATCTTTTGCGCGTACGTACCGGAGGCTGGACAGCCTACTTTACCGCCATGTTTCCCAACATACAGGAACAGCACCGCAGAAGACCTATCTCTGTGGCTGATACTGAGAATTGATCTGAAAAAAGCCGCCCTTTCCGGGGTGGCTTTTTATTTCCTGTGTTTTTTCCCTTTCTTCTGTTCCTCCGTTTCAGCTTCATCGCGCACCTTACGCCAGGCCTCCACACCGCGATACCCCAGGGCCAGTAAACCCAGATTTCCTGAAACGGGTATTTCAAATTTTTTATCCTGATCCGGCATAGCCGGCAAATTTACAAATTCCCCCTTCCGCTTTATTTCAATCCAACTACACTATTGGTGTCCCTTGCTTCTTTTATCTATTTTTGCCCCTTTAAAACGATCAACCTGATGAAAGCATTAAACACCGTATTGAGCATTATTCTTTTAATTGCCGTAGCCTTCTTATTCTGGAAAGTGTACGATACGCCTGTTAAGGAAAAGGGCAAACCGGCCAGCTCTGAAGAAGTGGCGGAGCGTTTGAAGAACCAGGATTTTGCTGCAGCACACATCGCTTTTATCAATACCGATTCTTTAGTAGCCAAATATGATTATCACAAAGAGCTGAAAGTTAAACTGGAGGAAAAAGCTAAAAGGCTGGAAGCAGACCTGGCTAATAAATCACAGGTTTTTCAGGAGAACCTGGCCATATTCCAGCAACAAGCCGAAAGCATGAGCCCTGAAAAACTACAGGCCAACCAGATGGACCTGGAAAGAACGCGGGACGGTCTTCTGCGCTACCGCGATGAACAAGCCAACCAACTGGCTATTGAAGAACAAGCCATGAATCAGCAGATCAAAGAGGATATGGAATCAGTGCTCAACAACATTCGTGAAGAATACCAACTGGATTACATCTTGAGCTTTGACCCCAATAGTATTTTATTGAGTACCAATAACAACTATGATATTACTCCCTTAGTGGCAGACCGCCTGAATGAAAAATATCGCGCAGGTAAGGAAGATAAAAGCGAAACCTCAGACGATAACAAATGAGAAAACTCCTGAAATCCGGACTGGCAGCACTGTTCTTTTCTACCCTGGTCGTTTCCTGTGCTGAAGATAATGATGACGATATCAACTTTATTGCGGAATACACTGGCACATGGGATTGCAAGGAAAACACCGGAATTAACGCACCACAGGTGTATAAACTGAGCATCCAGCGTGGTATTAATGATCAGGAAATTATCATTAACAACCTCTATAATTTATCCGGCACGGCTGTAAAAGCCAATATCAACGGGTTTAGCCTTACCATTTCTCAGCAAACTTCTGATGGGGTTAGCTTCAGCGGATCAGGCTCAGCCGGAGCCGAATTCCAGGAAATAAACCTCAACTTTACCGCCAATGATGGTTCTGGTGATGATAAGGTAAGTGCTGTTCTTACGCGTTAAATCAGAACTTATACTTCAGCCCCAGTACCATACCGTAACTAATCAGGGTTTCACGGGGAAAGTTATCCATTTCAATAAGTGGGTTCAGCATATACTTGATGTTTCCCCGCACTATGATACCCCAGTCTTCAGAGAAATTGAAGGTACCTCCCAAGCCAATACCTACTGACCAGTTCACCGATTGTGTAAGGTCTTTAAGATCATTGGTAAAACTGGACTCATTCAACGGGCTGAAAGTTTGATCGTACTTATCCACCAGGTTCAGTTCAACGGTAGGCACCACTTCCAGGTCCACAATATCTGTAATAGCCGTATTGAAATTTAGCTTCAGCGGAATAGTGTACATACTTACACCTACTTCCATTTTAGCCAATGCGGTATCTGTACGACCCTGGTATAAGCGTACATCGTTTACAGTATAATTTCCTGCCGCCCTTCCAAAACCAACACCAATATCAAAAGCACTGCCCAGGCTGTAGAAAAAATCCAGCCCGTAATTCAGCTGAAAGCTGCCACTGGCCTCATCATTGGGCAGATCAAAACCACCCCCTGAAGGGACCTCATTATTGATCAGCCTGCGGTCTGTATAATTGGGATAGAGGTTAAGGGCCGCACTCCAGCGGGAATGCTTAACCTGTGAATCGGTATAATATTTCACATCATCATCCGGCTGCGCATACGCCATAGCCGATAAAAGTAAAGCCGGTATCAGGAGGTACTTTTTCATATTCTTATTCTCAAAATGGTGTTTATAGTTTCAGTTCAGTAAAGTTCGGGCTTTTTCCAATGCGGCATCCAGGCCAGCCGGGTTCTTCCCACCGGCCGTAGCGAAAAAGGGCTGGCCACCTCCGCCCCCGGAAATCTCCTTTGCCAGTTCACGCACCATATTGCCGGCATGCCATTTTTTAGCTTTGGCCAGTTCATCTGAAAAAGCCACAGCTATTTGCGCCTTGCCATCATCTTCAATACCAATTACCGCAGCCAACGGGCTTGCCTCGTTCTTTAACTGGAATAAAATGTCTTTTACCGCACCTACACCCAGTGTAGTTCTCTCCACAATAAGCTTATAATCGCCTTTATCTTCTGCCCGGGTCAGCCATTCTTCTTTCACAGAGCCGGCTTTTTCGCGGATCATTTCTTCCATCTGCTTTTTAAGCTGGCTGTTCTCTTCCTTCAGGTTACGGATACCGCCCAGCGGATCTTTTACATTCTTAAGTTCTTCACGTATAGCATCCAGAACTTCCACCTTATCGTTCAAATACTGGCGGGCATTGGCCCCGGTAAGGGCTTCTATCCTGCGGATGCCTGCTGCAACTGCTGATTCAGAAACCAACGTAAACAAGCCCATCTCACCGGTAGCACCAACGTGAATCCCTCCACACAGCTCAATAGATTCACCAAACTTAATAGCTCGTACGGTATCCTCATACTTTTCGCCAAACAAAGCCATGGCACCCATGTCCACCGCTTCCTGCATGGGAATATTCCGGAATTCCTCCAGGGGAAAGTTTTGTTGTATGCGCTGGTTTATCAGCTCCTCAATCTGGTTCAATTCCTCTTTACTCACCTTAGCAAAATGGCTGAAATCAAAACGCAGGTAATCCGGGTGTACCAGAGATCCTTTTTGCTCCACATGCGTCCCCAACACCTCACGTAAAGCCTGATGCAACAGATGTGTGGCACTGTGGTTATACGAGGTGGACATACGCTTTCCGGCATCCACACGGGCATCAAAATCAGCTTCCGGCTGCGCGGGCAGCGATTCGCTTAAATGGATAATAACACCGTGTTCCTTCTTCGTGTCAATAATGCGGATCTGCTCGTCATGAGCCTCAATGATACCTGTATCACCTACCTGCCCCCCGCCTTCGGGGTAAAAAGGTGTCAGGTTAAATACGATCTGAAAAAGTTCTTTGTCTTTAGACTTTACCTTACGGTAACGGGTAATCTTTACTTTGGCAGCGGTATGATCGTAACCAATGAATTCCTCCCGATCGTCTTCACGGATCTTAACCCAGTCACCCGTATCCTGTTTGGTGG